>DYBL01000060.1 GCA_019418625.1 Clostridiales bacterium | reverse complement strand
GGCTTGGCAGCGGGGGCGTTCTCCTCCTTGCGCTCAGGGAAGGCCTCCCCGTGGGCGCGGATGTAAGCGCGGTTTTTATACACGCCCACCGTCAGGAAGGGGATCACCACCACGGCGATGCCGAGATAGCCGCAGTAGCCGTAGCCGTACTTGATGATGTTGGAAAGACCCGCCAGGGAGATGGTCATGGAAACCACGATGATGAACGCGGAGACGATGGCGCTGCGGACGGGGGCAGAGGGGATGGCGCGGAACATGGGGAGCTTTTCAAACCGGGCCACGAAGCCGAAGATAGTGGTCACGCCGGTGGAGATGAGGCACAGGAGCAGGCAGATGCCGTACACGGTGGTGAGCCAGCCGATGCCCATGGCGTTGCAGGCGGTGAGGGTGGGGATGGTGGTGCCGCCCTCCGCGGCGGTGTAGACGCCCTGCCAGGAAAGGAGCATGAAGATGGAGAGGACCAGCGCCACGGTGTTCATGGCGAAGGAGATCCACATGGCCTTGCCGCAGCCGGCGCGGTTTTTCAGCGGGGTGCCGCAGGCGATCATGGTGGGCAGGGTCACGCACTGGAAGCCGGCGTAGGTGAACGCGTTGACGATGGCCTGGGGGATGCCGGCAAAGCCGCGCTGGGTGAAGTCCGCAGCCAGCACGGTGGTGATGGCGCTGTCACTTTTGAAGATGCCCACGGTGTAGATGGTGATGGCGGTGATCAAAATGGCGATGCCCATGTAAGTGGAGGCCGCCCGGACGATGCCCGCGCCGAAGATGGTGAGCACCAGCACCAGCGCGCCCACGGCGGCGATGCCCAGGTAGTAGTTCATGCCGAAGTAGCCCTGGAGGGCGGAGGCGGCACCGGAGATGGCCGCGGCCACCGCCATGAGCACCATGATGTAGAAAAACACCTCAAAGAGCCACTCGATCTTGTCAAAGGGGTGGTAGAGGGTCTCGAACAGCTGCTTGTAGCTGGTCAGTCCCCGGGAGTTGTACATCACCATGGCCTGGCGCATGGTCAGCGTCAAAAGCAGCATGGCGATCACGGCGGAGACGATACCTGCCCAGCCAAGGCCCACATAGTAGGTGTTGGCCTGGTTGCCGGTGGCGAAGCCGCCGCCGGCGTGGGCGGAAAACAGCACGGAGCCCACGGAGAAGGCGATGACGAAGGGGGTCTTTGCGATGCGTTTTTCTTTCATGTTCGGTTCCTCCCAAAACTGGTTTGATGGGGCAGGGAGCCAACAAAAAAACCTTTCGTCGCTCCTGCCTGTCAGGGCAGAAGAGACGAAAGGTTCAAAAACGCTTCCGCGGTACCACTCTTCTTTATCCTCGAAACGAGGATCACTCTGCGGGATACCATCATATCCCTGCACTGTAACGGGTGCGCCCGTCCGCGCCTACTTACCTTCGGCCCGGCCGCTCTGCAGCCAGTTCGGCGGTTCGGCAGCCATCGTGTCTCGCACCAACCGACACTTCTCTGCATGGGCCTTCCCGCTTACTACTCTGCGTCCTTGCGTTTTGTTGAGTGTGATGTTACCACAGCTTTTTTCGTTTGTCAACGGGGAATTTTTGTTTTTCCCAGAAAAACTCAAATGGGCAGCAGCTGCTTGGCGATGGCAAAATAGATCATGAGGGACAGGGCGTCCACGATGGTGGTGATGAGAGGCGCGGCCATGATGGCGGGGTCCGCGCGGAGAAAACGGGCCGCCATGGGCAGCACGCCGCCCACGGTTTTGGCGATGACCACGGTGGCAAACAGGGCCAGCGTCACCGTCAGGCAGATGAGCTGGCTGCCGGGGTACTGGATCACCAGCCGCACGAAATTCACCGCCGCAAGGACCGCGCCCACCAGCACGCTCACCCGCAGCTCCTTCCACAAGACCCGGGGGAAGTCCCGCAGCTGGATATCGCCCACGGCCATGCCGCGGATGACCAGCGTGCTGGACTGGCTGCCGGCGTTTCCGCCGGTGTCCGTCAGCATGGGGATGAACGTCACCAGCAGGGGAAGGGCGGCGAATGCCTCCTCATACCGGCCCAGGATGCCGCCGGTAATCATGCCGGAGATCATCAGCACCAAGAGCCACAAAATGCGGTGGCGGGCCAGGGTGAAGACCCCGGTCTTGAGATAGGGCTTTTCCGATGGGGCCATGGCGGCCATCTTCTCGAAGTCCTCGGTGGCCTCCTCTTCCATGACGTCCATCACGTCGTCCACCGTGACCACGCCCACCAGACGCCCCTCGGCGTCCGTCACAGGCAGGGCCAGGAAGTCATAGCGCATCATGGTCTCCACCGCCTGCTCCTGGTCGTCGGTGGTACGGGCGGCAATCACGTCCGTCTCCATGAGGGACTCCACCGTGGCCTCATCCGCCGCCATGAGGAGCTGGCGCAGCGTCACCACGCCCTGGAGCATCCGGTGCTCGTCGGTCACATAGCAGGTGTAGATGGACTCGCAGTCCTCGCCCACGCGGCGGATGCGGGCAATGGCGCCGGCGGCGGTGTCCGTCCGCTTGAGCTTCACCAGCTCGGCGGTCATGATGCTGCCCACGCTGCCGTCCGGGTAGCGCAGGAACTGGTTCAAAAGCTTGCGGGTCTCGGGCGTGGCCTGGCGGAGCATGCGGCTTGCGACGCCGGCGGGCAGCTCCTCCAGAATGTCCACCGCGTCGTCCACAAACAGCTCCTCCACGATCTCACCCAGCTCGCGGTCACTGGCCGCCTCCACGATGGAGCGGCAAAACTCCGGCGGCAGCAGGGAGAACACCTCCGCCGCCAGCTCCTTGGGCAGAGCCCGGAACGCCAGCACCGCCTGCTCCACAGGCAGCGTCTCCAAAAGCTCCGCCAGATCCACTTCATTTTCTTCGCACAAAAGCTCCCGCAGCTCCCGGAATTTCTTCTCCTCCAGCAGCTGGCGGCACAGGGCCCAAATCTTCTTCTCCATGGCTTTTAACCTCCCTTTTTTCATTGGGAAGCTTCAAAGCAGACGCACAAAGCCGCACCGACACCACCCCCTGGACGGGGACGGGCCTGTGCGGCAACACTCCCATGGATCTACGGCTCCTCAGACTGCCCGGAACAAGGCAAGGGGACGCCGTAAGGGAACGTCGCTGGCTGTTTTGAAACTTCGACTGCCGGTATCCACTTACCTTTCCTCCTTTTCAGTCAATTCATGTGGGCGGCAACGCCGCTCCGCCCGGTCAGTATAGCACCCGGGCAGCGGAGGTTTCAACCCCGCGCACCAAAATTTTGCCATTCTTCACAGTTTTTTAAAATTTACCAAAGTGCCCGAAAAAGCGACCAAAACGGCGGAAAATCCGCCTGTTCCGTCCCGTTCTCCGCCTCTGCGCCCCCATGCGGCAATTTCCCGACCGCCTCGACAGATTCCGGCAAAATTCCGCCGGTCCTTTGTGTATGATAGTCCTGTCAAATCCAACATCTTGTGACAACACAGAAAGGATGACCACAGTATGCAGGAACTTTTTAAGGGATATGTGTTGCTGTTCAACGCACTGAGCGAAACGGAGGAAGCACTGGCACGGCTGCGCGCCGACCTGATGGCCGCCCAGCAGCAGGCGGAGGAGCTGTATCTTTCCCAGGGGGAATCCGGCAGTTGCGCCGACGGGGAACATCCGGTACAATAAGGGGCAGGCGCCGTGGGCGCCGCACCACGTACAAGGAGGACCCCTCATGCTGCACATCGGCTGTCACCTCTCCTCGTCCAAGGGCTTTGCCGCCATGGGCCGCCAGGCCCTGGACATGGGAGCGGACACCTTTCAGTTTTTCACCCGCAACCCCCGGGGAAGCCGGGCCAAGGCCCTGGACACGGAGGACATCCAGGCCCTGGAGCAGCTGCTCCGCCAAAACGGCTTTGCCCCGCTGGTGGCCCACGCCCCCTACACCCTGAACCTCTGCGGCGCCGCGGAGGAAAACCGGATCTTCGCCCGGGACACCATGGCCGACGACCTCGCCCGGCTGGAGCATCTGCCCGGCCAGTATTATAATTTCCACCCCGGCAGCCATGTGGGCCAGGGCATCGAGGCGGGCATCGGCCTCATCGCCCAGGGCCTGAATGCCATTTTGCGCCCCGGCCAGTCCACCACCGTGCTGCTGGAGACCATGGCGGGCAAGGGCAGCGAGGTAGGCGGCCGGTTTGAGGAGCTGCGGGAGATTTTGGACCGGGTGGAGCATGCGGACCTGGTGGGCGTGTGCCTGGATACCTGCCACGTCTGGGACGCGGGCTACGACATCGCCGGCGACCTGGACGGCGTTCTGACGGAGTTTGATCGGATCATCGGCCTGGACCGCCTCCGTGCCATCCACCTCAACGACAGTATGAATGGCCTGGGCAGCCACAAAGACCGCCACGCCTGTATCGGCGCGGGCTGCATCGGCCTGGAGGCCCTGGTGCGGGTGGTGCGCCACGAGGCCCTGCGGGGCCTGCCCTTCTGCCTGGAGACCCCCAACGACATCCCCGGCTACACCGCCGAGATCGCCCTGCTGCGCCGCGCGGCGGAGCAGGCGTAAAAAAGACGTCCCGGACATCCGGGACGTCTTTTTTTGTGGGGTTTCAGTCGTAGCGCAGCGCGTCGATGGGGTTGAGCACCGCCGCCTTTTTGGCGGGCAGGTAGCCGAACACCACGCCGATGCCGGTGGACACGCCGAAGGCCACTGCCACTGCCAGCAGCGTGGGCGTGACGGCGATGGGCGTATCCGGCAGCACCGCTGCGATGAGGGTGGTGGCCGCCGCGGAGAGGATGTAGCCCAGGATGATGCCCAGGACCCCGCCCAGGGAGGAGGTGGTGGCCGCCTCGATGACGAACTGGCGCATGATGGCGCTCTCCCGGGCGCCCAGGGCCTTGCGGATGCCGATCTCCCGGGTGCGCTCCGTGACGGACACCAGCATGATGTTCATGATGCCGATGCCGCCCACCACCAGAGAGATGGCGGCGATGCCCGCCAGGATGTAGATGATCATGTTCACCATGGAGTTCATCTTATCCACCAGCTCGGCCATGCTGGTGACCGTGTAGGCGCTGTCGTCTGAAAAGACGCTGTACAGCTCCTGCTCCACCAGGGCCTTGGCCTGGGTGATCTGGTCCGTATCCTGCACGGTGATCACATAGCTGGAGATAGTGCCGGTGAAGCTCAGCCGGGCGGCGGTGGAGTAGGGAAGATAGATGCAGTCGTCGCTGCCGCCCTCCTCCAGCTCCGAGCCCTGCTGGGCCAGCACGCCCACGATGGTGAACGTGGTGCCGCCGATCTTGATGCTCTGGCCCACGGCGCTGCCGCCGAAGTACGCCTGATTCAGGTACTCGCCCACCACGCAGACCTTTTTGCGGCTTTTCATATCCGTGTACTGGAGCCCACGGCCCTGATCCACCGTATAGCCCTTCATGGAGAAATACTCCTCGCTGACGCCGG
The DNA here is from genome assembly GCA_019418625.1 of Clostridiales bacterium. Taxonomy (GTDB): domain Bacteria; phylum Bacillota; class Clostridia; order Oscillospirales; family Oscillospiraceae; genus Oscillibacter. Next base: position 15,471 of record DYBL01000060.1, on the reverse strand, counting down.
TGGCGGAGGTGGAGGTAAGGGTGTCGCTGCCGATCTTCACGCTGCTCATCATGGTCACCGTGGGGGAGATGGCCTTGAGCATATCGCTGTGCTCGTCCACCAGGGCGTACATATCCTCCTCGCTGACGCTGCGGGACGAGCCCCGCCCCATGATCATCACGTTGAGGGAGTCGGTGCCCATATCGGCAAAGCTGTCGCGGATATAGCCCTGCATGCCGCTGCCCAGACCCACGATGACGATGACGGCGGTGACGCCGATGATGATGCCCAGCATGGTCAAAAACGTGCGCATCTTGCTGGAGCGGATATTTTTCAGGGCCAGGAGGAACGTCTCGGAAAAGCTCATCGGACGCCTCCTTTCCCGGCAAGGCCCGGCGTGACCACTGCCCGGGGGTCCTGGGCGTCTCCGTCGTAGACCACATGGCCGTCCTCCAGGCGGATGATACGCTGGGCCTGGACGGCGATGGAGTTATCGTGGGTGATGAGCACCACGGTGTTGCCCGCCGCGTGGAGCTGCTGGAGCATGGTGAGGACCTCCCGGCCCGTGTGGGAGTCCAGGGCGCCGGTGGGCTCGTCGGCCAGGATGACCGCCGGGTCCCCGGCCAGGGCCCGGGCGATGGACACCCGCTGCTGCTGGCCGCCGGAGAGCTGGGCGGGCTTATGGCGCAGCTTGTCGCCCAGGCCCACCAGCTCCAGCGCCAGCTTGGCCCGCTCCCGCCGCTCTGCCTTGGGCATGCCGGCGTACATGAGCGGTACCTCCACGTTTTCCAGCAGCGTCAGCTTGGGCAGCAGGTTATACTGCTGGAAAATGAACCCCAGCATTTTGTTGCGGATGGCGGCAAGCTGGTTTTTGTCCATCTTTCCCACATCCTGGCCGTCCAGCAGGTAAGTGCCGGAGGTGGGCACATCCAGACAGCCGATGATGTTCATGCAGGTGGACTTGCCGGAGCCGGACTGGCCCACGATGGCCACGAACTCCCCCTTTTGGATGGAAAAGGAGATGTGGTCCGCTGCCCGGACGGTGCTCTCACCCATCTGATAGAACTTGCATACGTCCCGGAATTCGATCAGTGCGCTCATCCTCTGGGCCCTCCGCCGCCGGGGCCGCCGCTGACCATGACGGTGCCGCCTCCGCCGCCCATGGGCATGGCGCCCATCATCATGGCCATACCGCCGCCGGAGGAGGTGGGGATATAGGCCACGGTGTCGCCCTCCTGCAAGCCGGAGAGGATCTCGATGTAGCTGTCATCGCTGACGCCCGTCTCCACGGACACGTACACATAGCCCTCGGGAGCCTCCTGGTCCAGGGCGTTCGCGGCGCTGGGGGAGTCGGCGGTGATGAGCACCGTGTCGCCCCGGTTCACGGCGCCGGACGGGATGGCCAGCACATCCTCCGCCTGGTCCAGCACGATCTGGGCATCCACGTTCATGCCCGGCAGCAGCCCATCCGTCTCATCGATGCGGACGGTGACGGGGTAGGTGGTGATGCCGCCGGCGGTGGTGCCCGCCACGGACACCCGGGTCACCGTGCCGGTGTAGGTCTTGCCCTCCACGGCGTCGGCAGTGATCTCCACCGTCTGGCCCACGGCCACGGAGCCGATATCCAGCTCGTCGATGTTCATGGTCATCTCCAGATAGCTCAGGTCATAGATGGTGCACAAAGTGCCCGAGGAGCCGCCTTCCACCTTGTCGCCGGCCTTGGCGGTCTTGGTGACCACCGTGCCGGAGATGGGCGCGGTGATCTGGTAGTCCTCCAGCTTATCCGCCGCGGTCTGGACATTGCTCTGGGCGTTTTCCAGGTTGATGCGGGCGTTTTCGATCTGATTGTCCACACTGTCGCCGGTGATGGTGCAGATGCGGTCCCCGGCGGAGATGGAGTCGCCTGCCAGGAAGTTCAATCCGCTGATCTTGCCGGAGGCCTCGGCGGTGATGACGCTGCTCTCGCTGATCTGGATGGGGGACTCGCCGTAGCTGACATAGTTGCCGATGGAGGCGCTGGCCGTGTAGCTGGACGTGACCAGACCGGGGTTGGCCGCCTTGACCCGGACGGTGGTGAGCATCATGCCGTTATCCGAGACCATCTCTCCCTGGGACACGGCCGTGACCGTGCCGGTGAGGGTGCCGGCCAGGCCGTCGATGAAGATGGTGGCCGTCTGGCCCTCATAGAAGTCGCCGCTGTCGGCGTAGGCGAAGAGGAAATCGATGTAGAGATTGTTGTCGCCCACGATCTTCAAGATCCCCGTGCCCGCGGAGACGTTGTCCCCGTTGCGCACGTATACCTCGCTGACCGTGCCGCTCAGGTCCGCCTGGGGATATTTGGCCGACACAGCCTGGTCATAGCTGCTCTTTGCCTGGGAATAGCTGTTTTTCGCCTGGGTCTGGCTGCTGGAGGCGTCGGAGGCGTCCAGGGTGTAGAGGAGCTGTCCCTCCTCCACCAGATCTCCTTCTTCAAACGTGTCCGAGAGCACCTCTGCCGATACCAGGGTGTTCACCGTGTAGGAGTTGGCCGGTTCCAGCGTGCCGCTGGAGCTGAGGGAATTGGTGATGGAGCGCCGCTGGACCTGCTCTTCCATGTAGGAGATCTCCGCGGCGGAGACCTCCGGCGTGCGCAGACGGCTCCAGCCGAAGCCGCCTGCGGCCACGGCCACCGCCAGCACCAGCGCGATCCACTTCTTCTTTCCCTTGATGCCGCTCCATTTCCACCGCCGCCCCTTGGGCGCCGGATCATCCGTATGAGAGGGGGATTCTAGCAGTTTTTCATCCATTTCTTGCCGTTCCTTTCTGTGGGTTCTCTGTGAAAATCCGCTCTCAGCTTAACCGGGAAAGCTAAAACAAAGCTGAAAGGAACGGGTCTGTTCCGGATGTTTTTCTGAAATTTTTCCTGTTTCTGCCTCCGGGGACAAAAAAAGAGGGCGGCGCGGCGCGCCGTCCTCCTCTTCTTTTTCACTTCGCCGCGGATCGTCCGGCGCCTCAGTCCCGCTGCTCCCAGGCCATGTCCCAGAAGGAGGCCTCGTACCGGGAGCAGGCGGTGAAGATCTCCTCCAGATACTTCAGCTGGGGCTCCGTATAGTCCGCCGTCAGCCGCTCCAGCATGTCCTTGAGGATCACGTTGTTGCCCGTGTAGCGGTCGGTAATGTAGCCCCGCACCCACCGTCCGTACAGAGGATGGTCGGGCGCTTCGGGCCGCTCTTCCACGATCCTGCGGGCGATGACCTCATAGCTGTACGCGCAGGAGAAGATGGCCGTCAGCACCTCCGCCTCGCCGCCCTTGTAGGCCACGCTGAGCATGTAGGAGGTGTAGGAGCGGTTGTCCTGGGCGATGGGCGTGCGGTCCAGCTCCTCCTGGGTGATGCCGAACATGCCCATGTAGCCGTTGTGGACGTTCACCTCGCCGTCCAGGATGGCCTGGATGTACTTGGCGAAGAGCTTCATGACCTCCACGCTCTTGCTCTTGGCCACGCCCACGGCGAACACCTTGGTGTAGTCCATCAGGTACCAGTAGTCCTGGATGATGTAGCGCCGGAACTTTTCCACATCCAGCGTGCCGTCCCGGAGCCCCTGGACGAAGGGCTTTTCATGATACCCCGCCCAGATATCCTCCGTGGCTTTCAGCAGCCGTTCCACCGTGCTCATGCCATACCTCCTTTTTTCACCATGGCCCGCCGCATGATGCCCAGCGGCAGGGCCGTCACGATCACAATGCTCAAAATGCCCTCGATGAGACGAGAGGAGTTGAATGCCAGGCTGTAGCCCCAGGCGCCCCAGCCATCCCAGGCGTTCTGGGAATAGAAGATCACGCCGCTGAGCACATGGCCCACGCAGCGGATGGCCACGGCCACCGCCATGCCGCACACGGCCTTCCACCGCTTGTCCGCGCCGAACACGCCGGCGTAGCCCAGGCAGGAAAAGCACACCAGCTGCTGGACGAAGATCTGGGCCCAGTGGACCGCCTCCCAGCCGGGGATGAGGATCATGGCCAGGATGCCGCACACCCAGCCCGTCAGCATAGCCAGGCGATAGTCATACACCAAGGCCAGCAGCATCAGGGGGATCCAGGACCCGCAGGTGATGTTGGAGCCGGTAGGCAGGGGGATGCGGATGGTGGCCAGCACCAGTGTCAGGGCGCACACCACACCGCCCAGGCACAGCGCCCGGGTATCCAGCTTCACGCCGCGGCAAAGCCACACCGTCACCAGCAGATACGCCACGGCAAATACCGCGGCGATGACAGAAGAGATCATTGCACAAATTCTCCCTTCAGGTCAAACATGTGGTCCATGGGGCCGGAGCCGCGGCCCAGGTCCAGCTGAGCCGCCAGGGCGCCGGAGAGGTAGGCCTTGGCCCGCTCCACGGAAGAAGCCAGGTCATAGCCCTTGGCCAGGTTGGAGGCAATGGCGCTGGAGAGGGTGCAGCCGGTGCCGTGGGTGTTGGGGTTGTCGATGCGCCGTCCCATGAACCACCGCTCCTGGCCGTCCTTCCACAAAAGGTCGTTGGCGTCGTTGAGCTGGTGGCCGCCCTTGCACAAAACGGCGCAGCCGTACTGCTGGCTGATGATCCGGGCGGCGGTGGTCATGTCCTCCGCCGTGCGGATGGTCATGCCGGAGAGGATCTCCGCCTCCGGGATGTTGGGGGTGAGGACCTCCGCCAGAGGCAGCAGGCACTCCTTCATGGCGTCCACCGCGTCCTCCCGCAAAAGCCGGGCGCCGGAGGTGGCCACCATGACCGGGTCCACCACGATGTGCTTTGCGCCGTAGTGCCGGAGCTTTTCGGCGATGACGCGGATCAGCTCCGCCGAGGAGACCATGCCGATCTTCACCGCGTCGGGGAAAATATCCGTGAACACGGCGTCCAGCTCCGCCGCCAAAAAGGCGGGAGTGGCCTCCTGAATGTCTGTGACGCCGGTGGTGTTCTGGGCGGTGAGGGCCGTGACCGCGCTCATGGCGAATACGCCGTTGGCCGTCATGGTCTTGATGTCCGCCTGGATCCCGGCGCCTCCGCTGGAGTCGCTTCCAGCGATCGTCAATGCTGTTTTCATGTGGATGCTTCCTTTCTGCATTGAAGTTTTATTCCGCGATGCAAGGTGGTGCCCCCAATGCACCGCGCGTGGGAAATCCCCCGTACCGCTTACCGGACGGGGAATTTTCCTCCTTCTTCGACGAAAGCTCCGCTTCCGCCGCGTTGGGACAAAAATTGTATCTTACCGGGCGATCCGCTCGGCGAGGCCCCGGAGCTCCCGGGCCGCCGCAGCCACGTCCTTCCGGGCGAACAGGGCGGATACCACCGCCACGCCCGCAAGGCCGCAGCCATCAAGCTCCAGGATATTGTCATGGCCGATGCCGCCGATGGCCACCACCGGGATGTCCACCGCCGCCGTCACGGCGCGGATCACGTCGTGGCCCACGGGCTTGGCGTCGGTCTTGGTGCCGGTGACAAAGGCCGCGCCCACCCCCAGGTAGTCCGCGCCGGCGGCCTGGGCCGCCCGGGCCTCCGCCACGGAGTGGGTGGAGACGCCGATGATCTTGTCCGGCCCCAGCAGCGCCCGGGCCCGGCCCGCCTCCAGATCCTCCTGGCCCACATGGACGCCGTCGGCGCCCACGGCGGCGGCGATGTCCACGTTGTCGTTGATGATGCTCACCACGCCCCGGCGGCGGCAAAGGGCCACGAAGCGCTCCGCCAGGCGCAGAAATTCCTCCCGGGAGGCGTGCTTTTCCCGCAGCTGCACGATGCCCGCGCCGCCGTCGATGGCCGCTTCGATCTGGGCGAAAAAGGCGTCCTCGTCAGCCGCCCAGGCCCGGTCCGTCACGGCGTAGAGCCGCATCTGCTGGTGTGTAAGCTTCATAGTTCGCTCCTCCAAAAAAACAAAAAATCCGCAGACACCCGATGTTGGGCAGCCTGCGGCGCAAAGCACACTATTTCCCTCCGTTGGCATGATCCAAATCAGGTTTAGGGTCGAGACCTTGCAGCCTCCTCTCAGCCCGCGCCAGCGGACTCCCCGTTTTTTCAATGAAAATATCATACGCTCCTTTCCCGGCCTTTGCAAGCCCTCTTGACAATCTTTGGCGAAAATGCAATAATATTCGGCGGAAAACAGGGGAGCCGACCGGCTGAGAGGGAGCAAACGCTCCGACCCTTTGACCTGATGTGGGTAATGCCACCGTAGGGACATCGCGATGCAAAAACGGCGAGGCCCTGTGGCCTTGCCGTTTTCCACTTCTTTGAAGAAAGGATGTGTAAGGGAGAAAACCTGCGGCGCCCCGGTGACCGGGAGCGGGCAGAGGGGGAGCGCCCTGTGCCCGGGCCAAAAACACAGCGATGGGAAGCCGTGTTCCGGCGTGAGAGGAGGCCAGCAAGCCTCGACCGAAGTTTCCACCCACAGGCGGAGTGTACGCCTGTGCCTTGCCATGCAAGGGGAAAACGCTGTGTACATTCCGTTTTCTCCCTGCCGATTCTGACATATCAAAGGAGATCGATCTTATGAACCGCAGTTATGTGAAGAAGCTGGCCCTGGCCGGTATGCTCTGCGCCGTGGCCGTGGCCGGCAGCACCTTTTCCTTCCCCGTCTTTTCCAGCAAGTGCGCCCCCGTGCAGCACATGGTGAACGTGCTGTGCGCCGTGTTCCTGGGTCCGGGCTACGGCCTTGGCGTGGCCTTTGTGGCAAGCCTGCTGCGCAACCTCCTGGGCCTTGGCAGTCTCCTGGCCTTCCCCGGCAGCATGTGCGGCGCCCTGCTGTGCGGCCTCATGTACAAAAAGACCGCAAGCCTCCCCGCCACCCTCTGCGCGGAGGTGTTCGGCACCGGCATCATCGGCGGCCTTTTGTCCTATCCCATCGCCATCGCTTTCATGGGCGTGGTGGCCGGCACCATCGGCTACACCGCCTATGTGGTGCCGTTCCTGGTGTCCACCGTGGGCGGCAGCCTCATCGCCGGCGCTCTGGTGCTGGCCCTGAAGTCCAGCGGCGCCCTCAAGTCCATGCAGTCCGCCCTGGAGCACTAAAAGCGTTTTCTGACCGTTTGAAAGAAGGAGCCCCCATGTCCATTCTCTCCCCCCTGGACGCCCTGCGCCGCCGTCGTCCCCTGGTGCACTGCGTATCCAACATCGTCACCGCCAACGACTGCGCCAACGTGCTGCTTGCCGCCGGCGCCAGCCCCATCATGGCCCAGGCCGTGGAGGAGATGGCTGAGATCACCGCCGGGTGCGACGCCACCGTCCTCAACACCGGCACGCCGGAGGGCCCGCATCGCTGGGACCTTTGCCGCCTGTGCGGTCAGCTGGCCGCGGCGGACCACCAGCCGGTGGTGCTGGACCCGGTGGGCGTGGGCGCCTCCGCCTTCCGCCTTGCAGGGGCGGAGTCGCTGCTGGAGGCGTTCACCCCCACGCTGGTGCGGGTGAACCTGGGGGAGGCACAGGCCCTGCTGCACCGAAAGAGCCGGGAGCGGGGCGTGGACAGCGCCGACGCCGAGGAAAAAGAGCATCTTGCCTGCGCCGCGGCCCTGGCCCGGAAGTTCCATACCACCGTGCTGCTCACCGGGGCGGCCGACATCGTCACCGACGGCGTCCGGGCCTGGCGCATCCGGGGCGGCAGCGATTCCATGGCCCGCATCACCGGCGCCGGGTGCATGCTCTCGGCCCTGTGCGGCGCTTTCTGCGCCGCGGAGGAGGACGCGGCAAAGGCGGCCGTGACCGCCGCCGCTTTCTGGAAGGCCTGCTCGCACCGGGCGGAAGCGTCCGCCGCAGCCCTGGGCCCCGGCCACTTCCACATGGCCCTGCTGGACGCCGCCGGTACCCTCACCGCCGAAGAAGCAGAGGGCATGTCCGCAGTGGAACCGCTGGAATTATAAAATTCATCCGTAAAACGAGGACTGTCAAAAGGCAGTCCTCGTTTTTGTCATATCCGCCCCCGGCGGGGCATAAGGTTGTCCCGGGAGGTGAGGCCATGAAAAGGCCATCGCTGAAAAACGCACTGCGCCGGCTGGAAGCCCTGACGCTGGCCGCAGGCACGCTGTATCTGACCGCCGTCACCGCCGGAAGCGACACTGCCGTAGGCGCGGCAAAGGCCCTGGCCCGGTCCTCGCCTCTGGGGGCGGTGCGCTGGGAGCTGGGGGACCTTTGGACGGCGGACACGCTGTCCGCGGCGGCGGTGCTGACCATTTCCCAGTCGCCGCTGCTGCTGTCCGCCCGGGCGGATGTGGCGGAGCTGTGGCAAAAGCGCCAGGGGGAGACCCCCGCCGAGGACAACCCCGACGAGGAAGACATCGTCACCGAGCCGGTGGAGGAGACGCCCCTGGCGGCGCCGGGCGCCCCGGACAACGGCGTGGAGGCCCGGACCCTGGTACCCACGGACCCCAGCGGCTACACCGTCTGCGGACGGGCCTACATCACCAACAGCACGGACCACACCCTCTCCGTCACGGAGCTGGGGGAGCTGTTTGACGCGGAGCTGACGGGGGAGGGGCCCCAGATCCTCATCGTCCACACCCACGGCAGCGAGTCCTACACCCCCGCCGGGGACGTGGACGTGGTCTGGTCCGGCGACCACCGCACCACCGACAGCCGCTACAATGTGGTGGCCGTGGGCGACGCCATGGCGGAGGTGTTTTCCGCCGCGGGCATCAGCGTCCTCCACGACCGGACCCTCTACGACTACCCGGCCTACTCCGGGGCCTACGACCGCTCCCTTGCGGCCATCGAGAGCTACCTTGCCCAGTACCCCACCATCCGCTTTATCCTGGACGTGCACCGGGACGCCATCGAGGACAGCGCGGGCAACCAGTACAAGGTGGTCTCCGATATCGATGGCCAGACCTCCGCCCAGATGACGCTGGTGGTGGGCAGCGACGGAAGCGGATTGAGCCACCCGGACTGGATGGAGAACCTGAAGCTGGCGGTGGCCCTGCAAAACCAGCTGCTCCAGGACTATCCCACCCTTATGCGGCCCATCCTGCTGCGAAACTCCCGCTACAACCAGCACGCCACCACCGGGTCCCTTCTGGTGGAGGTGGGCGCCGCGGGCAACTCCCCGGAGGAGGCCCATCTTGCGGGCACGCTGCTGGCCCAGGGCATGGTGGAGCTTCTGGAGGGGCGGAGCAAATAGGCGAAAAAAGAGACGGGAAGATCCCGTCTCTTTTTTCTTGTCAGCGCATGACCGCGCCCAGATCGGCGCTGGAGACCATGCGGGCATAGCGGCTGAGCCAGCCGGTCTTCACCTTGGGCTCCGGAGCCGTCCACGCCGCCCGGCGGCGGGAGAGCTCCTCCTCCGATACCTCCAGCGTGATGGAGGCGGCGGGGATGTCGATGGTGATGGAGTCCCCCTCCTGCACCAGGCAGATGGGGCCGCCCGCCGCCGCCTCGGGGCTCACATGGCCGATGGAGGCGCCCCGGGAGGCGCCGGAGAAGCGGCCGTCGGTGATGAGGGCCACGGTCTTGTCCAGCCCCATGCCGGCCAGGGCCGAGGTGGGGTTGAGCATCTCCCGCATGCCCGGGCCGCCGCTGGGGCCCTCATAGCGGATGACCACCACGTCGCCGGGCACGATCTTGCCTGCGTAGATGGCGGCGATGGCGTCCTCCTCGCCGTCGAACACCCGGGCCGGGCCCGTGTGGCGCAGCATCTCCTCCGCCACGGCGCTGCGCTTGACCACGCAGCCGTCGGGTGCCAGGTTGCCCCAGAGGATCTGGAGGCCGCCGGTGGGGCTGAAGGGATCATCGATGGGCCGGATGGCGTTGGTGTCCAGGTTCCGGGCGCCCTGGATGTTCTCGCCCAGGGTCTTGCCGGTGACGGTCATCACGTCCAGGTCCAGAAGTCCCGCCTTGGCAAGCTCCGCCTGGACGGCGGCGATGCCGCCGGCGGCGTACAGGTCGGACATGTGGGTAGGGCCCGCCGGAGCCAGGTGGCAGAGGTTGGGCGTGGCGGCGGAGATCTCGTTGAAGAGCTTCAGGTCCAGCGGCACGCCGGCCTCGTAGGCGATGGCCAGCAGGTGCAGCACCGTGTTGGTGGAGCAGCCCAGGGCCATGTCGCAGGTGAGGGCGTTGCGGATGGAGCGCTCCGTGACGATCTGGCGGGCGGTGACGCCCCGGCGCACCAGGTCCATGATGGCCATGCCGGCGCGCTTGCCCAGCTGGAGACGCTTGGAGTAGGGGGCGGGGATGGTGCCGTTGCCCGGCAGGGCCAGTCCGATGGCCTCGCACAGGCAGTTCATGGAGTTGGCGGTGTACATGCCCGAGCAGCTGCCGCAGCTGGGGCAGCAGTTTTCCGTGCAGTCCTCCAGCTGGGCATCGGTGATGTGCCCGGCCTTGTAGGCGCCCACCGCCTCAAACATCTTGGAAAGGCTCACGGACTCGCCGCCGTAGGTGCCCGAGAGCATGGGCCCGCCGGAGCAGACCACCGCCGGCACGTCCATGCGCACGGCGGCCATGACCATGCCCGGCACGATCTTGTCGCAGTTGGGCACCAGCACCAGGCCGTCCAGCTGGTGGGCCATGAGCATGGTCTCCACGCTGTCGCAGATGAGCTCCCGGCTGGCCAGGGAGTACTTCATGCCCACATGGCCCATGGCGATGCCGTCGCACACGCCGATGGCGGGGATGAGGATGGGGGTTCCGCCGGCCATCTCCACGCCGGACTTCACCGCCTGGGCGAGCTTATCCAGGTGCATGTGGCCGGGGACGATCTCGCTGTAAGCCGAGACCACGCCGATGAGGGGCCGCTCCAGCTCCTCGGGGGTGTAGCCCAGGGCGTAGAAGAGGCTTCGGTTGGGGGCGCGCTCGCTGCCCTTTTTCACATTGTCGCTTCGCATCGTTCTGCCTCCGCTTACTTTTTCAGCCAGCTCATCATGGCCCGCAGCTGGGCGCCCACCTTTTCGATGGGGTGCTCGGCCGCCATGCGGCGCTGGGCCAGGAAGTGGGTGCGGCGGCCGCCGTTGGGGTTCATCTCCGTGAGGAACTCGGAGGCAAAGGTGCCGTCCTGGATCTCGCCGAGGATCTTGCGCATCTCCTTGCGGGTCTCCTCGGTGATCAGGCGCTTACCGGTGCGGTAGTCGCCGTACTCGGCGGTGTTGGAGATGGAGTAGCGCATCTTGGCAAAGCCGCCCTCGTTGATGAGGTCGATGATGAGCTTCATCTCATGGCAGGTCTCAAAGTAGGCCATCTCCGGGGCGTAGCCCGCCTCCACCAGGGTCTCGAAGCCCGCGTGGATCAGCTCGCACACGCCGCCGCACAGCACCGCCTGCTCGCCGAAGAGGTCGGTCTCCGTCTCCTCCTTGAAGGTGGTCTCCAGGATGCCCGCACGTCCCGCGCCGATGCCGCAGGCATAGGCCAGGGCCGTGTCCTTGGCCCGGCCGGAGTAGTCCTGCTCCACGCAGATGAGGCTGGGCACGCCCCGGCCGTCCCGGTAGAGGCTGCGCACCGTGTGGCCCGGGCCCTTGGGGGCGATCATGATGACATCCACGTTCTCGGGGGGCACGATGGTCTTGAAGTGGATGTTAAAGCCATGGGCAAACGCCAGCGTCTTGCCCTCGGTCATGTGGGGAGCTACCTGACGGTTGTAGATGTCCGCGGCCAGCTCGTCGGGCACCAGCATCATGACGATGTCGCCGGCGGCGGCCGCCTCCTCCACCTCCATGACGCGGAAGTTGGGGTGCTCGGCGGCGAAGGCGGCGGCCTTTTCCCAGTGGCCGGAGCCCTTGCGCAGGCCCACCACCACGTTCACGCCGCTTTCGGCCAGATTTTCGGAATGGGCGTGGCCCTGGCTGCCAAAGCCGATGACGGCCACGGTCTTGCCGTCCAGGACTCCCAGGTTGCAGTCGCTGTCGTAATACTTCTTGATGGACATGGCTTCATTTCTCCTTTTCTTCTTGGCTGTTTCTTGGTTTTTCTGTTGGTGTGTTATTTGAAACGCGGAAAACGCGGGGAAATCCTCAGCCCCAGGCAGCCGCGGGCCGCAGAGCGGGAGCCGCCACCACCGTGCGGCTCAGCTCCGCCACGCGGTAGGCCTCCAGCTCCGCCAGCAGCGCGTCCAGCACGGCAGGCGTATCGGCGCACTCCAGCACCGGGCAGCCGTCCGCGGCGGTGAGCACGGCGGCGCCGTAGCGGCGGGCCAGGGCGTCCAGTCCCTCGCCGGCGCGCTGGAGCTTCACCTCCAGCACCTCCCGCCGCGCGCCGCCCTCCAGCAGCGTCACCTGGCGGATATCCACCAGACGCCGGGCCTGAAGGGCCAGCTGGGTGAGACTGCGGGCACAGCCGGTAGTCACGGTGATGCGGCTGACGCCCTGCTCCGCCGTGGCGGAGACGCTCAGGCTGTCGATGGCCACGCCGTGGCGGCCAAAGAGGGCAATAATGCGGCCCAGCACCCCATTGGGATTTTCCGTCAGCATGGTGACAACGTTCGTCTGCTTCATAACCGTAACTCCTTTCATGTCATGATGATATCTTCCAGGCCGCCTCCGCCGGGGATCATGGGCAGCACCACCTCGTCCTTGCCGATGGCGCAGTCGATCCAAACGGGGCCGTCTTCGTGCAATGCTTTTTCAAACGCCTGTCGGAACTGCTCCGGCGTCTCGCACCGCCAGCCCTTGAGGCCGAAGCCCTCCGCCACCTTCACAAAGTCCGTGGCCCGGCAGGGGTCCGTGGCGGCGTACCGGTGATCGTAAAACAGCGTCTGCCACTGGCGGACCATGCCCAGCACCTGATTGTTGAAGATGACCGTGATGATGGGCAAGCCGTAGCTGACGGCGGTGCAGGCCTCGTTGAGGTTCATGTGGAAGCTGCCGTCGCCGGTGAGCATCACCACCCGCCGCTGCCGCCCCAGGGCCAGCTGGGCTCCGATGGCGGCGCCGTAGCCAAAGCCCATGGTGCCAAGGCCGCCGCTGGTGAGGAACTGCCGGGGGGCCGTATGGCGCAGGTACTGGGCCGACCACATCTGGTGCTGGCCCACGTCCGTGACGTACACCGCGTCCTCTCCCGCCATGGAGCAGATGTCCTCCAGGATCCGGTGGGGCTGGAGATAGCCCTCGTCTGTCCGGGGCCGGTAGTCCTTGGCCTGCCAGGAGCGGAGATCTTCCATCCATGCCGTCCGGTCCGTGGGACGGAGCAGGGGGAGGAGGGCCTTCAGGGCCGCCGCCGCGTCTGCGGGCACTGCCACGTCCGCCGCCACGTTCTTGCCGATCTCGCTTTCGTCGATGTCGATCTGCACCACCTTGGCCCGGCGGGCGAAGCCCTCGGGCCGGAGGGCCACCCGGTCGGAAAACCGGGCCCCCACACAAAGGAGCGCGTCCGCCTCCTCCACGGCCCGGTTGGCGCTGTACCGGCCGTGCATGCCCAGCATACCGAGATTCATGGGGTCGTCCCACCGCAGTACGCCGGCAGCCATGAGGGTGTGGACGGCGGGGAGGTTCGCCTCGTCCACCAGCCGCCGCAAAAGGGGCGCCGCTCCCGCGGAGATGACGCCGCCGCCGAAGTACACCAGGGGCCGTTTGGCCTCGTTGAGAACGGCTGCCGCCTGCTCCAGAGCCATCCGCTCCGGCTCCGCCGGCGTTTCCTCCCGGACGGGGCGCCGGGGCGTGAACTCACAGGTCTCGGCGGTCAGGTCCTTGGGGATGTCCACCAGCACCGGGCCCTTGCGGCCGCTCCGGGCGATGCGGAAGGCGGCGCGGATGGTGTCCGCCAGGTCCTCCACCCGCCGCACGGTGACCGAGTGCTTGGTCACCGGCATGGCGATGCCCTCGATGTAGGCCTCCTGAAACCCGTCCAGCCCCAGCACGCCGGTGGACACGTTGCCGGTGAAGGCCACCATGGGGACGGAGTCCATATGGGCCGTGGCCAGGCCCGTCACCAGGTTGGTGGCGCCGGGGCCGCTGGTGGCCAGCACCACGCCGGTGCGGCCGGTGGCGCGGGCATAGCCGTCAGCCGCGTGGGCCGCGCCGCACTCGTCGGCTGTCAGCACCCACTTCACACGCCCGGCGCTTTCATACAGCGCGTCGAACAGATTCAGAACCGTGCCGCCGGGGTAGCCGAACAGCAGCTCCACGCCCTGCTCCGCCAGCGTCTCCACAAAGATCTGCGCACCTGTCAGTTTCATATGCCCCTCCGTCCCACTGGAAAAATAAAAAGCCTTTGTCTCTTCTGTAAGAGACAAAGGCTTAAAAGCTCTCTGCGGTACCACTCTTCTTGACGCGTGATCGCACCCACTCACGGAAGTCCAACAACTCCCTGTACGATAACGGGTACACCCGGTCCGACCTACTTACCTTCAGCAGACTGCTCGGAGATGATTTCACGGCTCCCGATACTTACTGTCTCGCACCACACGACAGCTCTCTGAAAGCGGAAAGGAGACGCTACTTGTTCTCGTCAACGCATTTGGAATTTTGTTGTTGGTTACTATACCGTAAATTTCCTCAATTGTCAACAGGGAATTTTCATTTATCCGCCTATTGCGGACAGCCAAAAAAGCGTGTATAGTAAAACGCAACTTTTATCGTCGCTGTGGCGGCACAGCCACAAATGAGAGGAGCACAGTGTATGAATATCCGGGAGCTATCCAACCGTCTGGACAGTCTGGTCATTTTCCGCGCTGTTCTGGACGACGCCGTCCTGGCGCGGCTGCGCACGGCGCTGGGGGCGCTGGAGAGAGGAGAGGGGGCCGTGGGCGCCCTGGCAGACTTCGAGGCGGCCCTGTTCGCCCACACCTGCGACTGGACGGAGTATCTTATGGAGACGGTGCTGGAGGACGAGAACCTCTGTGTCCGGCGCCGCTCGCCCATCCCTGCCCAGCCCGCCCTTCGCGCCTGCCTCGTCCGGGAGCTGGACTTTCTCACGGAGCTGGGGACGCTGACCCTTTCCCGGCTGCTGGCCATGGCAGGCGCGGAGGAGGCGGGGCAGTTCCTGACCCCCTGGGAGGCAAGCCGCAGGGACTTTGCCGCCGCCTATGAGACCCGGGCCGCCCAGGCAGGGCAGTGGGGCTACGGTATGTTTGCCAAGTACCATGTGTTCACCGTCTCGGACGGGACCCTGGTGCCCGTGCGCTGCCCGGACAACCAGACCCTGGCCCAGCTGCCCGGCTATGAGCGGGAGCGGGAGAAGGTGATCTCCAACACCCGGGCATTGCTCTCCGGGGCGGGTGCCGCCAACGTGCTCCTTTACGGTGACGCCGGCACCGGCAAATCCAGCACCGTCAAGGCCATCGCCAACGCCTTCGCCCCGGATGGGCTTCGCCTGGTGGAGGTGAAAAAGCACCAGCTCTACCAGATCCCGGCCCTGATGGATGAACTGAGCCGCAATCCCCTGAAGTTCATTTTGTTCATTGACGACCTGTCTTTCACCGCAAATGACGACAACTTCGCCGCCCTGAAGGCCATTTTGGAGGGGAGCGTCAGCGGCAGCCCCCGGAACATCGCCGTCTACGCCACCTCCAACCGCCGCCACCTGGTCAAGGAGACCTTTGCCGACCGGGACGGGGACGAGCTCTACGCCGCCGATACC
>DYBL01000006.1 GCA_019418625.1 Clostridiales bacterium | reverse complement strand
CAAAAAGCCGGCTGAATATCTGGTGCTTTTGCAGCGGGATGCTCTTCAGCGTGGGCGCTTTGAAGGAATACCTGTTTTATGTGCTTGGGCCAATTCTTGTTGTGAAAGGGATCTGGACGATTAGATTTTCGGAGACGCTGTATTCCTTGCTCAGCGCGGTATTTTATTATCTGTCCATGCCTGCGGTATTGATTTTCTGCCTGTACTTCCACCATCTGGATCAAACGCACGTCCGTCTGTTTCGCTGTCTGCGGCTGCTGGTATATTTACCGGCATTGGTGCTTTCCATCATTTTTCCCTGCACCCAGACGATTGCCTTCCAGCATCTCCCGGTCTTTGGCCTGACCGTAGGGATCTATAACTGGTGCTATGGACTGATCGGCACCGGCGTTATGCTTCATGCGCTGATGGAAGAACGAATGAGTGCGCATTTCCCCCAGCGGCGCTTAGCGGCGGCCAGCTTATTGGTACCGCTGTGGTTTTGGCTGGTATCTGCATTCCCCTATCACGCCCTGGGCATTCCCAATCTCAGCAAGCTCTGGCAGATCAATTTAATTGTAGTTTTGTTCGTTTTGGTCTATTTCCTCTATCATGCGTTCCGGGATGGGATATGGGGGATCCGCTTTCGGAGGGAAGTCTACGACTGGAACAACGGGAATCGGGTGCTGCAGAAGAATGCTCAGTATGTGGGCCATGCGCTGAAAAACGACCTGTCAAAAATCGAGTGGTGCACTGACTTCCTGGCCTCCCAGGGAACATCTGCCCGGGAGGTGGATATCCTCCGCAGGTCTGCCGCGCATCTCAAGCAGTTTATCAGCCGGACACAGCTCTACTCTGAAAAAATCACCCTCCTTCTGGAGGAGTGCGATATTCCAGCACTTCTTCATGGTCTGGCAGAGGAATTCAATGTCTTTGCCGAAAAGAGAGGGACCGTCCAAATTGATGCGTGTGACACCGAGCCGCTGCTTTGCGATTCGGCTCATTTGGAAGAAGTTTTGCGCAATTTAATTGTAAACGGGCTGGATGCTGCGGGCAAGAACGGTAAGGTAGTACTTGCCTATCGGATCCTCTCCCACAAGCGCGGCGCTGTCATTTCTGTGACGGATAATGGACGCGGGATGGATGAGAAAACAATAAAGCAGATTTTTGAACCGTATTATACCACAAAAGCAGGAGGAGAAAATCTGGGATTGGGGCTGTACTACTGCTGGAATGTGATGAGCGCGCATGGCGGCAGTATCCGGGCGTCGTCCCGGCCCGGGCAGGGAAGCACCTTTTCCCTGTTCTTTCCGGTGAAGCGAAAGAAAAGGAGGACAGAGGATGGAACCAATCCGGATCATGGTGGTAGAGGATGATCCTGACTTCCAATATTTGATCCAGCAAACTCTGTCTGCGCAGGCGGATCTTGCATTGGTGTCTTGCTGCAAGGATGGAGAAGATGCTTTCCTTGCCGCCGCTCGGGTCAGCCCGCACATTGTGCTGATGGACCTGGCGCTTCCGGCAGACCCCATGGAGGGAGTGCTGGCGGCCCGCCGCATCCGGCTGGCGACAAAGGCAAAGGTGATTTTATTGACCTCTTATGAGGATCCGGCTACCGTGGTACAGGCCAGCGTAAAAGCCTTTGCCTCTGCCTATGTGATGAAAAGCCAATTTCCGCTCCTGCTGCCGACCATCCGGGAAACAGCCCAAGGCGTGACGCCGCAGTCCCACTTGATTTGTTCTGCGCTGCTGCAAAGTCTGACTCCGGCTGAGATGGCTGTGTTTCAATACATGCTTGGTACCCCGGTCACGCTCCACTCCTCGGAAAAAACCATTGCCAACCAACAGACCAGCATACTGCGCAAACTGGGGCTCCAGAATAAACAGCAGCTGCGCCATGTGTTTTCTGTCTACTTTCCTTGGTCTATCGAGGTCAAAGAACCGCTCCATAAAGATTTCTGACAGCCTCCGCCCCTACGGGTGGGGGCTGTTCCTATGATTCTTGGGAACAAAAGGAAAAGGGGCAATGATATAATCATTTCAATTATATGCCATCGATTATATGCCATCGATGGGGAGATTGACTGCGTGTGATCGAAGGGGAAATAAATTGGACCTTGTCCCAGTTGTTCATGATATAACGGCGGCAGAGGAAAGGGATGCGGAAGGAGAAACTATCATGAAGCATATGTTAAGATCGACCGGCTGTACCGTATTTGCTCTGCTGCTCCTCAGTATGCCTCTATCAGCATTTGCGGCAGACAGTCCTGCCTATTATGACTGCCTCGTCCGGGTATATGGTGTAGATGCGGCGGCGGAGAATATCGTGTCTGCCGGTATCGGTGTTCAGGTTCAGGCCGGAGATGGGAGCGGGGACACCTGGGCTGTGACCAGCTATGATGTGACAGACGGTGCTGCCTATTACGCGGTGACTGACGCGAAGGACACCGACAGCAGCACCGTGGCAGAGATGATCGCGTCAGATGCGGACAGCGGCATCGCGGTGTTCCGCTTAGACAACCGGATCGAGTCCTGCACGGTTCTGCCCCTGGCAACCTTGGACGGCATTAGCACGAAAGATGCTCTGGCCGTTGTGGGCCTTGGGAAAAAGGATGACTCCAGTTATTTCTTTTCCCGGGGCGTCCGTATTACAGAGCTGGCCACACAGAAAGGCTACACCGTCCTCTCTCTGGAGGATGGAGGCGATGCTTCCCTGAGTGAATATGCCATCTACCCGATTGGCGTTCTCGTGACCGATGACAATAAAGTGATCGGGTTTTATACTGGCGGCTACCGAGCGCTTCCGTCAGGCTATATCATGCCGTCGGCAGATGGGATCGGCACATTGGATACAGGGAGTACGGGCGCGGGACAAACTCCGTCCACCGAAGCCGATCCAGGCGGCACGCCGGATAACGGTTCTTCCGGAGCTGATTCCTCCGGAAGTGTCTCTTTCAGCACGGTGGAGATCCCAAACGATGTGAAGGAAATGGTGGAACAAGCCAAATCGGAACGCAGACGGTCTGATATCCTTCGCATTGTGCTGGTCGTAACAGCGTTGGCTGCCGCCAGCGGCATCATCACGTTTGCCCTGGTGAAAAGCCGAAAGGCCCGCGAGCCGGCACCTGCGTCGAAGCCGGCTCCGGAACACATTCAGCCGGTGCAGCCTATGGGCAAGACCGAGTATGTGGGACCTCGTGAGCACAAAGAGGATGCCTCTGCCCTTCCAGGATTTCGCGTAGTACCTCTGCCGGGAACCCCGGGAGACGTGCGTGAGGTACCGCCTCAGGGGCTCACCTTTGGCCGAGACCCCGCTTGTGACATCTCCTTCCCGCCGGATACCGGCGGAGTCAGCGGTCATCATTGCTCCCTGACCTGGAGCGGCGGAACTTTGCAGTTGACGGACCTGGGATCCTCGTTCGGCACCCTGCTGGAGGCCGGAGAAAAGCTGTCCGGAACCTCCGCCGACGTAAAGGCAGGAATGTGCTTTTATCTGGGCTCCGGGAAAATCGGCTTCCGTGTGGAACAAACGGCCTGACACGGCGCCGCCGTAGGAGGACAAAGGAGGAGAGACAATGAAAAAGAAACATTTTATTTCCGTGATTCTGGTTCTTTTGCTGTGTGCCTTGTGGGCTTTTCCCGCACAGGCGGCGGAACAGAGCGCAGTGTCCCAGGCCCGAAATGGCGTGGTGCGCATTCTGGCCGTTCAGCCGGACGGCTCAGCAAATGTCGGCTCCGGCTTCGCGGTGGGCGAGGCGGGAAAGCCCTCTTCTGTTTTTGTGACCAATCAACATGTGACAGCAGGAGCGGCGGCGGTGTACATCCTGCTGGATGACGAGTGGAATGCTTCGCCGGAGCCGGAGATCAGCTTTCAGCTGGATGCGGAGCATTCCGTGCGCTGCGATGTGATTTACGAGTCCGGCGGATATCCGGACTATGCCATTTTGCGGGCGGAGCGAGTAGTGACGGAGCGGGTCGCGCTTTCAGTAATGCCCGCCTCCCTGGCAGAGCCGGGAGAACCGATCTATGCGTTGGGCTTTCCGGGAGCCAGCGACCAGGTAACGAACAATTACAATGCCGCGGTGGATGCTGTTACGGTAACCACAGGTACCATCTCCCGTATGGCACACATGGAGGAGACCAACACCGATGTCATCCAAATCGACGCAACGATCAATCATGGCAACTCCGGTGGCCCGCTGATCACCGAGGAGGGGTATGTCATAGGCCTGAATACCTATGGCATGCAGGAAAATATCTTCCTGGCAGTTCAGGTGGACTATGTGATCAGCCGCCTGGACAATCTCATTGAGATCGGTGTCCTCCACGATTTTACTTACACGCTCGTTACGGACCGGGAGGGCAGCGTCAGCCTGCTGCCCACCGTGCTGATTTGTCTGGCGGTGGTGGCCGCAGCCGCCGTGGCGGCGCGGGGGATCCTCCGCCGTGGAAAAGGTGCGGGGCCGATCCGTAAAGCCGACACCAAGACGAACGGTGGTGCGGCAGCGGATTCCGCCCCGATCCAAAGGGCCGCCTATCCGAAGACCGCTCCTGCGGACCTATTTCCTAAGACCGCCCCTGCGGACCCGATCGGAAGAACCATGCCGGCGGACATCCTTCCTCAACTGCGTCTGGTGGGCACGGAGGGTGTTTTTTCCGGCCGCCGTTTCGCATTGGAAGGCGCTCTCAGACTGGGACGGCTGCCCGACCAGAACGACCTGGTTTTTCCGGCTGACACCACCGGTGTCAGCGGCCGACACTGTGTGGTGCGGCTGACCGACGGCGGTGCCACGCTCACCGACCTGGGGTCCTCCTTCGGTACATTCCTGAGTGACGGCACGCGCCTGCAACCGAATCAGCCGGTGGAGCTGAAGGTGGGCGACAGCTTTACCCTTGGCTCTCAAAAGCAGCGCTTCACTCTGGAGGCCAAGGTGTGAACGCCCCTTGGAATGCACTGCGGCCGGGGGCTATGCTCAATAGACGTAACCAGGTCGAGGAGTTCCTGGCCTGGCAGCCCTCCGCCATAGCTTATAGGGCAGCGACCTGATCCCGGGCCGAACGGTGGCGCTGCACGAGCAGATCGGGGAAACCGGATGGACTGAGAGGATAGTTCTCGTGCTATCGTGCAAATAGAGAGACGGAAATCAAATGGATTGCTGTATTCATGTATTGCAGAGGTGAAAATGATGGAATGCTACTGCCCTTACTGCATGGAGCCCCTGGCAGCAGAACGTCCCTGCCCCCATTGTGGAAAAAATCCGGAAGACTACATCCCTTCCGTACACCATTTGCCGCCGGACACCCTTCTCCAAGGGCGGTACCGGATCGGGCGCGTTCTGGGGGAGGGCGGCTTCGGCATTACCTACATGGGTTTGGACGAGAATTTGGGACGCCTGGTGGCGGTGAAGGAATACTTTCCCACCTCCTTTGTCCTCCGTGAGAACTCCGTTTCCCTGGGGGTGACCTGCTACACCAGCCAAGGGCAGGACTTTTATGAAAAGGGGCGGGAGCAATTCCTGCAGGAGGCCAGGACCATGGCCCGGCTGGACAAAGCCCGGGAGATCGTCCGGGTGATGGACTTTTTCTCCGCCAATAACACAGCCTATCTGGTGATGGAGTTTCTGGAGGGAGAGACCCTGAAGGACCTGGTGGCCCGACGGGGACCTATCCCGGCGGAGGAGCTGCTGGATCTGATGAGACCGGTGGTGGCCGCCGTTGGGACCATGCATCAGGCGGGGATCCTCCACCGGGATATCAGCCCTGATAATGTGATGGTATTGAAGGACGGCGGCGTGAAGCTGATGGACTTCGGCTGTGCCCGGGAGCTGGAGGGGGGGCGCACCTTGACGGTGGTCCTCAAGCACGGTTTTGCCCCTCTGGAGCAGTACACAGGCCGCGGTCAGGGGCCCTGGAGTGATGTATACAGTCTCAGCGCCACGCTGTACTACTGCCTGACCGGGAAAATCCCGCCCAGAGCGGTGGAGCGGAGCGGAGAGACGGACGAGCTGACAGCGCCCACTCAGCTGGGGGCGGCGCTGACGCCCCGTCAGGAGCACGCTCTGCTCAAAGCGCTGGCTGTCCGCACCAGGGACCGCTGGCAGAGCGCGGAGGAGTTTTACGGCGCATTGTACGGTGTGAAGCCGGACGGCAGCGCCTGGGAGGCGCCGACAGCTGAGGAGACAGAAGCGGGCAGGACGGAGTACGTGCTCCGGAAAGATGGATTAAAACCCAATGACGATCTGGAACAGCGGGAGGAAGAGCCTTCATCCGCAAAGTCAGCCCTCGATTCTCCGGAGGAAGAGCCCTCTGTGCGCCGGAAGCGCATACCAAGGTACGTCAAGGCCGGCATTGGCGCGGCAGCCTGCCTGGCATTGATCAGCATCTCTTTGGCCGCATTGGGCGGAGTGCCATCCTCGCCTTCTCTGCTGGAAAATGGTGCGCAGCAGAGCGCTCAGACTGTGGGCGGGAGCGAATCTGTGGATCCGAAGGACCCTGCGGAGGATAAGCAGGCGATTGCCTCCCTCCCGGAGCTGCCGGAAAATATGACTGGGCAGGAGCCGGAGGAGACAGGCGGACAGGCAGAGCAGGATCCTGAACCCACGGAGGCCCAACCGGGGCAAAACGGGACCGCATCATCCTCTGCGCCGAAGCAGCAGCCCTCCGGTCAGGCCAGTACAGACAGCACGCCGACATCCTATCCCCATACCCCCGAGCTGACGGCGGAGGAGCTTTTTAACGTCGGCGTGGATGCCTATATTGCCGATGATTACGATACCGCTGTGGTGCGGCTGCGTCAGGCGGATGACAAAGGGCATCCGGACGCTGCGGACTGGATTTCCATGACAGGGAACAAGTATTGGGAGGACCGGGGAGATCTGGATACTGCCCTGAGTGTTCTGAACGATGCCTACCGGCGGGGCAGTACCCGGGCATCCGGAGATATGTGCGCCATTGCCTATGACTTCTATTCGGAGGAAGATTTCCAGCAGGCTCTGCAGATCTATCAGACAGCGGCGAACCTGGGAGACGGCGGGGCAATGTACAGCCTCTATATGCTCTATTTGTATGGCGATGGGGTGGCCCAGAGCGACGCCACGGCATTTTCCTGGGCGATGAAATCGGCCCAGGCAGGGGATTCCAACGGATATATGGCGGTCGGTGCCTGCTATCTGGAAGGCACAGGCGTGGAACAGAACCGGGATGAAGCACGGAAGTGGTTCCAGAAAGGCGCGGATATGGGAAATATGTCCTGTCAATATTATCTTGATGACATGGACCGGGGCAGTGTGTGACTGCACACAGGATGTCAAGCAATTTGGAGAGGTGAGTAAGATGGAGCGGATCTGTCCCTACTGCATGAATATCCTGTCGGAGGGAACAAGTTGTCCCGCTTGCGGGAAAGATCCGGAGGCCTACCGGCCTGCGTCCCACCATTTTCCCCCCGGCACACGGCTCCATGACCGATATGTTCTGGGGCGGGTACTGGGCGAGGGCGGCTTCGGCATCACCTACCTTGGGCTGGATACGGAGCTGGAGCGGCGTGTGGCGGTGAAGGAGTATTTTCCCACAGCCTTCGTCAAGCGGGAGACATCTCTTACCCTCGATGTGACCTGCTACACCGACGCCGGACAGGTATGCTATGAGAAGGGCCGCTCCCAGTTTCTCAAAGAGGCCCGGACCATGGCCAAGCTGGAGGATAT
This sequence comes from Clostridiales bacterium, assembly GCA_019418625.1. Taxonomy (GTDB): domain Bacteria; phylum Bacillota; class Clostridia; order Oscillospirales; family Oscillospiraceae; genus Oscillibacter. Next base: position 1,003 of record DYBL01000006.1, on the reverse strand, counting down.
CCCGGAGATCGTCCGGGTTTTGGACTTCTTCCAGGCGAACAATACCGCCTATATCGTGATGGAGTTTCTGGAGGGGGAGACTCTGAAGGATCGCACCGCCAGACTGGGGCGGATACCGGCAGGTGAACTGCTGGAGCTGCTGCGCCCGGTCATGGAAGCCATGGCCGCCATGCACCAGGCGGGGATCATTCACCGGGACATCAGCCCCGACAACCTGATGTGCCTTTCTGACGGCCGGGTGAAGCTGATGGACTTCGGCTGCGCCAAGGAGATCGAGGGCGGCAGGACCATGACCGTCACCCTCAAGCAGGGCTTTGCGCCGCTGGAACAGTACACGGGTCACGGCCAGGGCCCCTGGAGCGATCTATACAGCCTTTCTGCCACCATCTATTACTGCCTCACCGGCCGTGTTCCTCCAGCTGCCCTGGATAGGGACCAGGACCCGCTGCTTCGCCCCAACCAGCTTGGCGCAGATCTGACGGCCCGGCAGGAGTGGGCGCTGATCAAGGGAATGGAACTCCGGGTCCAGGATCGATGGCAGACCATCGGGGAGCTGTATGGTGCCCTCTACGGCATCGATCTGGACGGAACGGCTTGGGTGGAGCCTTCCGGGCAGGCGGAGCGGACCGAGGGAAAAACCGAGTATGTGAAAAGTGAGGAATCCCGCTTTCCCAGTGATGCGCAAACAGAGGATAAGGTGCTGTCCACACCCGAAAAAAAGCGGGTATCGAAAAGAGCGCTTGGTGTCATCGCCGCCTGCTGCGCACTGGCAGTCATCACAGCGGCAGCACTGGGGGGAGGCCTGCTCTCCGCACCGGAGAGCAGCCCCGCCCCCGACGGCAGCAGCGTGGCCCTGCCGGGAGGGGAACACAGCGACACCTCTGACGATCTTGCGGGGGAGGATGTTCTTTTCCAGGACGAGGCACAATCTGCAGGCGGCGTCCTGGCTGGCTTTTCGGAGGGCGCGCAGGAACAGGAGGGAGAGGGCGAAACGCCCAAGGAG
>DYBL01000059.1 GCA_019418625.1 Clostridiales bacterium | reverse complement strand
GGCGGCGGACTGCCCGGTGGTCATCGTTCATCTGACCAATCAGGACGCCCTCCAGGAAGTGGAGCACGCCCGGCGGCGGGGCCAGCGGGTCTACGTGGAGACCTGCCCCCAGTACCTCCTTTTGGACGAGAGCGTCTACTTCAACTCTGACTATTCCTCCGCCGCCCGGTACGTATGCGCCCCGCCCCTGCGGGAAAAGAGCCAGCAGGAGCACCTTTGGAAAGCCCTGCGCCGGGGCGGCATCCAGACCGTGTCCACGGACCACTGCTCCTTTACTCTGGAGCAAAAGGACATGGGCCGGGAGGACTTCACCCGCATTCCCGGAGGACTTCCCGGCGTGGAGACCCGGGGCGAGCTGCTCTACTCCTACGGCGTGGCCAAGCGCCGCATCACCCCCGCCCAGATGTGCCGCGTGCTCAGCGAGAACCCCGCCCGGCTGTATGGGCTGTTCCCCCGCAAGGGCATCCTGCGTCCGGGCAGCGACGCGGACATCGTGGTCTACGATCCTGCCGCCAGCCATGTGATCCGGGGCGAGGACAGCCTCTCCCGGGCCGGTTACAGCCCCTATGAGGGCTTTGTCACCGCCGGCGGCATCCGTCAGGTGTGGCTGCGGGGACACCTGAGCGTCCAGGAGGGCGACGTGCTGGATCAGACCCCTGCCGGTCAGTATCTGGCCCGTGGGAAGAATTCCCTGTAACAAAAAATATTCCCTCACCCAGACGGGAGGCGCTGTTCGCGCCTCCCGTTTTTTCGCTTTCTTCCAGTACAGTTTTGTGCTTTTTCTCGATTTTTTCCATGTTTTTTGAATTTGTTCACAGTTTTTTAACTGCCATCTCTATTTACTTTTACAAGTTGTCAGTATATAATACCCTCAAGCAGCCATAGGCTGGAAAGGTGGCGTTTGCCTGTGAAACAGTCCGTTGTTCCATCCCAATACCTGCAGATCGCCCTGGATCTGGCCACCCGGATCGCCAAGGGCGAGCTGGCGGAGGGCAGCCGGATCTACGGCCGCTCCGTAATGGCCTCGGAGTACAACGTCTCGCCGGAGACCATCCGCCGGGCCCTGCGATTGCTGGCGGACATGAAGGTGGTAGAGATCAAGCCCCAGAGCGGAGCCATAGTCCTCTCTGCCGACAGCGCCCGCCGCTACATTAAAAACTTTGAAGAGGGTGCCGACGTGCACGCCATGCGCGCGCAGCTCAAGTCGCTGCTGGAGGAATACGACCAGCTCAGCCGCCGGCTGACGGAGACCGTCACCGCCCTCATCAAAAGCCGCGAGACCTTTGCCGCCGCGGGGGAGCCGCTTCCGAACTACGAGGTGCCCGTCCCCAAGGACTCTCCCCTCATCGGCAAGAGCATCGGCGCGCTGAAATTCTGGCAGTCCACGGGGGGCACCATCGTGGCCATCCGGCGGGGCCAGACCGTCATCCTCTCCCCCGGTCCGTACGCAGAGCTCTACGGCGGGGATATCATCGTTCTGGTGGGCAGTCCCGCCGCCGCGGAGGCAGCGCACCACCTGGTCAGTGCAAAGGAGTGAATGTCTATGATCCAATTTGAGCACGTCTCCAAAAGCTACGGAAAGACGCCCATCCTGAAGGACCTGAACTTCACCATTCCCGATGGGCAGTTCGTAGTCCTCATCGGCCCCTCCGGCTGCGGCAAGACCACTACCCTCAAGACCATCAACCGCCTCATCGACATTGACGAGGGCACCATCTCCATCGACGGGAAGGACATCCGCTCCTCGGACAAGGTGGAACTGCGCCGCCACATTGGCTACGTGATCCAGCAGATCGGCCTGTTCCCCAACATGACGGTGGCTCAGAACATCTGCGTGGTGCCCCGGCTCTTGAAATATGACAAGCAAACGCAGGACAGCATCGTCCGCGAGATGCTCAAGATGGTCAACATGGAGCAGTACGCAGACAAATACCCCTCCGAGCTCTCCGGCGGCCAGCAGCAGCGCATCGGCGTGCTCCGGGCCCTGGCGGCCTCTCCCCCTATCGTGCTGATGGACGAACCCTTCTCCGCCCTGGACCCCATGACCCGCGAGGTGCTGCAGGACGAGGTGAAGAACATCCAGCAAAAGCTGGGCAAGACCATCGTCTTTGTCAGCCACGACATGGGCGAGGCATTGAAGCTGGCGGACGTGATCATCTTTATGGAAAGCGGCCGCGTGGTGCAGATGGCCTCCCCGGAGGAGATGCTGGAGCATCCGGCCAACGACCTGGTGCGCAACTTCCTGGGCAAGCACTCTCCCGAGGCCCCCGCGCCTTCCAAGGTGGAGAGCTTCATGCGCACCAACGTCTTCAGCGTGCGCCGGGACCGGGGCGTGCTGGAGTGCGCCGAGCGCATGGCCCGCGGCAGCGTGGACACGCTGCTGGTCACCGATGAAAATGACCGCTATGTGGGCACCGTCTCCATCGGCGACATCCGTCACTGGGGCCGGGAGCTCACCAGCATCGAGCCGCTGATCCGCCAGACCGCCCGCACTGTCCGGGTGGGGGACGAGGCAAAAGAGAGCTTTGACTATCTTCTGGACTCCGGCGCCAACTATGTGGTGGTCCTCAATGAGGACGACACCATTGCCGGTATCGTGACCAAGACCAGCGTGGCGCGATCCGTGGCGGAGAACCTCTGGGGGGATGCCAAATGACGGCCTTTTTCGACACGCTGAAGTCCCTGTTTGCCGATTACGGCAGCAAGCTGGGCCAGGCCATCGTGGACCACACGCTCTATGTGCTGGTCGCCGTGGCCATCGGCTTCGCGCTGGGCTTGCTGCTGGGCGTCCTTTTGTCCCGGGTCCCCCGGTGGTCCGGGGTGATCTTGCCGGTGCTGTCCATTTTCCAGACCATCCCCGGCCTGGTCTTCATCGGCGTTTTGTACATCTGCTGGGGCAACACCTATGCCACGGTCATCGTGGCTCTGAGCGTCTACGCCATGTTCCCCGTTCTGAAAAATACCTACACGGGCATTTTGGCCGTGGAGGGCAAATACGTGGAGGCCGCCAAGGGCTGCGGTATGTCCCGCCTCCAAACTCTGGTGAAGGTGGAGCTGCCCCTGGCCATGCCCACTATCATCGCGGGACTGCGCATGTCCGCCATCTACACCGTGTCCTGGACGGTCCTTGCCGCCATGATCGGCAAGGGCGGCCTGGGCGAGTTCGTCTACCAGGGCACTACCTCCAATAACAACACCCTGATCCTGCTGGGTGCCATTCCGGCGGCCATTCTGGCCATCGTGTTCGGGGCGGTCATCGACCTGCTGCAAAAGAAGGTCACGCCCCGCGGTCTTCGGAAGGAGGCGGGAAAATGAGTTGGGACGCTGTTTTTGAACACCTGTTTATCGTGCTGGCCGCCGCCATCCTCTCCATCGCCGCAGGACTTCCCCTGGGCATCTGGGCGTACGTATCCAAGTGCGCCCGGCCGGTGATCCTCCGGGTGGTGGACCTGCTGCAGACCATCCCGTCCCTTGCGCTGCTGGGCATCATCATGGTGGTGCTGGACCCGGGCAAGCTCACCGTTGTGGTTGGCATCACCCTCTACTCCCTGCTTCCCATCGTGCGCAACACCTGCCTGGGGCTCCAGGAGGTGGACCCGGGCGTAAAGGAAGCGGCCCGGGGCATGGGCATGAGCAAGCCCTACCGGGTATTGATGGTGGAGTTCCCCCTGGCCTTCCCCACTGTGTTCACCGGCATCCGCATCGCCGTGGTCAATGCCATCGGCACCGCGGTATTCGCCGCATTCGTAGGCGGCGGCGGTCTTGGCGGCATCATCACCCAGGGCATCCGCATCATGGACATGAAGCTGATCCTGGGCACCACCGCCGTGCTCATGGTCATCGCCGTGGTGCTGGATCTCATCATGGGCTGGTTTGAAAGCCAGATGCGCAAAGACAAGGGCGGCTCCAAGAAAATGTGGATCCCCGTGGCGGCTATTCTGGTGGCCTTCTGCCTGCTGCTGCCCTATGGCCGCGGCAGCACCGGCGATATCAACCTCTACGACGGCGATTACTCCGAGACCCAGCTGATGCACCACATGGTGAAAATGCTGGTGGAGGACCAGACAGACCTGACCGTCAATATCAGCGACCAGATGTCCCAGGTGAACAACTGGAACGCCCTCAACGGCGACGGACACACCTGCGATCTCATGATCTCCTATGACGGCACACTGCTGACCACCTTCTTCCACGAGGATACCCCGGATGTACCGGAGGGCATGACCATTTACGACTATGTGAAGGAGAAAGCCCTGGAAGAATGTGACCTGCATGTGCTGGGCAAGCTGGGCTTTGAGAACACCTACGCCATCGGCGTGCCCGAGGAGCTGTCGGCAGAATATGGCCTCACCACCATCAGCGACCTGGTACCCATTGCCGATCAGCTGGTATTCGGCGCCGAGCAGGAGTTCTTTACCCTGGAGGGCAGCATGAAGTACAACCCCTTCGTGGAGTTCTACGGGCTGAACTTCAAGGACTACATCCCCGTGGATATGGGCCTCAAGTACGCCTCCATTGAAAACGGCACCTTCGACGTGGCCGTGGTCTACACCACCGACGGCCTCAACCGCAAGGTGGGTCTGAAGGTCCTGGAGGACGACAAGAGCTTCTTCCCCGACTACAACGGCATGTTCGTGGTGCGCGGGGACATTCTGGAGCAGTATCCGGAGCTGGAGGGCATTCTGGAGCAGCTCTCCGGCGCCATCTCCACCGAGGATATGGCAGAGATGACCTACCAGGTGGACGTTCAGGGCCGCACGGTGGACGACGTGGCCCGGGAGTTCCTGGTGAGCCGGGGCTTGCTGAGCGCTTAAAAAGCTGATACCATGATTTCCGGGGAAATTTCCCCGGAAATCTTTTTTTCCGCGAAACCGCCGCGCCGTTTTCCCGTCTGGATGGGTAAGAGGCAACAGGAAAGGGGGACTACCATGGACGACCCGCAGATCATTGAGCTGTACTGGGCCCGGTCCGAGCAGGCCATCTCGGAGACATCCGCCAAATACGGCGCCTTTTTGTGGCGCATCGCCCGCAACATTCTGGAAAGCCACGACGACGCGGATGAGTGCGTCAACGATACCTACCTGCGGGCCTGGAACGCCATCCCGCCCTCCCGGCCC
>DYBL01000058.1 GCA_019418625.1 Clostridiales bacterium | reverse complement strand
CCACGGCGGCGGGCGCACGGTAAAGCGCCTTTGCCTGGACCGGGGCATCTCCCTTGCGGAGCGGGAATCGCTGCCTGCCGTCTATGCGGGAGACCGCCTTGCCGCCGTTTGGGGGCTGGGTGTGGACCTTTGTTTTTTGCCGGAGGGGGATGGCCCCTGCCGGTTCATTCAAATCATGAAAGATACAGAGGAGAAAACTTATGAGAAGTGAGATGGAACAGGACATTTTGAAGGTGCTGGTGACGGAGGAGCAGCTCCGTGCGCGCATCGCGGAGATGGGAGAGATCCTCTATGACCGCTTCCACGACAAAAAGCCGCTGTTTCTCAGCGTGCTGAAGGGCTCTTTCGTGTTCATGGCGGATCTGGTGCGTGCCTGCCAGGTCAAGAGCGATGTGGAGTTCATCGCCGTCAGCTCCTACCAGAACGCCACCACGTCCTCCGGCCGGGTGCAGATCACCCACGACCTCCAGCAGGACATCACCGGCCGGCACCTGATCATTGTGGAGGATATCCTGGACTCCGGCAACACCCTGGCGTTTTTGAAGGAGTACTTCCTCACCAAGGGCGCCGCGTCCATCACCATCGTCACGCTGCTGGATAAACCCGCCCGGCGGGCCAAGGCCATCACGGCGGACCTGGCCGGCTTTGTGGTGCCCGATGAGTTCGTGGTGGGCTACGGCCTGGATTACGCCCAGCAGTACCGCAACGTGCCCTATATCGGCGTTTTGAAGCCGGAGGTCTATACCCAGCAGTGAGGATCCGGCGGCGCCGGAGCGCGGGAGCCGCCGGGTAGGCGGCAGCCCGCTTGTAAGGAGGAATCGGTTTCGTGACAAAGCAGAACAGAGCGTCGGGCTTCAGCTTCGTCTTTTTGGTCCTGGTGATCGTGGTGTGCCTGAGCTGGCTGTGGCAGGCGGACACCCGGGGGACCCAGCTGGACTATGCCCAGGTCTACCAGCTGTTCCAGCAGGAGCGGGTGGAGTCCTTTACCATCGACGCCAACAATACCCTCACCATGAACCTCACGGACGAGCTGAACGGCAGCAAGACCGTGCGCTACCGGCTCCACGATTTCCAGCTCTTTTATGACCAGCTGGATGACCTGGTGAAGGAGCAGACCGCCAAGGGGATCATCAAAAGCTACGACTATCCCCCGCCGGAGACCACCAACTGGCTGGAGGTGCTGCTGCCGTGGGTGCTGACGGCGGTGGTGCTGGCCCTCATGTGGTATTTCATGATCGCGCGTACCCAGGGCGGCATGGGCGCGGATCGGATGGCCAAGTTCGGTGCGGCCCGTACCCGGATGCTGACGGACAAGGACAAGAAGGTCACCTTTGAGGATGTGGCCGGCGCCGACGAGGAAAAAGAGGAACTCCAGGAGATCGTGGAGTTTTTGAAAGACCCCAAGAAGTATATCGCCCTGGGGGCCCGCATCCCCAAGGGCGTGCTGCTGGTGGGCCCTCCGGGCACCGGTAAGACGCTGCTTGCCAAGGCGGTGGCCGGCGAGGCGGGCGTGGGCTTTTTGTCCATCTCCGGCTCCGACTTTGTGGAGCTGTACGTGGGCGTGGGCGCCAGCCGGGTGCGGGACCTCTTTGACCAGGCCAAGAAAAACTCCCCCGCCATCGTCTTTATCGACGAGATCGACGCTGTGGGCCGCCAGCGCGGCACGGGTCTGGGCGGCGGACACGACGAGCGGGAGCAGACCCTCAACCAGCTGCTGGTGGAGATGGACGGCTTTGCGGCCAACGAAGGCGTGGTGGTCCTGGCGGCCACCAACCGAGCCGACGTGCTGGACCCGGCGCTGCTGCGTCCCGGCCGGTTTGACCGGCAGGTGTATGTAGGCTTGCCGGACATCCGGGGCCGTGAGGAGATCCTCCGGGTGCATGTGCGGGGCAAGCCTCTTGCCGAGGACGTGGACCTCAAGCGCCTGGCCCAGGGTACGCCCGGCTTCACCGGCGCGGACCTGGAGAACCTCATCAATGAGGGCGCGCTGCTGGCCGCCCGCAAGGGCCATCCCTATATCTCCATGGCGGATCTCAAGGAGGCGGAGATCAAGGTCATCGCCGGCCCGGAGAAGCGCAGCCGGGTCATCCCGCCCCATGAGCGGGAGCTGACCGCCTATCACGAGGCCGGTCACGCGGTGGTCATGCATGCGCTGCCGGACCACGACCCCGTGACCCAGATTACCATCGTGCCCCGGGGACAGGCCGGCGGCATGACCATTTCGCTTCCCGAGGAGGACCGTTCCTATCTCTCCAAGCGGTACATGGAGGACCAGATCGTGGCGCTCTTGGGCGGCCGTGTGGCGGAGAAGCTGTGCCTGGGCGATATCTCCACCGGCGCCAGCAACGACATCCAGCGGGCCAGCCAGATCGCCCGGAAGATGGTGGCCAGCTACGGCATGAGCGACGAGATCGGCACCGTGTCCTTCGAATCCGGCCACGATGAGGTGTTCATCGGCCGCACCATGACCCAGGGCCGCAGCTATTCCGAGGCGGTGGCCGCCCAGATCGACCGGGAGGTCCAGCGGGTGGTGGGCAATGCCTATGACCGCTGCGAGGAGATCCTCAAGGAGCAAAGAGAGGCGCTGGACACCGTGGCCCGGTACCTGCTGGAGCACGAGACCATGGAGCGCTCGGAGTTTTTGGCCGTGTTTGGCGAAAAGGAAGAAAAAGAGCTGCCTCTGTAACGCATAAAAAAAGAACCGCGAAAGCGGTTCTTTTTTTGTTATCTATCCCAGTGCCACGCCCGCCATCAAAAAGAGGACGGTCAGCAGCGCAAAGACGGCGATGAGCTTCCAGGAGAACTTGAGCCAGCGGTCATAGGGCACATGGCCCAGGGCCAGAGCGCCCATGACCACGGCGGCGGTGGGGGTGATGAGGTTCACCAATCCCGAGGCGGATTGGAACGCAGTCACCACCAGGGCGCCGCTCACACCGGCAAACTTGGCCAGGGGGGCCAGAATGGGCACGGACAGCGTGGCAAGGCCCGACGAGGACGGGATCAGCACCGAGAGGGGCAGATACAGAAGATACACCAGCAGCACGAACTGGATGGGGCCTGCCCCGGAGAGGGCGGCCTCGCCCCAGTGGAGGATGGTGTCGGTGATCTTACCGTCGTTCATGAGCACGGTGATGCCCCGGCTGATGCCGATGATGAGGGCCACGCCCAGAAGGTCGGCGCAGCCGGCCACGAAGGTGTCCACCAGTTCCTCCTCCCCCATGCGGTCCATGAGGCCCACCAGGATGCCGCCTACCAAAAACAGGGCGCTGAGCTCCGGGAACCACCAGCCCAGGGTGGGCAGGGGGAGGCCCATCTCGTCAAAGGGGATGACGGCGTAGGTCATGATGAGGAAAATGAGGGCGAACACTGCCATAATGGCCTTGCGCCGGGGGGTAAAGGGGACGGACTGCTCCATGCTCACCTGGAGCTTGCCGGCGCCCACGCCTACCACGGAGCGGTAGGGATTTTTCTTTACCCGGGCGGCGTAGGCGGCCACATACCAGATGGCGGCGCCCTCAAACACCACCCACTGGATGGCCCGCAGCAAAATGCCGTCGCCCAGGGACACGCCGGCAAAGCCCGCGGCGATACCGGTGGCAAAGGGGTTCACCGTGGAGCTGATGACGCCGGCACCGGCGCCCAGCATAATGACGGCGATGCCCACCACCGCGTCATAGCCCGCCGCCAGAAACACCGGGATCAGCAGGGGATAGAACGCCATGGTCTCCTCCCACATGCCGTAGGTGGTGCCGCCCAGGCCGAAAAACACCATGAGAATGGGGATAAGCCACTGCTCCCGGCCGCCCAGACGGCGGATGACGCTGCCCACGCCCGCATCCACGGCGCCGGTTTTCATGACCACGCTCAAAAAGCCGCCCACCATCAAAATGAACACGCACACGTCCACCGCCTCGTAAAAGCCGGAGAACGCGGCCTTTGCCACGGCACCCGGTCCCTGGGGGGACGCGGGGGTGGGACGGTACGTGCCCGCCTGGGGCACGCCGTCCACATACTCGTAGGTGCCGGCGGGGATGAGCCAGGTGGAAACTGCAACCGCGATGATGAGCAGGAACAAGATGGTGTAGGCCGTGGGCATGCGGAATTTTTTTTGACGCAAGATATCTACCTCGCTTCTGTTTTGACGCCGCGGCGTCAAAATCATTTTAATCATTTTTGACGGCGACATGCGCGTCGGCAAAAATACTTCTCAGCTATCAAGTGTGCGAGCGAAGCGAGTGCATGCCGATAGCTGCAGACTTTCTCACGGAAAAGGCATGGCCTTTTCCGTGAATCAACGTCCGATGGTGGCCACCAGCACGGCCTTGATGGAGTGCATGCGGTTTTCCGCCTCGTCAAATACCACGCTGTGGCGGCTGCGGAACACCTCGTCGGTGACCTCCCGGATGTCCACGCCCTTGTCCTTCCACTCCTTGGCAAGCTTCGTCTCAAAGTCGTGGAAGGAGGGCAGGCAGTGGAGATACAGCACATTGGGGTTGCCGGTGGCTTTCAGTGTCTCCTCCGTCACACGGTAGGGGGAGAGCAGCTCCGCCCGCTTGGGGATCAGATCCTCCTCGCCCATGGAGGCCCAGATGTCACCGTAGATCACGTCGGCGCCCTTCAAGCAGGCGGGATCGTGGGTGATCTCGATGGTGGCGCCGGTGCCCAGGGCGATGTCCTGCACCCGGCGCACCAGGGCGTCGTCCATCTCCCGGGCCAGCTCCTGGGGACCAAGGCCCACGAAGTGCATGCCCATCTTGGCGGCGCCGAACATCCAGGCGTAGCACATGTTGTTGCGCACGTCGCCGGGGAACACCACCTTCACCTCCCGCAGAGGCTTGGCGCAGTGCTCCTCGATGGTCATCATGTCCGCCAGGATCTGGGTGGGGTGGTCCGCGTCGGTCAGGCCGTTCCACACGGGCACGCCGGAGTACTTGGCCAGGTCCTCCACCACCTTCTGGGCAAAGCCCCGGTACTCGATGCCGTCGAAGAACCGGCCCAGCACCTTGGCGGAGTCCTCCAAGGACTCCTTCTTGCCCATCTGGGAGCTGCCCGCGTCCAGATAGGTCACATGGGCGCCCTCCTGGGTGGCCGCCACCTCGAAGGAGCACCGGGTGCGGGTGGAGGTCTTTTCAAACAGCAGCACGATGTGCTTGCCCTCCAGGGTATGGCCGGCGATACCGGCCCGGCGCTTGGCTTTCAGGTCGTGGCCCAGGTCCAGAAGATACCGGATCTCAGCGGGGGTAAAGTCCTCCAGGGTGAGGAAGCTGCGTCCTTTCAGATTGACTGCCATATGATACGCTCCTTATTTTCTCAGTTTTGTTTGCCGCACACCGGATCGTCCCGCCACAACGGCATGGACATGCACCGGGGGCCGCCGCGGCCCCGGCTCAGCTCGGCGCTGGGGATGGTGTGGATGCGGATGCCCGCCTCTTCCAGCGAGCGGTTGGTCACATAGTTGCGGGAGTAGACCACCACCTCGCCGGGGGCGATGGCCAGCGTGTTGGACCCGTCGCTCCACTGCTCCCGGGCGGCGTCGATCTCGCTGCCCTGGCCGCAGGGGATCAACGTCACGTGGTCCAGTCCCAGGTGCTCTTTGAGGATGTCCTCCAGCCGGTCGTCCTCCTGACGGATGGTCATTTTCCGGTTCTCGTCCAGCTCCATGACGAACACGGTGATGCTGGAGAGGATATTGGGATGGACCGTGAACTTGTCGCAGTCCACCATGGTGAACACCGTGTCCAGGTGCATGAACGAGCGGGTCTTGGGAATGTTGAAGGCCAGGATCTTGCGGAAGGTCTTGCTGTGGGAGAGCACGGTCTCGGCCAGGGCGTCGATGGAGTCCTCCCGGGTGCGCTGGGAGATGCCCACTGCCAGCACCTGGGGCGAGAGCACCAGAATGTCGCCGCCCTCCAGAGAGGTGGTCTGCCCCCGGTCATACCACCGGGGGGCGTTTTTATAGAGGGGGTGGTGCTCGAAGATGAACTTGCCGAAGAGAGTCTCCCGGTTGCGGGTGGGGGTGTGCATCTTGTGGATGGAGACGCCGGTGCCGATGGTGGCAAAGGGGTCCCGGGTAAAATAGAGGTTGGGCATGGGGTCCACGGCAAAGGGGTAGCTGTCGGCGGCGGAGAGGTAGTCCCCCAGGCGTGCGCTGCCGGTGCGCAGCTGCTCTTTCCGCACGCCCGCCATCATGGTGGCTACCATCTCCCGGTCCGGCATGGCGGAGAGATACTCCTCCAGGCTCTCCCGCATACGGGCCTCCCGAATGTCCGCCTCGTCCAGGAACTGGCGGATGAAGTCCCGGCGCACGTCGCCGTCCGTCAGGGACTCCACCACCAGGTCGCCAAGGTACACCACCTCCACGCCCTGGGCGCGCAGGCAGTCGGCAAAGGCGTCGTGCTCTTTCTGCGCTTCCTTCAGATAGGGAATGTCGTCAAACAGCAGCCGCTCCAGATATTCGGGCATGAGGTTTTCCAGCTCTGCGCCCGGACGGTGCAGCATGACTCGCCGCAGGCGGCCGATCTCCGAGGTATTATGAATTCCGGTTTCCAAACTTGGTTCACTCCTTTTTTTCTCGCAGGGTTTGCTCTGGCATAGGGTCTGTGTTTTTTCCCGTTTCATGCGCGGAAAATAAAAAAAAGAACAGGCCGAAGCCTGTTCTTTCCTGTATTGGGATATTTGGCCGTATTTCAATCAGTAGCCGAGGATGAGCCCTTTTTCCATGGCGTAGAAGCTGGTCAGGCCCCGGCAGGGGAGGATGTCCACGCTGTGCACGGGAAGATCCTCCAGGATCTGCTGCTTGAGCTTCAGGGCGCCGGAGAGGTTCTCACAGTGGGAGATGACCACCTCCGCGCCGGTGCAGTCCTTGCTCTGCCGCATGAGAGCGGTGATGGCCTTGTAGGTCTTGGCCTCGCCGCGGGCCTTGTCGGCCACGTGGATGGTGCCCTGGGGCGTGGCGTCGGCGATGACGTGGATGCCCAGAGAGTGCAGCAGCGTGCCCACCAGGGGGCGCATGCGGCCGTTTTTGATGAGGTTGTCGAAATTCTCCAGGGTGAAGCAGGTGCGCAGGGCAGCCTGATACAGCCGCAGCTGGTCGCAGATGCTCTCGAAGTCCTCCGGGCCGGCGGCGGCTTCCATCAGCGCCTTGGCCTTGCGGATCAAAAGGACCATGGCGCCCGCTGTGGATTTGGAGTCAATGACGCAGATCTTCTTTTCGGGGTGCTCCTCCAGCACCATTTCCCGGCCCATGACCGCGGCATTGTACGTGCCGGAGAGGTTGGAGGAGATGGTGAAGCACACGGTGCAATCCCCGCCTTCAAAGGCCCGGGCAAAGGCGGCCGGAGAGGGACAGGCGGAAGAGGAAGCCGATTTCTCTGCCGCCATGGCATCCAGAAGATCGGGCACCACCAGATCGTCGTTGTCCAGAAATTCCCGCGCCCCTACCTGCAGCCGCAGGGGGACTGTCTCAAACCGGACAAGATCGCTTTCAAAGGCGGACATGCGCAGGTCGCAGCTGCTGTCACTGACAATATTCCAAGTCATATAAAACTCCTTGTAATCTGGTTTTAAAAACCAGATTTTTCTTTAATCATAATACGCTTTTTCACCTTTGTCAATGACAAAAGTCCGAATGGATTGACAATATTGTGAAAAGATGCTATCTTAATATAGTTCAAAAAAGAACGGTTCTAAAAAGAACAAAGAACGGAGGGGCGTATGGAGTTTTCCCAACTTTTACGGGCGGCCCGGCAGTTTGAGCGGGTGTTCGCCCAGAGGATCTCCCCGGTCCTGGAACGGTGCGGACTGACCATAGGCGAGATGCGGGTCCTGCTGTTCCTGGCCAATAACCCCGGGTGTGATACGGCCCGGGACATGGTGATGGTGCGGGGACTGGGCAAATCCCAGGTGTCCCAGGCGGTGGAGCTGCTGGTGGGCAAGGGCCTTCTGGAACGCTGCCCCAGCCAGCGGGACCGGCGGATCGTTCACCTGACCATTACCCAGACGGGGTGGCCGGTGGCCCGGGAGGCCCAGGCGGTGCAGGCCCGCTGCGGCCGGGCCTTGTTTGAAGGGCTGACACCGGAGGAAACTGAAACGCTCCGGGTGATTCTGGAGAAAATCGTGGCCAACAGTGCGCGCATGGCCGGAGAGGAGCAGAAGCTATGAGGAAAAAGGCGGATGAAATCAAAGAAAGTGTGGATCTGGGAAGCGGGAAGGTGAGCCGGCTGCTGTTTTCCCTGGCTATGCCCACCATCACTTCCCAGATCGTCAATATGCTCTACAACCTGGTGGACCGGGTGTATATCGGCCACATGACGCCGGTGGACACTGTGGGCAAGCTGGCGCTGACCGGCGTAGGCGTGTGTCTGCCGGTCATCATGGTGGTGTCGGCCTTTGCAGCCCTGCTGGGCATGGGCGGCGCCCCCAGAGCTTCCATTGCGGAGGGCCGGGGCGAGGCGGAGGAGTCTGAGCGCATCATGGGCAACTGCTTTACCATGCTGGTGGCAGTGTCTCTTGTTTTGACCGTGGTGCTGCGCCTGTTCGCTGAGCCCATGCTGCTGACCTTCGGCGCCAGTGAAAATACCATTGGCTACGCCATGGACTATATGAACATCTATGCGCTGGGCACGCTGTTTGTTCAGGTGACATTGGGTATGAATGCCTATATCACCGCCCAGGGCTTCACCACCGTCAGCATGCGCACAGTGCTCATCGGCGCCATTCTCAATACGATCCTGGACCCCATTTTCATCTTCGGGTTCGACATGGGCGTCCGGGGCGCGGCGCTGGCCACCATCCTCTCCCAGGCGGTGTCCGCCGCGTGGGTGCTGCAGTTCCTGCGGAGCAAGAACACCAAGTGGCGTCTGAAAGGAAAGAACCTGCGCCCCCGGGCCAAGGTGGTATTCCCCTGCCTGGCGTTGGGCCTCTCTCCGTTTATCATGCAGTCCACGGAGAGCCTCATCGCCATTTGCTTCAACTCCTCCCTGCTCAAATACGGCGGCGACATCGCCGTGGGCGCCATGACGGTGCTCACCAGTATCATGCAGTTTGCCATGATGCCGCTCCAGGGCCTGACCCAGGGCGCCCAGCCCATTGTCAGCTATAACTACGGCGCCAGAAAGGCGGAGCGGGTGCGGGAGGCCTTCAAGTGCCTGCTGAAGGCCTGCGTGGTCTACTCCATGGGCCTTTGGATCCTGGTGCAGCTGTTCCCCCGGATGTTCATTCTGATCTTTAATAATTCCCCGGAGCTGGTGGACTATGCCTCCTGGGCTCTGCGGATCTACATGGCGGCCACGGGTGTGTTCGGTGTGCAGATCGCCTGCCAGCAGACGTTCATCGCCCTGGGCAATGCGAAGACGTCCCTGTTCCTGGCGGTGCTGCGCAAGATCATTCTGCTGATCCCGCTCATTTATATCCTGCCCCTGTTCTTTACGGACAAGGCGTTTGCCGTGTTCCTGGCAGAGCCGGTGGCGGATCTTCTGGCAGTGTGGACCACGGCCACCATGTTCTTCTTCCAGTTCCGCCGCTCCATGGCGGAGCTGGAGCACCCCAAGGGCACGGTGTAAGCGTTTGTTGAAAAGACAGCGCCGGAGCAATTTGCTCCGGCGCTGTCTGCATTATGCATTCAGGCTGGCCGCCTGCCGGGCCATACGCTCACCATAGGTGCGGAACAGCTGGGCGAAGCTGTCCAGCTCCGGGGCGATGGCCACCGGCCCCAGATGGATCACCGGCATGCCCCACGCCTGTCCGCCGGAATAGACCATCATGCCGTCCACCATCAGATGGGTCAGCACGCACTGGATGGCCAGATCACCGCCGCCGTGGATGAAGGCGGCAGTGGCAAAGGCGCCGCCCAGCTTTCCGGCGACATCCAGTTTTGCCGGAGCCTCTTCCAGCCACGATTTCATACGGGCAGTCAGGCTGCCGTTGTAGGTGGGCGTGCCCACGATGAGCGCGCTGCTTGCCTTCACATAGGCTTCGTCCACTGCGGTGATGGGGAAGATCTGTACCTGTGCGCCTGGCACGGTTCGGATCCCCTCTGCAATGTATTCCGCCATTTTGGCGGTGCTGCCGGTTTTGGAGTCATACACGATAGACAGCTTCATAAAGATCCTCCTTGATAAATATTTGGTATCTGGTATAATTTACTTACCACTTTTGATTATAGACAGAAACAAAAATTTCACAAGAACGCAGTTTTTTTGTATATGGTAAGGTTTTTCTTACCAGGAAGGAGGCGTGTACATGGACGAACAGCTGCATGGCGATATCTGCCCGCTGCGGCTGACCATGGATATGGTCGGCGGGAAGTGGCGGCTGAGCATCATTTGCCTTTTGAAGGACGGCACACCCAAGCGCTATAATCAGATCCGACGCGGGATCCCGGGGATCACCAACGTGATGCTCTCCCAGTCTCTCAAACATCTGGAAGAATACGGGATCGTCCACCGGGAGCAGTATAATGAGGTGCCGGTGCGGGTGGAGTACCGGCTGACGGAGAGCGGAAAGTCGCTGCTGACCGTGCTGGGACAGCTGATGGATTGGGGCAATCGCTATATGGAGGAGCATGCGCCGCTGCGCTCACACTGTGATGCATGTCTGTTTTATGAGGAAAAATAAAAAACCCGGACAGCCTCAGGCTGTCCGGGTTTTTTAATAGCAGTATTCAGGATTTCTTCTCCCGGGGCAGTACCAGGTTCAGCAGAACGGCCATGATGGTAGCGACCACCACGGGGGACTTGCCGAAGATCATGGTCAAGCTGTCGGGGAACTGGCTCAAAGAGCCGGCGGCCTGGGAGATGCCCACGCCCAGAGCGGCGGAGAGACCCACGATGGTGGTGTTGCGGGCGGAGAGCTCCTGGGAGGCGATGAGCTTCATGCCGGTCATGGCGATGGTGGAGAACACGGTCACCGTGGCGCCGCCCAGCACGCACTGCGGGATGGTAGTGAGAATGGCGGCGAACTTGGGAGACACGCCCGCCAGCAGCAAAAATACGCCGGTCAGGGCAAACACCGTGCGGTTGATGACCTTGTTGGTGGTCACGATGCCCACGTTCTGGGAATATGTAGCGGTGGGAAGGCCGCCGAAGAGGGCCGTGAGGATGTTGCTGGCGCCGTAGGCGATGATGCCGCCCTGCAGTTCCCGGTCGGTGGGGTCACGGTCCATGCCGCCCACGGTGGTGGCGGTGAAGTCGCCGATGGCCTGGATGGAGTTGATGGCAAACAGCAAGCCGATGGCGATGCAGGAGGCGGGATCAAAGGTCACGCCGAAGTGCATGAACTGGGGCAGGGAGAACCAGGCGGCCTCGCCCACGCTGGAAAAGCTCACCATATCGAAGAATACGGCAGCGATCACATAGCCGAACAGCATGCCGATGAGGATGGAGGCCAGCTTGCAAAGACCCTTGGCGAAGTGATTGAGCACGATGACTGCCGTCAGCGTCAGGGCAGCTATCAGCCAGTTCTGCCAGGAACCGTAGATGAGGGACTCGGAGGCACCGGAGGCGGCAATGGCCTCCGCGGTGTTGGCCGTACCGCCGGCCATGTAGTTGATGGCGGTGGGATAGAGGGAAAGGCCGATGGTGAACACCACTGTGCCGGTGATGACCGGCGGGAACAAAAGACGGATCTTCTTGACGAAAATGCCCACGATGATGGCCACCACGCCGCCGACGATCATGGCGCCGGCAATGGCTGCCACACCGCCGCCGGAGGAGGCGATGGCCTGCATGCTGGGCACGTAGGCAAAGCTCACGCCCAGGATCACGGGAAGGCCGGAGCCGAAGTACCGGCCGATGGGGAACAGCTGCAGCAGCGTGCAGACGGCGGACATGACCAGGGATGCCTGGATCAAAAGCACCCGGTCCGCCTGGCTGAGGCCGACGGCTCCGGCAATGATGATCGGCGGCGTCACGCAGCCGACGATCATGGCTACCAGATGCTGCAGCGCCAGGGAGACAGAGGTACCAAGAGGGGGTCTGCCGGTGAATTGAAACAGGAGATCACGACCGCGGGGAGAAGATTCCATACTAATGGCTCCTTTCGGTTTGGTTTCTCAGTACAACTGTATCATACCATCATGATTTTGCAAAAGCAAACAAAAAATTTTTTGACAAAACAAAAATTTGTTGCGATTTGCTGTGCAATTTGTCAAAGGGCAATGGTGGGGACGGCATCAGCGGGGATGGGGCACACATACCCGGCCGCAGTGCGGCGGAGGAACTCTGCCTTTGCCTCCTCCAGCAGCGCCGGCTGGGTAAGAAGGTCGATGACAGAGGCGCAGAGCACCTTGCCCGCGTGGACGGCGGCCTTGTGGCCGATGGACGTACGGTCGCAGGAGACGTTCTGCCAGCTGTGGCCGGGACAGCCGTTGGGCCAGGCCGCCACTTCGATCTGGGCGGTGGGGCACTGCCAGCTCACGTCGCCCACATCGGTGGAGCCGGGACGGAACACGTCTCCTTGATACAAGGGCAGCAGGAAGCTGTTCATGGCGTGTCCCGCTTCACGGCGCAGCTGCGCGGCGCGCTGGGCGTAGTCGCTGTCGTACTGGCTGCCGATGCCGGGTACGGCGTCGCTGCCGGGATAGGTGGCGGCCAGAGCGTCGGCAAAGGACAGCTCCTCCTGGGTGTAATCGGGCACGCCCAGGGCCTGGAAGTTTTCATGGAGCACCCGCTCCAGGGCGTGGTTGGTGACGGTGTCCGCCAGTCCGTCGATAAACAGCTTTTCGTAGGTGGTCTCCGTCATAAGGGCGGCGCCCTGGGCGATCTTGTCCACCCGCTTTTGAAGTTCCACTGCCTCGGCAACGTGGTTGGAGCGCACCATATACAAAACGCTGGCCTTGGGCTGCACCACGTTGGGGCTGCGGCCGCCGGCATCGGTGATGGCATAGTGGACCCGGGCCTTGTCACTCATATGCTCCCGCAGGAACTGCACGCCGATGTTCATCAGCTCCACGGCGTCCAGGGCGCTGCGGCCCCGGTCAGGGGCACCGGCAGCGTGGGAGGCCACGCCGGTAAAGAGATACTGGGTCTGGATGCAGGAGTTGGACGAGCCGGTGAGCACCTCATTCACGTCCTCCGGGTGCCAGGTCAAAGCGGCGTCCAGACCGTACCACAGCCCGTCCCGGGCCATGAAGGCCTTGGCGGCGCCGCCCTCCTCGCCGGGGCAGCCGTAGAGGACCACGGTGCCGGGGGTGCCGGTGGACTCCAAAAAGGCCTTGACGCCCAGCGCCGCGGCAAAGGCGCCGGCGCCCAGCAGATTGTGTCCGCAGCCGTGTCCGCAGCCGCCGGACTCCCGCTCCTTCCGCTCCAGGCTGCCGCCTTCCTGGGAAAGGCCGGAGAGAGCGTCGTATTCCGCCAGCAATCCGATGATGGGCCGGCCGCTGCCGAAGGTGGCGGAGAAGGCGGTGGGGATGCCGCAGATGCCCTTTTCCACGGTGAAGCCCTCTTTTTCCAGGACCTCACAGTACAGCGCGGCAGAGCGCTCTTCCTGCAAAGAGAGCTCTGCGTAGTCCCAGATCCGGTCGGCTACGTCCGCGATGAGTCCGGCCTTTGCCTCAACGGCGGCAATGGCCGCTTTCTTTTGCTCTGTCATAGGGTTTGCTCCTTTCTTCAACTGCCCGGAGGCGAATGGAGGCGGCCTGGGCCGCCGAAAAAACCAGGGCGCGCACGGAAGGTGCGCGCCCTGAAAACGGCAAGGGGATCACAGCACCTTGCTGAGGAAGTCCTGCAGCCGGGGATGCTGGGGGTGTTCAAAAATATCGGAGGGGCTGCCCTGCTCCAGGAGTTTGCCGTCGGCCATGAACAGCACCCGGTTGCCCACTTCCCGGGCAAAGCCCATCTCGTGGGTGACCACCACCATGGTCATGCCCTCCTGGGCCAGCTCCTTCATGACCTCCAGCACCTCACCCACCATCTCCGGATCCAGAGCGGAGGTGGGCTCGTCAAAGAGCATCACCTGGGGCTCCATCATCAGCGCCCGCACGATGGCGATCCGCTGCTTCTGGCCGCCGGAGAGCTGGATGGGATAGGCGTCGGCCCGGTCCTTCAGGCCGACCCGGTCCAAAAGGGCCAGGGCCTTCTTCTCCGCCTGGTCCTTGGGCATATGCTTGACCTTGATGGGGGCCAGGGTCATGTTGTCCATAATGGTCATGTGGGGGAACAGGTTGAAGTGCTGGAATACCATGCCCATCTTCTGGCGGTGCTGGTCGATGTCCAGCTTCACCATCTTGCCATCGGCGTTCTGGATCTTCTTTTTGGTGATGTCCACCCCGTCAAAGACGATGGAGCCGGCGGTCGGCACCTCCAGCAGGTTCAGGCTGCGCAGGAACGTGGACTTGCCGGAGCCGGAGGGGCCGATGACCACCATCACATCCCCTTCGTTGATATCCACGGTGACGCCGTCCAGCGCCTTGATGGCACCGTGGTTATAATGCTTTTTCAGGTCAGTGACCTGGATGAGACTATCTCTTGTCGCCACGGCTCATTCTCCTTTCAAAGTAAGCAATGATCTTGCTGGTGGGGAAGGTCAGGCAGAAGTAGACCAGTGTGGCGATGACCAGCGGCTCGGCGATGCGGTAGGTGGCGCCTTTGATGGAGGTCACTGCGTACATGATCTCCTGCACGCCGATGGTATAGCAGATGGAGGATTCCTTGATGATGGTGACGAACTCATTGGCGATGGCCGGCAGGATGTTCTTGATGGCCTGGGGCAGCACCACATAGCGCATGTTCTGCACCTGAGAAAGGCCCAGGGACCGGGCCGCCTCCGTCTGACCGCCGTCAATGGACTGGATGCCGGAGCGGATGATCTCGGAAAGGTAGGCGCCGGAGTTGAGGGCCAGGGCCACCACGCCGGGAAGGAACCGGTCAAACCGGATGAAGCCGAAGAGCTTGAAGGACGGCAGATCCACGCCGTCAAAGACCACATAGTAGATTATGAACAACTGGACCAGCATAGGCGTGGCCCGGAAGACTTCCACATACACAGTGGCCAGGAACCGGATGGGATTGAACCGGCTCACTGCCGCCACAAAGCCCTGATCCCGGAGATGACCGTCCTTGGTCAGTGCCAGGAACCGCAGGGGGCAGACGTCCGAAAGCCGCATCACGGCCAGGATCAGCGCCAGGATGAAGCCGAAGATAACGGTCAGCGCGGACAAGGACACCGTGCAGATCAGGCCCTGCTTGAAAAGATCGATATAGGCAAATGTTTTTTCGAAACCGGCGGCAGTAAACACAGGCGGTTTCCTCCTTTTTCTCTTGTTTCAGGAAGCAGTCAATTCCTCCCCGCGGTCTCCGCGGGGAGGAATTGGAACACACGGATCGATCAGGCGGCGGGAGCCTCGGCGGCATCCAGCGTGCCCTCGTAGATCTCGCCGGAGGCCAGATCCACGGCGTTGACCACATACTGGTCGAAGGAGCCGTCTTCCTTGGCGGCAGCGATGGCACGGTTCACGCCTTCCAGCAGCGCGGCGTTGCCCTTGGACACGCCCACCACGGAGCCCTCAGCGTCATAGGGGACCTCCAGAGCCAGGCACAGCTCGGGGTACTGGGTGGCATAGCTCTCAGCCACCATGGTCTCGATGAAGGCACCGTCCAGCTTGCCGGTCAGCAGCTCGGCGATGATGTCGGGCACCTTGGTCAGCTCCACGATGTCGGCGTCGGGGGTGTTCTCCTTGGCCAGAGTAGCCTGAATGGAGCCTACCTGAGCACCGATGGAGTAGTCAGCGTTGTTGGCGTCCTCCAGAGAGGGGAACAGATCCTTGTTGCTCTCCACGCACACGAAGGACTGGCCGCCGGTGATGTACACGTCAGAGAAGTCCATGCTGTCGGCACGGTCGGGATCGGGAGAATAGCCGGCCATGCCCAGGTCCACGTTGCCGCTCTGCAGCTCCATGATGGTGCCGTCAAAGTCCATGGGGATGACTTCCAGCTCCAGGCCCAGGTAGTCGGCAATGTACTGAGCCAGATCCATATCGAAGCCGGCCAGTTTGGGTTCGCCGTTTTCGTCAATGGCGTAGAACTCATAGGGGGCGAAGTCGGGGCTGGTGGCCACGGTCAGGGAGCCCTCGGTGACGGTGGTGATGGCGGCCTTCAGGTCGTCGATGGACATGGAAGCGTAATCCACGGTCTCCTCTTCAGCGGGAGCCTCTTCCTTGGATCCGCAGGCGGCCAGGCTCGCGGTCATGGCCAGAGCCAGCAGCAGTGCAAACAGTTTCTTCATAATTTTCATCCTCTTCCTTGTATGTTACCCGCCGCAGCGGGCGTTGGATCCATATGGGAAACAGTGTTTCCTTGTGAACATGCCTAACCTTACCACGTCCCTGCATGAATGTCAATACTTTTTCACAAAAAATGAATATTTATTTTCGGTGGATGGGTAAAAAGCAAAAAAGCAACAGAGAAAACCGCGAAAAATCAAGTGCAATTAGGCATAATTACAAGAGATGAGATTGCATAGAATGAATAGAAAAATGAATATTCAAAAAAACGGGCCCGCCGGAGGGCGGGCCCGCGCAAAGGGATCATGCCTGCTGGGGCAGACGGTACTTTTCCAGCTGTCCGGCCAGGTGCCGGGCAAAGGCGTCGTCGGTCTTGAGATTGTGGAGATAGGCGTGGCGGTCCAGGGAAGCGTCCTGCTCTTCCAGCACGCACACGGCGATGTTGGAGCAGTGGTCGGACACACGCTCGAAGTTGGTCAGAAGGTCGCTGAGGATGAAGCCCAGCTGAATGGTGCATTCGCCGGTCTGGAGACGCTGGATGTGGCGCATGCGCACCTCCTCGATGAGCCGGTCGATGGTCTCCTCCAGCGGCTCCACGCTCAAAGCGGCGTGGGGATCATCGGCGGCAAAGCAGGAGAAGGCCTGTCCCAGAATATCCCGCAGGGCATCCAGCAGTACGGAGATCTCCGCCTCGGCGGAGTCGGAAAAGCGCAGGCCCTTGTCGTGGAGCTCCTGGGCGGACTCCTGCAGGTTGAGGGCGTGGTCGCCGATGCGCTCGAAGTCGCCGATGGCGTGGAGCAGGCGGGAGACGGTGCGCATGTCCTCCATGGACACGCCGTGCTGGGAGATCTCCACCAGATAACTGCCCAGCCGGTCCTCGTAGATGTCCAGCTTGTCCTCGTTTTCCAGGATCTGGGCCTCCCGGGTCTCGCTGTACCCGTTCAGCTGTTCCAGGGACAAAAGGAGGCTCTTGTGGGCCAGGGCGCCCATCTGATTGGTCATGGACACGCATTCGCTGATAGCCACACCGGGGGTGCGCAGCAGCAGGGGATCCAGGAACGCGAAGTTCTCCTTGCGGCTCTCGCTGCGCACCAGTCTCCGCGCCAGCTTTTCCAGCTGGCGGGAGAAGGGCAGCAGCAGTGCCGTGGTGAAAATGTTGAATGCGGAGTGGCACAGGGCGATGCCCACCACGCCGATGGGGTCATCGAGGAAGGTAAAGCCTACCAGCGCATTGGCTCCGTAAAAGAGCACCATGCAAACAGCCGTACCGATGACGTTGAAGGAGATATGCACCACAGCCACCCGCTTGGCGCTGCGGCTGACGCCGATGGAGCTGATGAGGGCGGTGATGCAGGTACCGATGTTCTGACCCATGATGATGGGGATGGCGGCGCCGAAGGAAACGGAGCCGGTGAGGGCCAGGGCCTGCAAAATACCCACAGAGGCGGAGGAGGACTGGATGACGGCCGTAAACACCATGCCCACCAGCACACCCAGCAGGGGATTCTGGAAAGCGGTGAGCAGCTGGGTGAAGGCGGGGACTTCGGACAGCGGCTCCACCGCGTCCTTCATCAGATCCATGCCGTACATCAAAATGGCGAAGCCCACCATGACCCGGCCGATGTCCCGGCGCTTTTGCTTCTTGGAGCCCATGATGAGGATGACGCCGGCCATGGCCAGCAGGGGAGAGAAGCTCTCCGGCTTGAGCATGTTGACGAACACGTTGTCGCTTTCGATGCCCGTCAGGGAGAGGATCCAGGCGGTGGTAGTGGTACCGATGTTGGAACCCATGATGACGCCGATGGTCTGGCTCAGCTCCATGACGCCGGAGTTCACCAGACCCACCAGCATGACCGTTACCGCGGAGGAGGACTGGATGGCCACGGTGATGCCGGTGCCAAGCAGCAGGCTCTTGAGAGGATTGGAGGTCATGCGCTTCAAAATGCGCTCCAGCTTGCCGCCGGCCATCTTCTCCAGGCTCTTGGACATGGTGGTCATGCCGTAGAGGAAGAAGGCCAGACCGCCGCAAAGGGTAAAGACGGAAAAAATATCCATGCTGTTGCTCCTTTTTCTTCGTTCGGTAGGCGTTTTTTGGCAAAAAAAATATAGGCGATATCAGCTGCTGTTCCTATACGGATATGCAGCTTTATCATTATATATTCAAAAAACGGCACTGAGAAGAGGGAACGGAGAATTTTGCAAATTTTGCGTAAAATGTAAGAGAAGTCGCACAACGCAAACGTAGAACCTTTGTGAAAAAGAGAAACACCTCCCGGGAAAAGGAGGTGCTTCACGCAAAATTTACGGATTCTGGCCGAACCAGAACTCCCGCACGGCGGGCAGGGCGCTGCGGCCGGCGAAATAGCCGGACTGCCACAGGGCCCGGATCTTTTCAAGATCCCGCTCCGTCCGGGAAAAGCCGGCGGTGGACTCCGGGGCGATCACCAGCACGCGTCCTTGCTGTTCCAGCTCAAACAGCTCCCGGCGGCACTGGTTGTAGCGCTGGGCCCGGGTCTCCATGGCCTCCACAAAGCGGGGGTATTTGCGGAAGGCCCGGCGGATCAGCGGAAGGGACCCGTCCGGTGTCTTTTCATAGTCCCGCTCCCGGGTCAAGATCACCACCACCCGGTCGCAGCCCTCGTCAAAGGCATGCTTCCAGGGAATAGCGTCGGCACAGCCTCCGTCCAGATAGGGCTGGCCATCCAGATGGTAGACCGGGAAAAGGAAGGGGATGGCGCAGGTGGCCTGGAGCAGCAGATTGTGCTCGTCCCGCCGGGGCACGGGCAGATACTCTGCCAGGCCGGTGGCCAGGTTGGTGACCACCGCCTCCGCCCGGCCTGGATAGGCCTCGAAGGCGTCATAGTCGAAGGGGTCCAGCTGGTTGGGGATGGTCTCATAGGAAAAGCGCAGCCCGAAGTAGGAGCGGTTGCCCCGGCGCAGGTAGTTGCCCATTCCCATGTAGCGCCGGTCGGAGGCGAAGCGGGTCAGCACCCGCAGGTTCCGGCGGCTTTGCCGGGAGAGGTAGCTGACGCCGTAGGTGATGCCGGCGGAGACGCCCAGGGTATAGTCCGGCAGGGGAAGCCCCCCGTCCAAAAACGCGTCGCATACGCCGGAGGAGAATATGGTGCGGAAGGCGCCGCCCTCCAGCACCAGAGCGGTTTTCATACAAGGTCACTTCTTTCGTGTATAGATGGCTCTTGCTCCATCATAGCACGGCCGGGGGAAAATGAAAAGCGGCTTTCACGGCTGCTTGCACGGGGCGGAGGGAACGGCAGCGCTTTTGGGGGTGTGGTTCAGCAGCACCACGGAGCCGAAAATGAGCAGGATGCCCACGCCCTTGAATCCCAGCAGGGACTCGCCGTACAGGGCAAAGCTCAGCACCGCGGCCACGGCGGGCTCCACGGTGGCCATGATGGCGGCCTTGCTGGTCTCCACCCCCGCCAGGCCCTGGGTATAGAGGATGAACGGAAACACGCAGCACAAAACGCCGATGCCCAGGGCGCCGCCGATGGTCTCCGGCAAAGCCAGCAGATGGGCCGACTTCCAGATCCGGGAAAGAGGCAGAGCGCCCAGAGTGGCAAAGAGGAACGTGTATTCAGAGATGGTCACGGACGGATAGCCCTTTTCCAGGGCAAAGCGGCCGAAAATACTGTACAGGGCGTAGCCCACACCGGCGCCGATGCCGATGAGGATGCCGCTGAGGGAAAAGGCGTAATCACTGCTGCCGAACACGCCGGCCACGAACAGACAGCCCAAAAACGTCATGAGCAGGGCCACCACCTTTTTGCCGGTGATGCGTTCGTGGAACAGCAGAGCGGAAAACAGCATGACGAAAATCGGCGAGGTATACATCAGCACGGCCGCTACCGCCAGACTGGTCAGCTCAATGGCGGTGAAATAGCACCAGTTGAAAAACACCAGACTGATGATGCCCGTTCCCACGAAGCACCAGCAGTCCCGCAGCTTTACCCGCAGCAAAGACCGGTCCTTGACCAGAATGTACAGCGTCAGGGCGATGGCTGCGGCGGTGACCCGGATGGCCACCACCTGCATCTGTGTGAAGCCCGCGGCACTGAGCATGTTGAAAAATACGCCGATCCCGCCCCAGAGCGCGGCGGCGATAATGATGAAGATACAGGATTTCGTTTTCAAGACGGCGCCTCCCATCCAAGATTGTTGCAGCCATTGTAAACCCTATTCCAGGGAAAGAGTCAAGGGGGATCGTCCTCAGCCGACGATCCAGCGGTGCAGATCGGCCGCTCCGGCAAATTCAGCCAGCTGCCCGGCGGCCCGCTCCAGGGCAGCGTCCAGGTCGATGGCGTCGGAGAAGCAGTAGATGACCGTGAGGATGCGGGCGGACTCCGGCCCGATCATGGCCCGGTGGGAGTCACTGGTGGGACTGCCGAAGGGCCCCTCCTCGTCCCGAAGGAGGAGCATGTGCTCCATGTCGATGTAGCTTTTGCCGATGCTCTCGTAGCCCTCGCCGGACTGTCCCACCGTCAGCGCGACGGGCCCGCGAAGGCGGGAGAGGTCGTAGGAGCCTGCGGACAGAGCGGTTTCCAGGGAGATGAGATTGTTTACGTCTACCACGGTGTTGACGTGATAGAGGGGATTTCCCTGCCGGATACGGCGGATGAGGCTTTCGGAGGAGACCCGGTAGCGGGAGGGGCTGCGGCCGAAGGCTTTGTAGGCCTCCCGGGAGCAGCGGATGCCCTCGATGCCGGCCAGGGTCTTTTCCTCCAGCTCCGCCAGAACGGCGGGGACAGTTTCCTGCTCCACCAGCGACCACAGGGCCGGAGAGGACGGAGCCACGGCTGCCTCGTAGGTGAGGCAGCCCAACCGGATCTGGGGGAACACGGTCAAGAGCGCAGGATCGATGCGGACGTCAGGTTCCATGATACGACCTCCTGAATGTAAAAAATTCCACGTTTTTTTCTGACAATGTGCCGATGAAAAAAACAATTGACTCTCCACCGACAACAGGTAGTAAAATCAGACGATTGAAGCAGAGGATCCTCGGATCCGGGAAAGAAAGGAAGGATATTGATGCGCGTATTGGATTTCACCCACCGGATCGAGCCGGACATGCCGGTTTATCCGGGAACGGAGCCGCCCCGGCTGTCGCCGGCCAACACCTATGAAAAAGACGGCTTCCGGGAGACGCTTTTGTCCCTCTACTCTCATACGGGCACCCATATGGATGCCCCGGCCCATCTGTTTGCCCACCAGCCTACGCTGGATGCTCTGCCCGCGGCGCAGTTCGTGGGACCGGCATTGGTGGTGGACTGCTCAGATGCGGCAGCGGGAGCGGTGCTGACCATGGAGCGCCTGGCGCCGGTGCGGCAGCTGGCGGACCGGGCGGCGTTTTTGCTGATCCGGACCGGCTGGGACCGCTTTTGGGGCACGCCGGACTACTATGGGGATTATCCGGTCATCGGGCCGGACGTGGTGGAGTATCTGATCGGCTCGGGCAAGCAGGGCATCGGCCTGGATACCATCGGCGTGGATGCCATTTACAATGAGACGCTGCCCATCCACCAAAAGCTGCTGGGAACGGGCCGGATGGTGGTCATTGAAAACCTTACAGGCCTTGACCGGGCTGGCGGCGGACTGTTTTGCCTGCAATCCGGACCGGGTGATGCCGTTTTACATCGTGGTGCACAAAGCGTCGGTGTCCGATTCGGACACCGGCGGCACCGGAAAGACGGTGGTCCTGGACGCGGGCCATGACGCCTCCAACCTGGCCAACCGCAGCCCGGACGGGAGCTACTACGAGCACGAGTTTGCCCTGGACATGGCGGGGCGGATCGGTGCCCACCTGCGCCGCTGCGGCGTGACGGTGGTGGAGACCCGGCCGGACGGGGCGGCGGTGTCCCTGGCGGAACGGTGCGCCATCGCGAACGATATCAAGGGCCTGGACCTGTTCGTCTCACTTCACTCCAACGCGGCCGGCGGCAGCGGCTGGTCCAGCGCACGGGGCTGGAGCGCATATGTCTACGGCGCCGGCGGCGAGCGGGAGCAGGCGGCCCAGGCGATCCTGGCCCGGGTACGGGAGACGGGAACGGCGGTGCGCTCGAGATCGATCGTCTATGACCCGTCACTGTACGTCCTCAAGCACACGGTGGCTCCGGCGGTGCTCATCGAGCACGCCTTCCACACCAATGAAAACGACGTCAAAAACCTCAGATCGGACGCCTGGAGGGCGTCTGTGGCCGAGGCTGAGGCCCGGGGCATCACGGATTACCTGGGCATCCCCTGGGTGAGCGAGACGCCCCAGGAGCCCTCTGTGGACGAGGAGCTGGTGCAGGCGGTGGACGCCTTGGCCGCCGCTGGGATCATCGACAGCCCCGACCGCTGGAAGGCCCTGGAGTATACGGAGCGGAGCGTCCGGGCGCTGCTTATCAAGATGGCGGCAAGGCTCAAATGCTGACTACAATTTGACTACGTTTTATTAACTATACTCGCCTTTTCTACACGCTTATTTGCTGTTGAAAAGATTGCGTATTTGTTAATTTTTTTGTTAAGAAATAAAGAAAAACCCTAGAATCGGGTGATTCTAGGGTTTTTTCTGGCGGAGAAGGAGGGATTCGAACCCTCGAGACCCTTTAGGGGCCTACATGATTTCCAATCATGCGCCCTCGACCAACTAGGCGACTTCTCCAAGTGATGCACTTGTCCGCTGCCTGGAAGAGACAGCGTTATTATTATAGCAAAAGAAAGCGGAAAGTCAACCCCTTTTTTCATGTTTTTTCAAAAAATGATGAGGCCGGGAACTTACGCTCCCGGCCCCATCCTCAGTGCAGCTCGGAGACGATGCTGTCCACAGCCTCATCCATGGCGACACCCAGCTTGTGCAGGCTCTTGCCTACCTGTGACTTCATGGAATGGCGGTTGCTGGCAGTCATCATTCCCAGCACGGCGCCGGCGGCCATGCCCGCGCCCATACCGACCCAAAATCCGGTATTCGAATGCATCTTCAATCACTCCTTTGCGGCTTGAGGGTAGTATGTCCCGCCGGCGCAAAAAAATCCGCCGCCGGATTTGCCAAAATGCGGCGGCGGCGCTATAATGCCAAAAGAAGAGAAATTGCACAGCCAGGAGGAACCTATGACCACCATTTATCTGATCCGCCACGCGGAGGCGGAGGGGAACCTGTACCGCATTGCACAGGGCCAGTACAACAGCCTGCTCACCGACCGGGGCGCGCGGCAGGTGGCGGCGCTGGAGCGGCGTTTTGCGGACATCCATGTGGACGCGGTGTATTCCAGCGACCTCTACCGCACCTGCGCCACCGCGGCCGCCATTTACAAGCCCAAGGGACTGGAGCTGCACCGGCGCACTGATCTGCGGGAGATCTGCGTGGGCGTCTGGGAACAGCGCACCTGGGGCGACATCGCCCGGGCTGACCCGGAGCAGATGGCCAATTTCAGCCTGCATCCCGAGCGCTGGCAGGTGGCCGGCGGCGAAGCGCCCGCCGCGGTGCTGCGCCGGGTACGGGCGGCTGTGGAGGACATTGCCCGGAAAAACGAGGGCAGGACCGTGGCGGTCTTTTCCCACGGCTATGCCATCCGGCTGCTGCTGGCGTCCCTGCAGGGCTATACGCTGGAGCAGCTGGCCGCCACGCCGGTGGGGGACAACACGGCGGTATCCAAGCTGGAAGTGCGGGACGGGAAGCTGGAGGTGGTGTTCCGGGACGACAACAGCCACCTGCGTACCCCCGAATACCTGGCGGGGGAGACGAAGGGCAAGCGGGCCAACGGCCTGGAACCGGGGCTGCGCTTTTTGCCGCTGTGTCCGGCGGAGCAGGCGGCGCTTTTGGACCGGTGCGCCCGGGAGACCGGCGTGGCGGTGCGGCCGGATGGACAGACCCTGGTGGGATACCTGGGCGAGGAGCCGGTGGGCCTTTTGCAGATGGGCACCGCACAGGGCCAGATCGCCCTGGCGTACATCCAGCCGGAGTATCGGGGCAGAGGCTTCGGCGTGCAGCTGATCGGACAGGCGGTGCGCCTGACCCGGGAGACCGGGGGTGAGACGGTGCTGGTGCGCCCGGGGGATTCGGCGGCCTTTTGGAGCCGGTACGGCTTCCGGCCCGGCAAGCAGGCGGACGTCCTGGAAAAGGGCATCAGCTTTGACCCGGCCTATCTGGCGCTTCCGCCGGCAGAGGTTTGAGTATCCGGCTGAACACATATAATATAAAGAGGAGCCGTGGTTACGGCTCCTCTTTTTCATCTGCTTTGCCATCGTATAAGGCCCGGACCACATGGGCGGTGAGACGGGCGGTCATGCCCCAGACCGCGTGGCCCTGCCAGTACCAGATGGGGATATCCACCCGGCCCCGTGCCCAGGCATAGTCCCGGGGGATGCCCACGGCTTCGTAGGGGAAGTCCTCCGACACCCGGGGCAGCAGGTCGTAGTGCCACGGCTGCGGGGGCGTGTCGTGGAAAAAGGACAGCGGCGCGGTGAATACGGTCTCCACCTCCGCGGGGGAGGGCCGCATGGCCCCAAAGCCCCGGGGGGAGACCAAGCCCAGCACCGGCCGCAGTAAAAAGCCCGCCTGGTTGCAGATAAAGTCCGGCGTGCCCAGCAGGGTGATCTCCCGGGCCGGGATGGCCAGCTCTTCCTCCGTCTCCCGCAGGGCGCATTCCTCCGGGGACTCTCCTATCTCCATGCGCCCGCCGGGGAAGCACACCTCGCCGCCCTGGCTGAGGGTACGGGAGCGCACTTCATAGAGAAAATGCAGTCCGTCCTCCTGCTCCACCAGGGGGCACAGCACGGCGTAGCGGCGCTGCTCTCCCAGTAAAGAGGGAGTATGGCCGCCGAAGCGGCGGCGCAGGATGTTCAGTTCTTCTCTCATAGCAGCATGGAAAGGGCACGGCAGCGGTTTTCGATGTTTACCACCGGCACGCTGGGGGCATACTCACCATCCAGGGACCAGGGCAGCTCCTCCTCCGTCTCCAGGTGCAAAGAGGAGACATGGCGGAAGATCAGCTCGGGGATGTCGTACTGCTGGTTCACCAGCGCCAGCAGCAGGTTCTGCAGCTCCAGGGGGTTTTTAGGATTGGGGATCAGCAGCATTTCAAACTTGCCGTCGTCCAGCACCACCCGCTCGGGGCTGAGCTTCATGAGCCCGCCGATGGAGGTGGAGTTGCACACGGCGCCGAACAGATACTCCCCGTCCAGCACCTCGCCGTCCGCCGTCAGGCGGATGTGATAGGGACGCAGGGTGTTGAGGTCCTTGACGCCCTCCAGGATATAGGCGAAGTGTCCCAGGGCGTTTTTGGCGGCCTGGGAGGCGGCATAGGAGGTACGGGTGAACGCGCCGAAGGAGGCTACATACACGAAGCTGCGCTCGTTCCATCGGCCGATATCCAGGGCACGGGGCGCGTTTCGCAGCATGGACATGGCGGCGGTGACCGGGTGGTCGGAGATGTGGAGGCTGGCGGCGAAGTCGTTGGTGCTGCCCTGGGGCAGGTAGCCCAGCAAGGGCCGCTGCTCCAGATGCATCAGGCCGGTGATGACCTCGTTGAGGGTGCCGTCACCGCCTACGGCCACCACCAGATCGTAATTGCCGCCCTCCCGCTGGGCGGTCTGGGCCGCGTCTCCGGGGGCGGTGGTTTTGTGGACGGAGATCAGATAGCCTGCCTCGGAGCAAAGCGCGATCACGTCAAACAGCGGACTGCGGGATTTGCTGCGCCCGGCCCGCGGGTTTACAATGAAAAGAAGCTTTTTCTGGGTCATAAAATGCCTCCTGCGCCAGGTGTCAAATTTGTGTAGAGGACAGTATAGCACGGGAAAATCAGGATTGCAATTGCCGGGGGCGCCGTGTAGAATAAAAACATTGGAAGGATGGTGGCGATGAAACAGAGAAAGCCGTATATTCAATTGGGACTGGCGGTTTTTTGCACCGTCAGCTTGATTTTGCTCCTGTATGATACCCTGTTCGGCGGACGGGCGCTGCTGGCAGTCGGCGGCCAGCTGCTCACGGCGGTGGAGCCCATCCTCTACGGTGCCTTGATCGCGTATCTGCTGGCGCCGGTGGTGAATTTCTTCGAGCGGAACCTGTTTGCCTCCGCTGTGGCCAAGGCCCACAAAAATGGGCTTATGGCGGCAAAGCTTCCACGGGCGGCCAGCCTGCTTTTGACGTGGCTGGTCATCTGCGTGCTGGGCTATCTGCTGGCCTCCGTGCTGCTGCCGGAGCTTTACAAAAGCGTTTTGCAGCTGGTGAGCAATGTGGAGAATTACTACCTCATCATCACCGGCTGGGTGGAGCATCTGCTGGAGACCAATCCGGAGGTGGAATCCTGGGCCATGGTCCAGATGGATACCTATTATAAAGATATCCAGACCTGGCTGACCAAGGAGGTACTGCCCCAGGCATCCACGCTGATGACCGTCCTCTCCGGCGGCGTGGTGAGCACGCTGGTGTTTTTGAAAAACCTGCTGGTGGGCATCATCGTCTCGGTGTATCTGCTGGCTACCAAGGAGCTGTGCGCCGCCCAGGCCCGCAAGATCGTCCACGGCCTGTTTTCCCGGGAGAACGTGCGCTGGGTGCTGCTGGGCACCCGGAAGGTGGACGAGATCTTCTCCGGCTTCGTCCGGGGCAAGCTGCTGGACTCCCTCATCATCGGTATTATCTGCTTTGTGGGATGTTCCATTCTGAAGTTCCCCTATACGCCTCTGGTGTCCGTCATCGTGGGTGTCACCAACGTGATCCCTTTCTTCGGCCCGTTCCTGGGCGCCATCCCCAGCACGTTCCTCATTATCCTGGCAGACCCCCTCAAGGGCCTTTACTTCGTGCTGTTCGTGCTTGCCCTGCAGCAGCTGGACGGCAACGTCATCGGCCCCAAGATCCTGGGCGACAAGACGGGTCTTTCCAGCCTGTGGGTCATCATCGCCATTTTGGTGGGCGGCAGCTTTTTCGGCATTCCCGGCATGTTCTTCGGCGTGCCGGTGTGCGCCTGCCTTTACAGCGCCGCGTCCTTCTTCATCGAAAGCCGCCTGCGGAAAAAGTGCCTGCCGTTGTCCACTGAGGCCTACGGCGCCTCCAAAACCGTGGAAACCCAGGAAAGCCGAGGACCGGAGGGCGGCGTGTAAAATTTCAGAAAGCTCTTGCAATCGAAGAGCCGTTCGTGTACAATACAGCCTTGCGGGACCATTGTTATAAAAATAACGACGTTCCCGCAAGGCCCTTTTTCAAGGAGGACCATGATTCTGCCGGGCGGACAGCTTCCGCCCAACACTGACCCACAGCGGCAGTGATTGTAAGGAGAGAAGACAAATGAAAAAGAGAGCACTGGCACTGATCGCCCTGGTGTGCCTTGCGTGCGCCGTACTCAGCGGATGCGGAGACAGCAGCACGGATGAGACCCCGGAGGCGCGCGCTGCCGCCAACGCCATTGCCGTTGGCATCGCACAGGACCTTGACGACAGTCTTGACCCTCACAAAACCGTGAAGGCAGGAACCAGAGAAGTGATGTTTAACGTGTTCGAGGGGCTCATGAAGCCCGCCCCGGACGGAGATCTGATCCCTGCCGTTGCTGAGAGCTACACGGTAT
This sequence comes from Clostridiales bacterium, assembly GCA_019418625.1. Classification (GTDB taxonomy): domain Bacteria; phylum Bacillota; class Clostridia; order Oscillospirales; family Oscillospiraceae; genus Oscillibacter. The sequence continues at coordinate 18,573 of DYBL01000058.1, read as the reverse complement.
CCGACGACCATAAGACCTACACCTTTACCCTGCGGGAGGGGGTGCAGTTCCACAATGGCGAACCGGTGACGGCGGAGGATGTGGTTTATTCCATCCAGCGCTGCACCGCCGCTACCGAGACTGGCATCGTCCCGGTGGAGGCGTTTTCTGCTATTACGGACATTCAGGCTGTGGATGAGCGGACGGTGACCATCACCCTTTCTGAGCCCAGCAATGAGTTCATTTCCTACATGACCACGGCCATCCTGCCGGCCGACTATGACCAGCAGGACACCGCGCCCATCGGCACCGGCCCGTTCAAGTTCGTCTCCCGGACGGCCCAGGACTCCATCGTACTGGAAAAGTTCGATGGCTACTGGGGCACCCCCGCATCGTTGGACAAGGTGACCTTCAAGATCATCGAGAACGCCGACAGTCTGCTCATGAGCCTGCAGAGCGGCGCCATCGACCTGTGTGCCCATCTGACCAGCACCCAGATGGCCCAGCTGGGCGAGGACTTTACGGTGGCCGAGGGCACCATGAACCTGGTGCAGGCGCTGTACCTCAACAACGCTGAAAAGCCCTTTGACGATGTGCGGGTGCGGCAGGCCCTCAGCTACGCCGTGGACAAGCAGCAGATCATCGACCTTGCCTTCGACGGCTACGGCAGCCCCATCGGCTCCAGCATGTACCCCGCTTTCGGCAAGTACTTTGACGAGAGCCTGACCGATTACTACACCTACGATCCCGAAAAGGCCAAGGCCCTGCTGGCAGAGGCCGGCTACCCCGACGGCTTTGATATGACCATCACCGTGCCCAGCAACTACCAGCCCCATGTGGATACGGCCACCGTGCTGGTGGAGCAGCTCAAGGCTGTGGGCATCAACGCCACCATCCTGCCGGTGGAGTGGGAGAGCTGGGTGGACGAGACCTACACCGGCCGTCAGTTCCAGTCCACCGTGGTGGGCGTGGACGCGTCCAACATGACCGCCCGTGCCCTGCTGGAGCGGTTTACCTCCACGGCGGACGACAACTTCATCAACTATAACAACGCGGAGTACGACCAGCTGTTTGCCCAGGCCGTCGCCACCTATGACGACGCGGCTCAGACGGAGCTCTACAAGCAGATGGAGCACAACCTGACGGCCAACGCCGCCAATGTCTACATCCAGGACCTGGCGGACCTGGTGGCGGTGCGTAAGGGCCTGGAGGGCGTGACCTTCTATCCCATCTATGTGCTGGATCTGGCCGGCATCCACTATACTGCCTGATATGCGCAGCGGCAAGGGATTTGCCGCTGACGGGGAAGGGAGGCGAAGACCATGAAATACGCGGCGAAACGCATTGCCATGCTGCTGCTGACCATGGTCATCGTCTCCTTTCTTGCGTTTGCGGCCTTTGATGTGATCTCCGGCGACCCGGCCACCGCCATGCTGGGCACCCAGGCCACGGCGGAGAAGGTGGAGGCGCTGCGGGAGGAGCTGGGGCTCAACCGTCCCCTGCTCATCCGCTACGGCGAGTGGCTCGCCGGCTTTTTCACCGGTGATCTGGGCACGTCGTACAGCTACCGCCAGCCGGTGTGGGAGCTGATCGCCCCCAAGGTGGGCGTGACGCTGTGCCTGAGCGCGCTGAGCTTTCTTTTGATCGTGGCGGTGTCCATCCCCCTGGGGGTGCGCGCCGCCGGACGGGAGGGCGGCAAGCTGGACGCTGCCGCCACCGCATTCAACCAGCTTTGCATGGCGGTTCCGCCCTTCTTTACGGGCATCCTCCTGACCTGGATCTTCAGCACCATCCTCCATGTGTTCGTCCACGGCAGCTTCCCGTCCATGACGGCCAACTTCGGCGGGGCGCTGGAGTATCTGCTGTTCCCGGCAGTGGCCATCGCCATCCCCCGGGTGGCCATGACGGTGCGGATGCTGCGCAGTACCATCCGGCAGGAAATGGGCCGGGCCTATGTGCGCACGGCCATCTCCCGGGGCAATGACCGCCGGGGCGTGCTGTACGGCCATGTGCTGAAAAATTCCCTGGTGCCGGTGGTGACCTTCCTGGCCCAGACCATGGCGGAGATCGTGGCGGGCAGCATCATCGTTGAGCAGGTGTTTGCCATTCCGGGGCTTGGACGGCTGCTGGTAGCCTCCATCGGCAGCCGGGATTATCCGGTGGTACAGGCCATCGTGGTGATCCTGGCGCTGTGGGTGGTGCTGGCAGGCACTGCCGCGGACCTCATCAACCAGCGCATCGATCCGCGGCTTCGGCTGGGAGGTGGCGCATGAAACGAATGAATGGATTTTTGCTGGCGGGGCTGATCCTCACCGGCATCCTCACTGCCATGATCCTGGTGAGCTTTTTCTGGACGCCCTACGACCCCAACGCCATGGAGGCGGGCCCCAAGCTCTGTGGGCCGTCCCTGGCCCACTGGATGGGGACGGACAGCTTCGGCCGGGACATCTTCAGCCGGGTCATGCAGGGCGCGGGCACCACGTTTGCCATCGCCGCGGCCACTGTGGCCATCGGTGCCGTGTGCGGCACGGCCGTGGGCGCGGTGACCGGGTACTTCGGCGGCGTGGTGGATGAGGCGCTCATGCGCGTGGGCGACGCGCTCACCGCGTTCCCCAGTATTCTGCTGGCCCTGGTCATCATCTCTGTGGTGGGACCGGGAAATAAATATAATGTGGTGCTGGCCCTGGGGCTGGTGTTCATCCCCAGCTTTGCCCGGGTCACCCGTACGGCGGTGGCCGCCGTGCGGGACGCCAACTACGTCAAGAGCGCCCGGCTCATGGGCGCATCCAGCGCCCGGATCATTATCGTGCACATTTTGCCTAATATCATGCCGGTTTTGCTGCCGGCCATGACCATTGGGTTCAATAATGCCGTGCTGGCGGAGGCCTCCATGAGCTATCTGGGCGTGGGCGTGACACCGCCGGACGCCTCCCTTGGCTATATGCTCTCCGAGGCCCAGGGCATGCTCACCGCCGCGCCCTGGTACGTTCTGGGCACGGGCGTGACCATCGTGCTGCTGGTGTTCGGCGTGGGGCTCATCGGTGAGGGCCTTCAGCGCCGCGGCGGGGAGGTGGTTTGATGCTGGAGATCCGAGATCTGCATGTAAAATTCCATAACCGCACCAGAGAGGCCGTCTCCGGCGTGTCCCTCACCATCCATGACGGGGAGATTTTGGGTTTGGTGGGCGAGTCCGGCTCCGGCAAGTCCGTCACCGCCATGAGCGTGGCGGGACTGCTGCCCCGGCGCCAGTGCGACTATACCGGCTCCGTCCTGCTGGACGGGGAGGATCTTCTGCACATGGAGCGCGCCGACCTGCGCAAGATCCAGGGCCGGTGCATCGGCGTGGTGTTCCAGGAGCCCATGAGCTGCATGGACCCGCTGATGAAGATCGGCGACCAGGTGGAAGAGGTTTTGCGCCTGCACACGGACCTGACGGCGCAGCAGCGCCGGGAAAAAGCCCTCTCCGCCCTGGCGGCGGTGGAGCTGCCGGATGTGGAGGCGGTCTATGAAAAGTATCCCCACCAGCTCTCCGGCGGCATGCTCCAGCGGGTGATGATCGCCGCGGCCATCGTCATCCGGCCCAAGCTGTTGCTGCTGGACGAGCCTACCACCGCCCTGGACGTGACCATCCAGGCCCAGATCCTGGAGCTTTTGAAAAAACTCAATGCCGAGTCCGGTATCTCCATGCTGTTCATCTCCCATAACCTGAACGTGGTGCGCAAGCTGTGCGCCCGGGTGGCGGTGATGCAGCGGGGCGTGCTGGTGGAGGAGGGGGACACCGAGCAGGTATTCTACCATCCCCAGCATCCCTATACCCAGCGCCTGGTGGCGGCCATTCCCACCCGGCGGCGAAAGGAGGAGCGGCCATGAGCGAGGAGCTGGTACTGTCGCTGCGCCATGTGACCAGCGGCTACCGGGAGGGCGGTCCCTTCCGCCGGGGCGCCTATCAGGAAGTGCTCCACGATGTGACGTTCGATGTGCGCCACGGGGAGATCCTGGGTCTGGTGGGCGAGTCCGGCACAGGCAAATCCACCCTGGCCCGGACCATCCTGGGCATGGTGAAGCCGGATCAGGGCGAGGTGGTCCACTATACCAAGCGCCCCCAGATGATCTTTCAGGACCCGTACAGCTCGCTGAACCCCGCCTATACGGTGGCGTGGATTTTGGAGGAGCCCCTGCGCATTTACGGCAAGTACGACGCCGCCGAGCGCCGCCGGCGGGTGCGGGAGATGCTGAAGCGGGTAGAGCTTCCGGAGGAGTGCCTCGCGGCAAAGCCCTCGGAGCTCTCCGGCGGCCAGCGCCAGCGGGTGAGCATCGCCACGGCGCTCATCCAGCGGCCCAAGTTCCTCATTGCCGACGAGCCGGTCAGCGCCCTGGATGTGACCATCCAGGCCCAGATCCTGGACCTTCTGCGGACGCTGCGCTCTGAGCTGGACCTGAGCTATCTGTTCATCTCCCACGATCTGAACGTGGTGTATCAGCTGTGCGACCGGGTGCTGGTCATGAAAGAGGGCCGCATCGTGGAGCAGGGCACCGTGGACGAGATCTTCGACCATCCCAGGGAGGAGTATACCCGGCAGCTTCTGGCTGCGGCGGAGTGACCGATGCGATTCTTTCTGCGACATAAAAAATTGCATATCGTGCTGGCGGCGGAGCTTTTTCTGCTGGTGCTCTATCTTTTCTTCCGGCAGTTCCGGCCGCTGATGAACTTTTTGGCTTCCCACGTGACCGTGCCGCTGCGGCGGGGGATCGGCAGCATCTGCTATCTGGTGGACTTCTCCGTGGCGGAGGCGCTGTGCGTGGCGCTGGTGATCGCCGGCGGGGTGTATCTCATCTGGAGCATCGCTGCGGTCTGCCGGGCACGGGGACGCCGGGCCGGGCGGGCGTACAGCGCGGTTTTGGGGCTTTTGTGCGCGGGCCTTGGCATCTACGTGGGCTTTTGCTTCCTCCTGGGCATCGACAGCTATGCCGACGGCTTTCAGGAAAAGTCCGGCATCTATGCCCGGCCGGTGGAGGAGGCTGCCCTGCGGGACGTGACGGCGTACTTTGCCGAAGAGCTGAGCCAGGCGGCCGGAAAAGTGGAGCGGGACGAAAACGGTCTCTTTGCCGTGCCCCGGGAGGAGATCCTGGCGGGGAGCACCGGCGTCTACGACGCGGTGGAGCAGCAGTTCCCGTTCCTGGCCTTTGACGATCCCGGCGTCAAGCCGGTATACTTTTCCCGCATCATGAGCGCCCTAGACTTTACGGGCATCTACTGTCCCTTTACCGGGGAGTCCAATGTGAATATGGACAGCCCCGCCTGCCTGCTGGGGTCCACCGTGGCCCACGAGCTGGCCCACCAGCGGGGCATCACCTCTGAGCAGGAGTGCAACTTCCTGGCGGTGCTGGCCTGTACCACCTGCGGCGACGACGTGTACGCCTACGCCGGGTGGCTCATGGGCTACATCCATCTGGGGAACGCCCTGTATGCCGTGGATCCGGAGACCTACTGGGCCATCCGTGAGACGCTGCCGGAGACGGTGGAGGCGGACCTGGCCGCCCAGAGCGCCTACTGGGACCAGTTCCGGGACAAGACGGTCCAGAAGGTATCCAATCAGGTATACGACCGCTTTTTGAAAAGCTACGGCCAGACCCAGGGCATCCGGTCCTACGGCACCGTGGTGGACCTGCTGGTCACCTACTATCAGGACAAAATTTAAAGGAGCGCCTTTCGGCGCTCCTTTTTTCTGCGTCCCCGCCGGGGGCGTTTTTTATTTCATCAGCTCGCACACCAGATCCGTGTAGCCGGAGGGGTCCTCCAGGGGGAGGCCCGCGATCAGCAGCGCCTGGTTATAAAGCAAGGCGGCGTACTTTTTGGCCTTCTCCGGGTCGGCGGTGACGGCGGATTCCAGCGCGGCAAAGGCCGGGTGCTCCACGTTCAGCTCCAGGATGCGGTCAGCCTTGATACCGGAGTCCGGCTGCACCGCCTGGAAGTACTTCTCCATCTCGAAGGAGAGGCCCTCGCCGGCGGTCAGGCACACAGGGTGGGACTTGAGGCGGGTAGAGGCTCTGACCTCCTTGACCTGGTCGCCCAGGGCCTCCTTGACAAAGTCGAAAGCGGCCTTGTGGGCGTCCTGGGCCTCCTGGGCCTTCTCCCTGGCGCCCTCTTCCACCTCCTGGTCCAGGATGGACCGAAGCTCCTTTTCCTGGAACGTGTGGAGGATCTGGGCGCAGAACTCGTCCACCTCTTCGGTGAAGTACAGGATCTCCGTGCCCTTTTCCTTCAAAAGCTCCGTCTGGGGGAGCTTGTCGATCTTGTCGGGAGACTCGCCGGCGGCAAAGAAGATATACTTCTGATCCTCCGGCATCCGGGAGACGTACTCGGCCAGGGTGACGGGCTTTTTCTCCGTGGAGGAGTAGAACAGCAAAAGGTCGCTGAGCTGGTCCTTGTGGGCGCCGTACTCGCTCACCACGCCGTACTTGATCTGGCGGCCGAAGTTCTTCCAGAACTTCTCATAGCCCTCCCGGTCCTCCTGCAAGAGCTTCAGCAGGTCGGCCTTGATCTTCTTTTCCAGGTTGGAGGCGATGACCTTCAGCTGCCGGTCGTGCTGCAAGAGCTCACGGGAGATGTTCAAAGACAGATCGGGGGAGTCCACCACGCCCCGGACAAAGCGGAAATGCTCCGGCAGCAGGTCGGCGCACTTGTCCATGATGAGCACGCCGCCGGAGTAGAGCTGCAGGCCCTTTTCAAACTCCTTGGTGTAGAAATCGAAGGGGGCGGCGCCGGGGACGAACAGCAGCGCCTTGTAGGTGACGGCGCCCTCCACGGACACGGGGATCACCCGCTGGGGGTCGGCGTAGTCATGGAACTTGTCCCGGTAGAACTTGTGGTACTCCTCCTCGGTGACCTCGGACTTGCTCCGCTGCCAGATGGGCACCATGGAGTTGAGGGTCTCCTCCTCCGTGTAAGTCTCGTATTCGGGCTTGCCGTCGCTGCTGCCCTCCTTGCGGCGGGTCTTGGAGACCTCCATGCGGATGGGGAACCGGATATAGTCGGAGTACTTGCGCACCAGCTCCTGCAAGCGCCAGGACTCCAGGAACTCAGAGTAGTTTTCCTCGTCGGTGTCGGGCTTGACGTGCATGATGATGTCCGTGCCCACACCGTCACGGTCACACTCGGTGATGGTGTAGCCGTCGGCACCGGAGGACTCCCAGCGCCAGGCGGTGTCCGCGCCGAACTTCTTCGTCACCACGGTGATGTGGTCGGCCACCATGAAGGCAGAGTAGAAGCCCACGCCGAACTGGCCGATCACGTCGGTGCCCTTGGCGTCGTCTCCCACTTCCTGCTTGAACTTGTAGGACCCGGAGGAGGCGATGACGCCCAGGTTGTTCTCCAGATCGTCCTTGTCCATGCCGATGCCGTTGTCGCTGACGGTGATGGTCCGCGCGTCCTTGTCCACGTGGATGTGGATGGCAAAATCCTTGCGGTCCATGCCCACGGAGGAGTCCGTCAAGGCCTGGTAGCTGAGCTTGTCGCAGGCGTCGCTGGCGTTGGAGATGATCTCCCGCAGGAAGATCTCCTTGTGGGTGTAAATGGAGTTGATCATCAGGTCCAGCAGCCGTTTGGACTCGGCTTTGAATTGCTTTTTGGCCATAGAAAATGCACTTCCTTTGTTTCTTTTTTCACAACATTGCAAGTATATCACATTGAACAAAACAAATAAATGACCAATTTGTAAATTTCAGGATAAACCGGTTGTGCGCCGCCGCATTTGCGAGTAAAATAAAAAAAATAAAAAAACGGCGCTTGCGCCGGAAAGGAAGATGTACACCATGGGAGTGTTCCGTCAGGCTGCAAATGCGATCACCCGGTTCATGTACGGACGCAACGGCGTCGATGCGCTGAACCGGGCGCTGCTGTGGGTGTATGTGCTGGTGTGTCTCGTCCGGACTGTGGTGGCGGCCGGACTGCGCAGTCGGGTAGGGGCGGCCATATGCGACGTGGCGCTGTGGGTTTTGATGCTGCTGATCTTTTTCCGCATGTTCTCCAAGAACCTCTACAAGCGCCGGGAGGAAAATCAAAAGTGGGTGAACTGGTGGTGGGGCGTCAAAAACCGGAGCGCCGGCGCCCGGGCCCGCCACGCGGATAAGGAGCACCGCTACTTTACCTGCAAGCAGTGCAAGACCATCTGCCGGGTGCCGGTGGGCAAGGGGAAGATCATCATCACCTGCCCCAAGTGCGGCGCCCAGATCCACGGAAAGACCTGAGTCAAACAAAAAGACCCTAAAAAAGCTCCCGGAACGAAAGTTCCGGGAGCTTTTTATGAGCTTTGACGCGCTGGTGCTCAGCCCTTGCACACGGGGACGATCCAGCCCTTGGTGTCGGGGATCTTGCCCCACTGCATGCCGGTCATGGTGTCGTAGAGCTTCTGGGTCAGGGGGCCGATCTTGCCCTCGCTGATGAACACCTTGTCGCCCTTCCAGTCCAGCTCCTTGACGGGAGAGACCACGGCGGCGGTACCGGTGCCGAAGACCTCTTCCAGGGTGCCGTCGTGACCGGCCTTCATGACGTCGGCGATGGCCAGGGGGCCCTCCACCACGTCGTAGCCCCAGTCACGCAGCAGCTCGATGCAGCTGCGGCGGGTGACGCCGGGCAGCACAGTGCCGTCGCAGGCGGCGGTATAGATCTTGCCGGAGATCTTGAACATGATGTTCATGCTGCCGACCTCTTCCACGTACTTCTTCTCCACGCCGTCCAGCCACAAAACCTGGGCAAAGCCCTTCTCCTCGGCCAGTTCACCGGCCTTGATGGAGGCAGCGTAGTTGCCGCCGCACTTGGTGAAGCCGGTCAGGCCGGGAGCGGCACGGATGTACTCATCTTCCACGTAGATGCGCACGGGGTTGATGCCCTCGGCGTAGTAGGCGCCGGAGGGGGAGCAGATGATGCAGAAGATGTAGGTGGGGCTGGCGTGCACGCCCAGGCCCACGTCGGTTGCAAAGATGAAGGGGCGGATGTACAAAGAGGAGCCGTCCACATGGGGGACCCAGTCCTTCTCCACCTCCACCAGGGCCTTGACGGCCTGGATGTAGTCATCCACGGGGATGGTGGGGATGCACAGACGGTCGCAGGAGTCCTGCATACGCTTGGCGTTGCAGTCGGGACGGAACAGCTGGATGGTGCCGTCCACGGCCCGGTAGGCCTTCATACCCTCAAAGATCTCCTGGGCATAGTGGAAAATAACGCAGGCGGGGTCCAGGACGAAGGGGGCATAGGGAACGATCCGGGCATCGTGCCAGCCCTGACCGCGGGTATAGTCCATCAGGAACATGTGATCGGTGAAGATCTTGCCGAAGCCCAGCTTGTTCTCATCGGGCTTTTCCTTGAGGGACGTACTTTTAGTGATCTTGATATCCAACATATCCGTAACTCTCCCTTGCTGACTAAATTGAAGCTATAAAAAAAGACCTTCGCGCAATCCTGCTTGGATACAGGAGAGGCGAAAGTCACACTTCCGTGGTACCACTCTCATTGCCGCCGGAAAGGCGGCCACTCAAAGCCCCGATATCGGAGGGCAGCCGGTTTGCGTACTGGGCAGAGCTGTTCCGCGCACTGCTCCCGGGTGACTCCCGGCCGCCGCCGCTTCCTGCCTTGCACCAACCGGCAGTTCTCTGCAAGCGCGCACGATCGGACATGTCCCGTTCATCGCATTTACTGATAATTACTTATTTTATACGCTGATAATGTGGTAAAGTCAATGGGTAAAATGCACAGAAAGGCAGCGGCTGGGTCTATACAAATCAGCGGCCCGGCAAATAGCCGGGCCGCCGTGTGTTTTGGAGAGTGTTTCAGGGAAGGTTCTGGTAAGAAGCAGGAGGCGCTCAGCGGACGCACTGGCAGCCGCGGCGGAAAGCCTCGATGTTCAGGGGGACGAATTTGGCCTTGGCGCCGGTGAACATCTCCTGGATCATCTGCTCGATGGTCTCGGGCTTGAGAATGCCGGTGCCGGCCACATAGGCGCCCAGCATCACCATGTTGGAGACCTTGGGGTTGCCGATCTCGTCGGCGATGGTGTTGCAGGGGATGTAGTAGGCAGTCAGGTCAGAGCGGGAGACCTTGTCGGTGACCACGTCGCTGTTGATGAACACCTGGCCGCCGGAGACCACGCCTGCCTCAAACTTCTCCAAAGAGGGCTCGTTGAGGGCGATGAGCTCGGTGGGATGGGCAAACACGGGGGAGCCCACGGGCTTGTCGGACAGCACCACAGAGCAGTTGGCGGTACCGCCGCGCATCTCGGGGCCGTAGGAGGGGGACCAGGTGACGTTCAGGCCCTCGGCCATGCCGGCCTCTGCCAGGTTTTTGCCGATGGCCAGGCCGCCCTGGCCGCCGAAACCGGAAATGATGATCTCTTTTTTCATGTTACTTCACCTCCGCGCCGGTTTCCTTGATGACACCCAGAGGATAATAGGGGATCATCTTCTCTTCCAGCCACTCCTTGGCCTTCAGAGGCGTCATGCCCCAGTTGGTGGGGCAGGTGGACAGGACTTCCACGAAGGTGAAGCCCTCGCCGGCCATCTGCTTTTCAAAGGCTTTGCGGATGGCCTTCTTGGCCTTGTTCAGGTGGGCGATGTCGGTGACGCACACCCGCTCGGCGTAGACGCAGCCGTCCAGGGTGGAGAGCATCTCCGCCACACGGATGGGCATGCCGGCCTGCTCCACGGTACGGCCCAGGGGGCAGGTGGTGGCCTTCTGGCCGATGAGGGTGGTGGGGGCCATCTGGCCGCCGGTCATGCCGTAAATGGCGTTGTTGACGAAAATGGTGGTGAACTTCTCACCGCGCATGGCGGCGTGGACGATCTCCGCCGCGCCGATGGAGGCCAGGTCGCCGTCACCCTGGTAGGTGAACACCGGCTGGGTGGGGTGGGTGCGCTTGATGCCGGTAGCCACGGCAGGTGCGCGGCCGTGAGCGGCCTCCTGCATGTCGCAGTTGAAATACTTATAGGCAAAGACGGAGCAGCCTACGGGGCACACGCCGATGGCGTCGTCCAGCAGTCCCATCTCCTCCAGCACTTCCGCCACCAGCTTATGGATGATGCCGTGGTGGCAGCCGGGGCAGTAGTGGAGCTCGGCATCCGTCAGGCCCTTGGTCTTTTGATATACGATCGCCATGTTACTGTGCCTCCTTCAAAGCCTTCTTGGCCGATTCCACGATTTCTTCGATGGTGGGCATCACGCCGCCTGCGTGGCCCAGATAAGCGATGGGCTTCTGGCCCTCGACGCTCAGACGGATATCGTCGATCATCTGGCCGCCGGCGCTCATCTCCACATCCAGGAATGCCTTGACGTGGGACTGGGATGCCAGCTCGTGCAGGGGCTTTTCGGGGAAGGGCCACAGGGCGATGGGGCGGAACAGACCGGCCTTGATGCCCTGGGCGCGCAGGGTCTCCAGCGCGCTGAGCGCGATACGGGCGGGGGTGCCGTAGGCGGTGATGACCAGCTCGGCGTCCTCGCAGTCCTTCATCTCCCAGCGGACCTCATTCTCGGCGATCAGCTTGTACTTGGCCTCCAGATCGGCGTTGTGATGGTCGCACTCCTCGGGGTCCATGTACAAAGAGTTGATGACGTTGGTGTGGTCACGGCCATGCTTGCCGGTGGTGGCCCAGTCCTTGGGGGGCAGCTTGCGCTTGGGCACCTCGTGCCACTCGATGGGCTCCATCATCTGGCCGATGAGGCCGTCCGCCAGGATGACCACGGGATTGCGGTACAGATCGGCGATGTCGAAGGCCTCCTGGGTGAAGTCCACGGCCTCCTGGATGTTGGAGGGAGCCAGTACCACGGTGCGGTAGTCGCCGTTGCCGCCGCCGCGGGTGGCCTGGAAGTAGTCGCCCTGACCGGGCTGGATGGTGCCCAGGCCCGGGCCGCCGCGCATGCAGTTGACGATGACGCAGGGCAGCTCAGCGGCTGCGATGTAGGTGATGCCCTCCTGCTTGAGGCTGATGCCCGGGGAGGAAGAGGAGGTCATGGCCCGCATGCCGGCGCCGGCAGCGCCGTAGACCATGTTGATGGCCGCCACCTCGGACTCGGACTGGACAAAGACCTTGCCGTGCTGGGGCATATGCAGGGACATATACTCGGGCACTTCGCTCTGGGGCGTGATGGGATAGCCGAAGAAGCAGTCGCAGCCGGCGCGGATGGCGGCCTCGGCGATGGCTTCGTTACCTTTCCAAAGTTCCTTTTCCACTGTGAATGACCTCCTTTTTCAGAACTTTTCTACGGTGATGATGGAATCGGGGCAGATCTTGGCGCAGCTGGCGCAGGCGATGCATGCCGTGATGTCCGTCACCGTGGCGGGATGGTATCCCTTGCGGTTGATCACCGTCTGATCGATGGCAACGATGTGCTTGGGGCACACGGACGCGCACAGCTCGCATCCTTTGCACCGGTCAGAGTCAAAGGTTACTTTCGCGGTCATATTGGATAACTCCTCCTTTTTCCTCTTGCGTGGTCATTCCCACGGCTTTTTCATTTGTATGGTGATCGGAAAAACGGGTTCCGACAGGTCGGACAGCTCCGGGGCGAACCGGTCCAGGGCCACGTGGCACAGTACCGGGATGCCGGTCTTTTCGGACACCTGGGCAGCCAGCGCCGCGCCCTTGCGCACCTCATATGGCGTGGTCTCGCCGCAAAGGTGGGTGTTGTTGACGATGCCCGTGCAGGTGAGGCCCGTGACGGCCTCGATGGAGCGCAGATAGTTCACGGCGGCGTCCGCCTGACGGACCTCCGGCCGGTTGGCGTTGAGCACGTAGATGAGCTGATAGTCCTCCGCGGTGATCTTTTCGTGGAAGCGGGCCAGTACCCGGGCACCCACCGGATCGCCGCCGATATCCAGCACGCCGGTGACCTCGCGGTTTTCCAGAATGGTCAAAAGCTCCGCCGGCAGGGCGGGCACATCTGCGTCCGTACATGCCTGAGAGGAGGCCACCAGACGAATGCCGGCGCCCTCCAGCACTGCCCGGCGTTCCCGGGAGCGGAAGTAGGGGTTCACGATATCCAGATCCGCCAGCATCACCTGCTTTCCAAGCGCTGACAGCTGCAGCGCCAGGTTCACGGCAAACTCGGTTTTTCCGGTGCCGTAGTGTCCGGTGATGATGGACAGGCGGTGAGTGCAAATATGATCTGCCGTCAAAAGAGGAGCACCTCCTGTTGGGAAAATTTTCTGCGTTCAGGTGTTGTATTATTTTTCGCTTTGTTGTATGATGTCATTGTACTCTCAAAGAAATATGATGTCAAGAGGATTCTGCGCAGCCGCAAGCAAATCCGCGGCACCGGGCCGGCAGCGATGCCGGCCGTGTGCCCTGTGGATACAATGGGGGGATCGAAATGGAAGAAACCAGAAAAATCAAGCTGTCGGAGCGGACGGCGGACCGGCTGTATGAAATGATCGTGGATGAAGGGCGCTATGCCCCCGGCAGCAAGCTGCCCAACGAAAATGAACTCAGCGAGGCCCTGAAGGTCAGCCGCACCACGCTGCGGGAGGCCATTTCGTTCCTGGTGGCTCAGGGGGTCCTGGAGATCCGCCGGGGCCGAGGCACCTTCGTGGCGGAGACGCTGCCTGCCGGCGGTGTGGACCTGACGGTGCTGGCGGGCCTGCGGTCCCGGGTACGTGCCAAGGACCTTTTTGAGATGCGGCTCATTTTTGAGCCGGCCACCGTGGCGCTTGCCTGCCAGCGGGCCAGCGACGAGGAGCTGGAGATGATCCGCAAAAAGGCGGAGCGGGTGGAACGGGTGGCCGCGGAGGGCGGCGACTGGCCCCTGGCGGACCAGGAGTTCCACTGGGCCATCATCAAGGCGTCCCACAACGAATATATGCGCCGGCTCTATCCCATCATCAACAGCGCTGTCAATGAGATCATGCAGATCTCCCAGAACCGCCAGCATATGCAGGACACGGCCCTGGGTGACAACCGCACTATTTTGGAGTTTTTGCTCCAGCGGGATGAGGCCGGGTCACGGCACGCCATGAGCATCCACATCCGGCACCTGATGAACATCCTCCGCTCTTAACGGGAATGATAAAATCTTAACAGCCGCTGGCTTGCCGGCGGCTGCTTTTTTGTGCGCCGACTGTGGCCGCCTGTTTTACCATCAAATACAGAAAATGTGCATAATATACAAAAAATGAATTGATATATTATTTAATAAACCGAAAGAATTTCGGTTTTGCTGGACTGCTTCCAACGAAATAGACAATCCTGTGGGACTTATTCACAAATTATTCACAAAATTAAGGATTCCCTCTTAACAAAGTCTGAACGGGGGTGTATAATGGCACCCGAAAGCAAAGGTCGGTATTTAACGGTTTCTTTGCGCGAGGACGTAATCCTTTGACAAAGGGATATCGCGGCAAAGACCGAACTTTGCACCGGCTCCTTTTTCAGCGGGAAGGGAGCCGTCGGAAATAAGAAGGGAGCGTTTGAAAGAGCAAGGTTCTGTTCGCATTTCCAACAAGTGCCGGTGGAACCGGCTGGCGGAGGCGGTTTATCCGGGGAGACCTCCGCTGTGTCCCAGGCATTTTCCCTCAAGAGAGTGAACTAGAAGGAGTGTGTGTTAATGGCTACATTTATTCTGGGTCTCGTGATTTTGTTCGTAGGCGCTGCCCTGTACGGCAAGTTCTGCGAAAAGGTCTTTGGACCCGACGACCGTGAGACTCCCGCCTACTCCAAGCAGGACGGCGTGGACTACATCCCCATGAGCAGCTGGAAGAATATGCTCATCAACCTGCTGAACATCGCGGGCACCGGCCCCATCTTTGGACCCATCCAGGGCATCCTGTTCGGGCCCATCGCGTTCATCACCATCCCCATCACCAACATCATCGGCGGCGCCATGCATGACTATTTCTCCGGCATGATCTGCCTGCGCGACGGCGGCTCCCAGATGCCTGCCATGATCCGCAAGTACTCCAACAAGGGTGTTTACGGCGTGTATCAGGTGTTCTGCTCTTTGCTGCTGCTGCTGGTGGGCGCTGTGTTCATCTACACCCCCGGCGACATCGCCGCCACCCAGGTGTTCGGCTTCTCCGGCAAGGCAGATGACCCCACCACCTGGATCATCTACGGCGTGATCTTCGTTTACTACCTGATCGCCACCGTGTTTCCCATCGACGCCATCATCGGCAAGATCTATCCCGTGTTCGGCGCCATCCTGCTGTTCTCCGCTGTGGGCGTGTTCATCGGCATGTTCGTCAAGGGCTATCCCCTGCTGAACGTGTGGGACACCTGGGAGGCTCCTCTGGCCTTCTCCATGGTGGACGGCGCTAAGACCACCTTCAGCTATCAGGCTTATTTTGACGCCAACCACTTCATCCCCATCTTCTTCATCACCGTGGCCTGCGGTATGCTTTCCGGCTTCCACTCCACCCAGACTGCCATCATTTCCCGCACCATGAAGAGCGAGAAGGAAGGCCGCAACACCTTCTACAACATGATGGTTCTGGAAGGCTTCATCGCCATGGTTTGGGCCGCTGCCGCCATGGGCGTGTACAACCTGGGCCTGCAGGAGGCCAACGCCTCTCTGGCTACCGCCACCGTCGGCGTGGTCTGCAAGGACATCCTGGGCAAGGTGGGCGGCCTGATCGCTCTGATCGGCATCATCGTTCTGCCCATCACCTCCGGCGATACCGCTCTGCGCGGCCTGCGTCTGGCCATCTCTGAGGCTCTGCGCATCGACCAGAGCACCAAGACCAAGCGCGTGGGCCTGTCCGCCATCATCTTCGCGCTGGTGGCTGTGATCCTGGTGTTTGCCAAGATGAACTCTGAGGGCTTCAACATCCTGTGGCGTTACTTCGCCTGGTCCAACCAGACCCTGTCCCTGTTCGCGTTCCTGGCCATCACCGTCTGGATGTTCGAAAACGGCAAGAGCAAGTTCGTGTGGGTTCCCATGATCCCCGGTGCCTGGTACACCTTCGTGACCATCACCTACATCACGAACGCCAAGATCGGCTTCAACATCCCCTGGAACATCGCCTATGTCATCGGCGTTGTGGCTGCCGTGGCTTACGTGATCGTGATCTGCGTCTACGGCAAGAACCGCGCCGGCCGTCTGGCCCGCAAGTAAGCTCCCCTCCCGCTATTTGATCCCTTCTTATGAGCTCCGCCGCACAAGTGCGGCGGAGCTTCTTTTTTGACGTATGAAAAGCGCAAAAAACGGCCCCCGGCTTATGCCGGGGGCCGTTTTGCCTTATCCGTGCTGCTCACACAGCAGCGCCAGTGCTTCCAGGTAGCCGTGCAGTCCGTGGCCGCGGATGGTAGCCACGCAGGCGGCGCGGATGTAGGACACATGCCGGAACTCCTCCCGGCTGTCCGGGTCGGACACATGCACCTCCACTGTGGGGATGCCTACGGCCTTCACCGCGTCCAAAAGGGCCACGCTGGTGTGGGTGTAGGCGGCGGGATTGATGATGATGCCGTCCACATGGTCGAAGTAGGCCTGCTGGATGGCGTCCACCAGGGCGCCCTCGTGGTTGGACTGGAAAAAGCGGATGTCCACGCCCCGCTTTTCCGCCTCCTGCCGAAGCATGGCACAAAGATCCTCGTAGGTCTCGTGCCCGTAGATCTCCGGCTGGCGGATGCCCAGCATGTTCATGTTGGGGCCGTTAATCACCAGAATACGCACAAAAATCCCTCCAGATGGCCCGGGCGGTCTCCTCCGCCGGGCCGTTGTTGTCGATGACCACATCCCGGAAGCGCTCATAAAGGGGCTTGCGCTCGCGCCACATGGCTGCGAGGTCCGCGCCCTGAGAGAGGGGGCGGCCGTCGGTGGGCAGCGCGCCCACATCCCGCAGCAGGTGGTAGATGCGTCCGTTCTGCCGCAGGGCGCCATAGTTTTCCGGCGTTTTCACCGCGCCGCCGCCGGTGAGCAGGATGCATCCGGTGCGCTTGCCCGCCTCCGCCGTGGCCTGGTGCTCCAGGCGGCGGAACGCTGCCTCGCCGCCCCGGGCGAAGATCTCCGGGATGGTGCAGCCGGCACGGCGCTCGATCTCGGCGTCGATGTCCACGGCCTCCCGGCCTGTGAGAGCGGCCAGAGCCGCGCCCACGGTGGATTTGCCGCACCCGGGCATGCCGATGAGCACGATGTTCTCCGTCTCGTGGCGCAGAGCCGAGAGGATGCGCTCTGTCTCCTCGTCGGGGATGGGACGGGAGAAGAAGTGCTCTTCCGCTGCCTTGGCCTGGGCCACCAGCATGGCAAGACCGTCGGAGCAGGGGATGCCCAGCGCCTGGGCCTGGAGCAGCAGGGCCGTGCGGTGGGGGTTGTAAATGACGTCCAGCACGCCCCGGCACCGGGGAAAGGCATGAAGGTCCACCGGCGCATCTCCGTTGCCCGGGTACATGCCCACCGGCGTGGTGTTCACCACGATGTCCGCGTCCGTGTGGCGGGAGAGGTTTTCGTAGTTGTCCGGCCCGGAGCGGGAGATGACCACCACCTCCTGTGCGCCCAGCTGCCGGGCGCAGGCCACGGCGGTGCGGGAGGCGCCGCCGCTGCCCAAGACCAGGACTTTCCTGCCGTGAAAATCCACGCCGGCCCGCCGGGCCATGAAGCAAAAGCCGTCGGCGTCGGTGTTGAAGGCCAGGAGCTTTCCGCCCCGCCGCACGATGGTGTTGACGCTGCCGATGGCGGCGGCGCGGTCATCGATCTTGTCGCAAAGGGGCATGACGTCCATTTTGTAGGGGATGGTCACGTTGAGTCCGCCGATGTCCTCCCGGGAGAGGAAGGCGGGCAGCGCCTCAGGCTCCAGCTCGATGAGCCGGTAGCCCGCACAGCCCAGGGCGGTGTGGATGGGCACGGACCAGCTGTGGCCCAGCTTCCGGCCCAGAAGACCGTAAACCAGCTCGCCCATGGTCACACTTCCGCATAGCTGCCCAGGAACTGGAAGCTTGCGCAGCTGCGCTCCAGCTCCTCCAGCATGGGCAGCACGCCGGGCTCATGGACGGAGGCCTCCAGCTCCAGGAAGAAAATGAACTCGAAGTTCCGGCCGGTGACGGGGCAGGATTCCAGCTTGGTCATGTTGATGCCCAGAGCTGCCAGCTTGGAGAGGATGTCGTACAGGGCACCGGGCTTGTTGTCGCAGGCGATGATGAGGCTGATGCGGTTGGCGCCGGCGTAGATGACCGGGTCCTTGGTGATGCAGATGAAGCGGGTGTAGTTGTTGTCCTGGTCCTGGACGTTGGTCTGGAGCAGGTTGAGACCGTACTCCTCCCCGCAGAACCGTGAGGACAGGGCGGCCACGTCGGTGCGGTCGGACTGGGCCACCATGCGGGCGGCCATGGCGGTGTTCTCCGCCACCGTCACCTTGACGCCCTTCAGGCCGGCCAGGTAGTTGGAGCACTGGTTGATGGCCTGCTCGTGGGAGAATACCTCCCGGATGTCCTCCAGCTTGGTGCCGTGCTTGGCCAGGAGGTTGTGGCTCACCTTCAGCCGGGCGGCCCGGACGATGGAGAAGTTGTGGCGGGTCATCAGGTCGTAGATGGCGTTCACCGAGCCGGCGGTGCTGTTCTCAATGGGCAGGATGCCGTACTGGCACATGCCGGTCTCCACCGCCTTGAACACATGCTCGAAGG
>DYBL01000057.1 GCA_019418625.1 Clostridiales bacterium | reverse complement strand
GTTAAGCTCGTTTCTGCCCACAATACTTGGCTGGCGACGGCCCGGGAAGATAGGTAGTGCCAACACAAAGACAGCTCATCTTGAGCTGTCTTTTTTTGTTTCCCGCGTTGTTTTTCTGTGTTATGATGATAAAAAGTGGTAAACAATACATACAAGGGATGGTGAGCACATGGAAATCGAACGGAAATTCTTAATCAGGCAAATGCCGGAACCTTTGGATTGCTATCCGCATACGCCTATGGAGCAGGCGTATATTTCCACGGAGCCGGTCATTCGGATCCGTCGCAGCGGGGAGCAGTATTGGCTCACATGTAAGGGCCCCGGGCTGCTGAAGCGGGAGGAGTTTGAGCTGCCTCTGACGGAGGAGTCGTATGGAGCGCTTCTTTTAAAAACAGAGGGAGCACCGATTGTGAAAGACCGTTACGAGATTCCCATGGAGGAGCATCTCATTCAGATGGACGTATTCCATCCGCCTCTTGCGCCGCTGATCATGGCAGAAGTGGAGTTTTCTTCAGAGGAGGAAGCAGCAGCGTTTTGCCCGCCAGATTGGTTTGGTGAGGAAGTTACCCAGGATCCCTGCTATACCAACGCCTATTTGAGCAGCCATCTGCGCCGCACGGAGCAAGGCGGCTTGATCCCTGGACACTACCGCCATTTTAAGGGAGGAGAATATCAGCTGCTGTGCACGGCGACCCATTCGGAGACCCAGGAGCTCATGGTGGTATATCGAGCCCTGTATGGGGAGAGAGGGCTCTGGGTGCGCCCTGCTGCCATGTGGAGCGAAGAAGTATGCCGGGATGGATACCGGGGCCCAAGGTTTTATCCCATCAATGAAGAGGAGTAAGTGGCTGAGATCCAATCAGAAAGTTTGCCTGCATGCACTGCGAAGAGAGTGCAAGTGAGCGCCTCTGTACCTGGTTAAGATATGGTACAGAGGCGCTCGTTTGTAGAAAAAAGAAACGCCCGGAGTCTTCCGGGCGTTCTTTTTTAAGACACGATGGAGGTGCCGGTCTTTCCGGCAATGCCGTCCTTGGCCTTTTCCAGCAGGGTGATCAGTGCCGTGCGGCCGGGCTTGGACTCGGCGAACTTCACAGCGGCCTGCACCTTGGGCAGCATGCTGCCGGGGGCGAACTGGCCCTCTGCGGCATACTGCCGGGCCTGCGCGGGCGTGAGACGGTCCAGCCACTGCTGATCGGGCTTGCCGAAGTTGATGGCCACCTTCTCCACGGCGGTGAGGATGATGAGCGCATCTGCGTCCAGTTCCTCGGCCAGCAGCTCGGAGGCGAAGTCCTTGTCAATGACAGCGCCGGCGCCCTTGAGGTGGTTGCCCTCGGTTTTGTAGACGGGAATACCGCCGCCGCCGCAGGCAACGGCTACCTGTCCGGCAGCCAGCAGGGCACGGATGGTCTCGATCTCGATGATGGACTTGGGCAGGGGAGAGGCGACACAACGGCGCCAGCCGCGGCCGGCATCCTCCATGACGGCATTGCCGCGGCGGCGCATTTCCTCCGCCTCTGCCTCGGTCATGAACGTACCGATAGGCTTGGAGGGGTGGTCAAAGGCGGGATCTGCGGGGTCCACTTCCACCTGCGTGAGGATGGTGGCCACGCTCTTGTGGATGCCGCGGTTCAAAAGCTCTTCCCGCAGGGAGTTCTGCAGGTCGTAGCCGATGTAGCCCTGGCTCATGGCCACGCAGACCGACAGGGGGCAGGGGATGTACTTCTCGGGGTCGGAGCGGGTCAGCTCCTGCATGGCCTTCTGGATCATACCCACCTGGGGGCCGTTGCCGTGGGAGAGGATGACCTCGTGGCCTTCCTGGATCAGATCCGCGATGGCCTTGGCGGTCTGGCGTACCGCCGTCATCTGCTCCGGCAGATTGTTGCCCAGGGCGTTGCCGCCCAGAGCGATCACGATGCGCTTGCCCATGACAGAGACAACCTCCTTTGGT
>DYBL01000056.1 GCA_019418625.1 Clostridiales bacterium | reverse complement strand
TATTTAGATTCTATCTATCTGCCATTAAGCTTTGTTTGATAAATTTATGTCAAACCAGTACGAAACGAGAAACCACAACATACAGGAGGCTTCTATGAAACGATTCTTTGCAGGGATTTTGAGCATCGCCCTGACCGCCGGATTGCTGGCCGGCTGCTCCGGCACCCAGGTCCACGTCTGCCCGCCTCAGGAGGGCGCCCAGGAAACAGATACGCCTGCGGCCCCTGCTGCGGAGGGCAGCGTCAAGACCGGTTTGGCGGTCCTCACCAGCCTGGACGGCAGCGCAGGCGCAGGAGCGGAGGAACCCGGCTCCGCCAGCTTTGACGTGACGCTGGCCGCCGTCACCGTGGACGATGCGGGCGTTATCGACTCCTGCGTCATTGACGGCGTGCAGGCCACGGTGAACTTTGACGCCGCCGGCGCCATCACCACCGACCTCACCGCCCCCATCCAGACCAAGAACGAGCTGGGTGAAAACTACGGCATGAAGGCCTACGGCGGCGCCGCCTACGAATGGAACGAGCAGGCCGCCGCCCTGGCCCGGTACGCCGTGGGCAAGACCGTAGACGAGCTGAAAAACGGCGCCGTGGACGAGACCGGCCATGCCGCCGACGCCGACCTTGCCTCTGTGGCCACCATTTATCTGGGCGGTTACGTGGCCGCCATCGAAGCCGCTGTGGAGGGTGCCCAGCACCTGGGCGCCCAGCAGGGCGACCGCCTGGCCCTGACCACCACCGCCTCCCTGGGCAGCAGCAAGAGCGCAGGCGCGGAAGAAGAGGGCCTTGCCCAGTTTGACGTGAACGTGGCCGTGACCACCTTTGACGGCGACACCATCACCAGCTGCCTGCTGGACGGTGTACAGCCCGCCGTGAAGTTCGACGCCGCCGGCGCTGTCACCAGCGACCTCACCGCCCCCGTGCAGACCAAGAACCAGCTTGGCGAGAACTATGGCATGAAGGCCTACGGCGGCGCCATCGCCGAGTGGAACGAACAGGCCGCCGCCTTTGCCGCCTATGTCACCGGCAAGACCGCAGAGGAAGTGAGCGGCATCGCCGTGGGCGAGCGCACCCAGCCCACCGACGCAGACCTTGCCTCCTCCGTCACCATCGCCATTGGCGGCTTCCAGGAGCTGATCGCCAAGGCCGCCCGGTAAGCCTATGCGCTTACGGATTGCCGCACTGGCCCTTTCGGTGCTGGTGCTGACCGGCTGCGCCGCCGCTCCGGCGGAGCAGGCCGCTCCCAAACAGTATCAGGCCACCTTCCTGACACTGTTTGGCACCGTCACCACCATTCTGGGCTACGCCGAATCGGAGGAGGCCTTCCAGGCCCAGGCCCAGGAGATCCATGACGAGCTGCTGGAATATCACCAGCTCTTTGATATCTACAACGACTACCCCGGCGTGAACAACCTGAAAACCGTCAATGACCAGGCGGGCATCGCCCCGGTGCAGGTGGACGGGCGGATCATCCGCTTATTGCAGGATTGCCAGGAGTACTATGCCCTCTCCGGCGGCACCGTAAATGTGGCCATGGGCAGCGTGCTGAAGCTGTGGCACGATGCCAGGACCCACGGCATCTCCTTTCCCGCCGCGGCCGCCCTGCCGGACGCGGACGCCCTGACTCAGGCCGCCGCCCACAGCGCCATGGACAGCATCGTCATCGACGAGGCCGCCTCCACCGTCTTTCTCTCCGACCCGCTTTTACGGCTGGACGTGGGGGCGGTCGCAAAGGGCTGGTCCGTGGAGCAGGTTTGTAAAAACGCCCCGGAGGGACTTCTGGTGAGCGTGGGCGGAAATGTCCGCGCCACCGGCCCAAAGCCCACGGGAAGCCCTTGGGTGGTGGGGCTCCAGTCCCCCGACGGCGATGCCGACGACTACCTCCACACGCTGAATCTGGAGACCGGCTCCGTGGTCACCAGCGGCGATTACCAGCGCTATTACGTGGTGGACGGGAAGCCCTATCACCACATCATCGACCCGGAGACGCTGTATCCCGCTGACCGGTGGCGGGCCGTGAGCGTGGTCTGCCCGGACTCCGGCCTTGCGGACTGCCTTTCCACCGCCCTGTTCATTCTTCCCCAGGAGGCGGGGCAGGCGCTTCTGGACCAGACCGGCGCCGAGGCCATGTGGCTGCTTGCCGACGGTACGCGGCTTTACAGCCCCGGCTTTGAAGCGCTGATCCGCACTTAATGATTACAAGAGGTGAAGCTATGAAACGCCCATTTTTCGGCGGGATCCATCCGCCCTATCAAAAAGAGCTCTCTTCCGAGGCCCAGCTGGACACAGCTTTCGTGCCCAGGACGGTGGCCGTTCCCATGCTGCAGCACATCGGTGTTGCCTGCACGCCGCTGGTGCAGGTGGGCGACACGGTGAAAAAGGGCCAGAAGATCGGCGACGGCCAGGGACTGTGCGTCCCCGTCCACGCCTCCGTCTCCGGCACCGTGACCGCCATCGAGCCCCGTCGCCATCCCTCCGGCAAGGACATCTTGTCGGTGGTCATTGAAAACGACGGCCTGGATACCCCCGACTGCACCCAGATCCCCCATCCCGACTATGCCTCCCTGGAGATCGACACCATCCTGGCCATCATCCGGGAGTCCGGCGTGGTGGGCCACGGCGGCGCGGCCTTCCCCTCCAACATGAAGGCCCTGACCAGCCTTGGAAAGATCGACACCCTCATCGCCAACGCCTGCGAGTGCGAGCCCTACATCACCGCCGACGACATTCTGCTGCGCACAAGCCCCGAGCAGGTGGCGGCAGGCCTTCAGATCATCGCTAAGGTGCTGGATCCCCAGCGGATCGTCCTGGCCATCGAGGACAACAAGCCCGCGGCCATCGCCCGGCTCAAAGAGGTCCTGACTGCCGGGAGCGGCATCGAGCTGATGGTGCTGCCCACCCGGTATCCCCAGGGTGCGGAAAAGCAGCTGATCCAGGCCGTCACCGGCCGGGAGGTCCCCTCCGGCAAGCTGCCCGCCGCCGCCCACTGCGCCGTGTTCAACGCCGCCACCGTGGCCGCCGTGTACAAGGCGGTGGTCCTGGGCCAGAGCGTCACGGACCGCATCGTCACCGTCACCGGCGAGGGCGTGCGGACGCCCCGCAATGTGCTCTGCCCCATCGGCACCTCCTACGAGGAGCTGATCGCCTACGCCGGCGGCCTCACGGACAACGCCTGGAAAGTGGTCAGCGGCGGCCCCATGATGGGCATGGCCCAGCGGGACCTCACCACCATCACCATCAAGGGCACCAATGCGGTGCTCTGCCTTTCCCAGCGGCAGAACCAGGAAAAGGAGAATCCCCTGTGCATCCGCTGCGGCCGGTGCATGCAGGTGTGCCCCATGCATCTCCAGCCCCTGTATCTCTACCGCTACCGCGGTGACGCCGCCAATCTCAGCCGTCTCCACGTGCTGGACTGCATCGAGTGCGGCTGCTGCGCCTATACCTGCCCCGGCAAGCTCCCCCTGGTGGAAGTGATCCGGCAGGGAAAATCCACTGTAAAGGAGGCCCAGGCCACATGAATCTGACCGTCAGCTCTTCCCCCCATATCAAGGGCAATGACTCCACCCGCCGCATCATGCGGGATGTGGTGCTGGCCGCCCTGCCCGCCCTCATTTTCGGCATCGTGCACTTCGGCGTGCGGGCCCTGCTGGTGACGCTTTCCACCGTGGCCGCCGCCCTGGCCGCCGAGTGGTTTTCCAATCGGGTCATCTTCCATGACGGACGGGCCATGGATGGCTCCGCCCTGGTGACCGGCGTGCTGCTGGCCATGACCCTGCCCGCCACCGTCCCCTACTGGATGGCGGCCCTGGGCGCCGTGGTGGCCATCGTGGCGGTGAAGGCCCTTTGCGGCGGCCTTGGACAGAACGTGTTCAACCCCGCGCTGGGGGCCCGTGCCCTGCTGGTGCTGCTGTTTCCCGCCTCCATGGTGCGCTTTTCCTCTGTGAGCAGCCTAGTGAACGGCATGGACGCGGTCACCGCCGCCACGCCGCTGCACCACATGGTCATGCCCGCCCTGCCCCAGGAGAGATTGTGGGACATGTTCATCGGCAACATCCCCGGCTGCATCGGAGAGGTGTCCTCTCTGGCACTGCTGCTGGGCGGCGCGTACCTGCTGGTCCGCCGGGTCATCTCCCCCCGCATCCCTGTTGCCTATCTTCTGACGGTGGCCGTGCTGACGCTGGTGTTTTCCAAAACCGGCGATCCCGTTATGTGGATGCTCTATAACCTGCTGGGCGGCGGCGTGCTGCTGGGCGCCATCTTCATGGCCACCGATTACGCCACCTCCCCCGTCACGCCCATGGGCCAGGTCCTCTACGGCGTGGGCTGCGGCGCACTGACCGTGCTATTCCGCTACTTTGGATTGTTCCCGGAGGGCGTGACCTACGCCATCCTCATCATGAACGCCGCCTCCTGGGCCATGGACCGCTACACGGCCCCCCGGGTGTTCGGCACCAGGAAAGGAGATGCGGTATGAAGCAGAAGGACCTTTTCACAGCCGCACTCTCCGTGGCCGCGGCGGCTTTGATCGTATTGGGCGTCCGCGTGGGCACCGCGGGCCTTGCCGCAAAGAACGCCCAGGCGGAACTGGACGCCGCCATCGCCTTTGTGCTGCCGGAGAGCAAGACGTTTTCCTCCGAGCCCTACGACGGCACGGACGAGGCCATCCGGGCCGTCTACAAGGGCGAGACCGGCTACGTGGTGGAGACCTGCACCGACGGCTACGCCGGTGAGGTAGTGCTCCTGGTGGGCGTGGACAACGACGGCACCGTCACCGGACTCACCGTCCGGCAGATGGAGGAAACCTGGGGCCTGGGCGCCCGGGCGCTGACGGACGCCGACTTTTTGATCCAGTTCCTGGGCACCGACGGCACCGCGGAGGTGGGCGGCAATGTGGACGCCATCACCGGCGCCACGGTGACCTCCAAAGCCGTCACCCGGGGCGTCAATGCCGCCGTGGGCTTTGTGACCGGCGCGGATACATCCTCCAGCGCCACCACCTGGGGAGGTTGAGCCATGAGAAAGAACGCATATCTTGGAAACATCCTGCTGGCGGCGGTGACGGCCATCGCCATGCTGGCGGCGGTTTTGTGCCGGGTCTTTGCCCCGGCGGCGGTGCTGCCCGTTTTGAACATCCCGAACCTGCTGGCCCTCTGCGTCATCGCGCTGGTGCTGGAGCATTATCTGGCCCGGCCCGACCATGCGCCCTGCCTTGTCTGCGCGGCGCTGCTGGCCGCCGCCGTCTTTGCCCTGCTGCCCCTGGCGGCGGGACTGGTCGCTCTGGATAGCATCTGGCTGACGGCCCTTCTGGGCGGCGTGATCTACGCCGCGGCCAAATGGCTCTTTGACTCGGTGGCCCAGCGGCTTTCCAGCGGCTCTGCGGGCAAGGCGGCCGCCGCCATCACCGGCCTTGGCATGATCCTGGCCGGACAGGCCTTTGCCGGCATGCTTCTTTGATCGCAAACACTGCCGCCTCCACGCTGGTATACACGGCCTGCCACCGGCAGCCAACCCGGAAAAAGAAAATATCCAATCCCTTGAAAGCCCCCGAAAACATTTCGTTTTCGGGGGCTTTCAGCATCCGCGTCAGAATGGGGCACGCAAGCGAATGAACTCGATTTTCTTTACCGATCAACCGTACGCGCAGATTCGTGCTATAATGGTCCACAGATATGGACCATTGAAAACGGAGGCGGCAGGATGGATGAACCCATGAGACCCGACCGCACACAGCTGGCTCAAAAATTCGATATTTGTCGGCCTGCGCTATGTGCAATCGGAGACGAAACACGACAGCGAATCATCCGCGTTTTAATTGAAAATTGCGGAAAAGGCGGCCTGCGTGTAGGTGAAATTCAAAATAGCACAAACATCTCCCGCGCAGCAGTATCCCATCATCTGAAAATTCTGAAAGACGCAGGCATCATAGACGTCAGGCACGAAGGCACAAAAAACTTCTATTATTTGGATTCTGCAAGCAGCAGCCTGTTGACCGTAGCGGAACTTTTTCGTTATGCTGCAGAGCTGATGGACCATTGCCCTGTATACAAGGAGGAATAGAAATGCGTCTATACAAAATCATCTTCAGCCCTACCGGAGGCACAGAAAAAGTCGCCAATCAATTGGTGCAATCCTTTGGCGGGGAAACAGACACCATAGATTTGACTGATTTTGCCGCAGGATTTCATCAAATCTCATTTTCAGAAGAAGATCTGTGCATCGTTGCCGTCCCCTCTTTCGGCGGCCGGGTCCCGGGGGCCGCAGCGGCTCGTTTGGGTGCGCTGAAGGCAAACGGTGCAAAAGCCATATTGATCGCGGTTTATGGAAACCGCGCCTACGAGGACACATTGCTCGAATTAAAGACGATCCTGACGGATTCTGGGTTTCGCTGCATAGCAGCTGTTGCCGCTGTGGCAGAACATTCCATCATGCATCAGTTTGCACAGGGGCGCCCTGACAAAAGTGATCTGGAACAACTGGCTCAATTTGGAAAAGAGATCCGTCGGCGCATGGAGGAAAATCTGGTAACAGAAGATCTGGTCCTGCCCGGAAACCGCCCGTACCGGGAATATAATGGGGTGCCGATCAAGCCCTCCGCAAAAAAGAGCTGCACAAATTGCGGATTGTGTGCGAAAAAATGCCCGGTTCAGGCGATCCCGCTGGATGATCCATCCAAAACAGATCATGAAGCATGCATCAGCTGTATGCGCTGCGTCAGCATCTGTCCCACACACTCCCGGGAAGTAAGCAAAATTCTAACGACCATTGCTGCAAACAAAATGAAAAAAATCTGCAGTGAGCGCAAGGAAAACGAACTGTTTATGTGAAGTATCACCCCTGAGTGAAACGGTTTGAGCCCCGGGCATTCCCGTTTTCCTATCCGGTGTACCGCATTTCCTTTTCATAACCTGTTCCGGTCGCCCCATTCACACATCTGGTCCAGAATGGGGATCAGAGACTTTCCCCGCTCTGTAAGGCTGTACTCCACCTTGGGCGGGATCTGGGGATACTCCTTCCGGCAGACCAGCTGGTCGGCTTCCAGTTCCTTCAGCGTGGAGCTGAGGGTTTTGTAGGAGATCTCTCCAATGTACCGTTTCATCTCGTTGAACCGGACCACTTCAAAGCTCATAAGCGTATAGAGAATGGTCATTTTATATTTGCCGCTGATCAGCGACAAGGTGTAGCTGAACCCCGTATCCGCCAGGCTGGCGGTGGAAATGCAGGCTTTATACCCTTCTGTTTCTCTCATAGGTACTTTCCTCCCAGTAAGTACTGCACCTGTATGTGCGTACTTGTTCTTTCTTTCATTCTTGCTATGATTGTAATATCAGCAAATGAGAAAGTCAATTTTACCGACCTAAGGAGGAAACACCATGCGCAAGAAAATCGTTGTGATTACAGGCAGTCCGCGAAAAAACGGCAACAGCTTTGCCATGACGGACAGCTTCATCCGGGCAGCGGAGAGCCGAGGACATACTGTCACCCGCTTTGACGCGGCTATGATGAAAATCGGCGGCTGCCGTGCCTGTGAGACCTGCTTCAAAACCGGGAAAGCCTGTTCCTTCGATGATGACTTCAACACCATCGCTCCGGCGATTTTGGATGCCGATGCCATTGTCTTTACCATGCCGGTCTACTGGTATTCGATCCCGTCCCAGATCAAAGGGGTCATTGACCGTATTTACTCCCTGGTGGTGGGCGGCAAGGATATCGCCGGGAAGGAGTGCGCCCTGATCGCCTGCTGCGAGGAGGACGACCTCTCCGTGCTGGACGGAGTGCGTATCCCAATGGAACGGACCGCCGCGCTGAACAAATGGGAGATGGTGGGCGAAGTACTGATCCCCGGTGACTTAAATGCAGGTGATATTGCCAAGACAGATGGCTGCCGGCAAGCCGCCGCACTGGCGGATAAGATCTGAAAAGGATAAAGAAAACAAGGAGCTGCCGCAGGCTTACAGCCTGGGCAGCTCCTTGTTGCAGATGATCGATCCGCAGCGTTCCCAGCAACTGCAGCACTCCTTATAGAAACGCATCCCATGCGCCGGCAATTCATGGTTGGATCTTCCTTGCGATACCTTCCCAGATCAGGGAAATTAAGTCCGCCCCCTCCACCGCCACCAGCAGCAAGCACAAGGAGACCGTGAGCCCCGCGGGCCACAGGCGGATAACAGAGGAGAAAAGCGGGTGGACCCAGATGACCAAAACTACCGCCAGAACGCCCCAGAAAACAGAGGATGCCAGGGAAATGTGCCCCTGGAAATTCCAGGCAGCCGTGGAGTAGTCCCAGAGCCTGATGTAGAACCACTGCTCCAGCACAGCCCCCGTCACATATTCCAATACCGTGGCGCCGATCATTCCCACAAAAAAGACCTCAAGCGCATGATGCCGCACGGAATAGGTCATGAGCAGGATCAAAATCGCGCCGAATCCGTAGATGGGGATAAAGGGCCCGTGGAGGAATCCCCGGTTCACCCACTGCTGAGACAGGACGGAAACATAAGCGGACTCCCATGCCCACCCTGCAAATGCATAAAAGAAGAAATATAAGATCCACTGTGCCCATTCCATTTTCATCATATAAAAACCGCCATTTCTTCTCCTGACCGGGAGAGCTATTCCCATCATGGAGGAAATGGCCTGTTTTTGCGGTTGCACAGCCAACCGGGTCTGTTTTTTCTGAAATTCTCTCTGCCGGGCGCATTTTTTAGGGAAGCGCCGCCTGTGGTTTTCTCCTTTCGGGATTCCGTTGCCCAGCCAACTGACAGCCGGCAGAAAACATGTTATAGTAAAATAAAAACATGCCCGGCTTACAGAAAGTGAATGGTGCCACATGAAAAAGGACGAAAGACTCACCGCCCCCATCAACCAGAAGCTGGCGGACGCCATGATGGCGGTCCTCAAAGTCATCCACGACCCCAACCATACCGGCCAGATCGAGCCGGAGCTGCTGGAGCGGCAGCGCAAAAACCAGGACATCCTGGGCAAGATGGTAACGCCTCCCCTGGGCTTTTCCTGGGAGCCGTTTGACTTGAACGGTCTGCCCATGGCCTGGGTACGGCCCGAGCGGGGCCATGATCCCAGCCGGGTCATCCTCTACTGCCACGGCGGCGGCTACACCACCGGAAATCTGGGCTATGCCCGGGTGCTGGCAGCCAAAATGGCCAGCGTCACCGGCTGTGAGGTGCTGACCTTCGCCTATCGCCTGGCCCCCGAGTATCCCTGGCCCGCCCCTCAGCAGGACGCCATGGCCGCCTGGGACTACCTGATGCATCTGGGCTACGGCGCAGACAATGTGGTCCTGGCGGGAGATTCCGCCGGCGGAAACATGGCGCTGGTCCTGGCCCAGGCCCTCCGCAGCGCCGGCAGGCGGATGCCCCGGCGGCTGGTCCTCTTCTCCCCCTGGACGGACATGACCTCCAGCGGCGAGAGCTACCAGCGCTGCCGGGACGTGGACCCCATGGTGAGCCTGCCCTACATCCAGGCCGTGCGCAGTGCCTACGCGCCCGGGCAGGACTGGAGCCGGCCGGAGTTTTCCCCCCTCTTCGGCGACTTCAGCGGCTTCCCCCCCACCCTGATCCAGGTGGGCGGTCTGGAAGTGCTCTACTCCGACTCCGCCGCCCTGCACCAGCGCCTCCAGGAGGCAAATGTGCCGTCGGTGCTGGAGTGCTGGCCGGATATGTGGCACGTCTTTCAGATGGTCTCCCGTCCCACCCAGGCGGAGTACCGGATCGCTGCCAGAGGGCAGAGCTGGAAAGTGCGGCTTGCCATGCAGATCAATGAGGCCATGAAGTACGCCGTCTCCCGTGAACAGTTCCTGGAGCTGATGGAGAGCGAGGGCTACACGGTTCTCTGGACAGCAAACCGCAAGAGCATCACCTACACCACCCCCGACGGCTACCGCTGCCGGGATTACAAACTCCACGACACGAAATATCTGAAAGGAGCGATGGAAGATGAGTTCCGCATTCGAGAAACACGCTTCGCCCATGGACGAGCTGCTGGCCATGCAGCAAAGCGCGCTCCAGGCGAATTTGAACAAGGCATCCAATATACAAAAAGCCGTTACACTGACGGAAGCCAACTGGATGGGGCTGACCCAGGCCATGGAGCTAACGGGGAACTCCATCCTCAAGGTCCAGGAGACACTGGAGCGTCTCCCCACAACGCAGGAGATGAACACACTGCTGGCAGGACAAGCCGGCAATCTCACACAAGCACACGCCGAAGCGGTGCAGCAGATCCAGCAGACGGTGCAGGAACTGCTGGAGGCCAGCAAAGAGAACCTGCGGTGGATGCAGGAAGCCATGCAGGAGACCCGCGCCGCCAGCCGGCGGGAGAGCGAGAAGCTGCTGAAGGAATTCCAGTCACAGGCTGGGAAGATCAGCGAAACGTACTCCTCGCGTCTTTCCAGGGCAGAGGATACGCTGCGAGAATCCGCCAACTCTATCAGATGGAAGATGTACATCCCCACCATCATCCTGGTGCTGTGGGAATTGGTGCGGCATCTGTGGCTGCGGGAATGAGTCTGCTGGAGGACTCCAGTGATGACCCGGAGGATCGCCGCCGGCAGATGGAGGCTCGTGAGGCCGCGCAGAATCTGGGCGCTGTCATCGGCCTGGCCGCCGGAGCCGTCGGTGCGGCAGCCGGGCTACACCAAAAGGACACACCCAAACCGGGCGAGCCACAGATGAAACAGACGCTGGGGTGACACCCCGCTTGAAAAATTGGAAGAAAGGAATCAGACACAACTATGGCAAGTATCAAGCAGCTTCAAACGCGAAAATATAAAATCACCGTCAGCAATGGGTACCGGCCTGACGGAAGAAAAATCAGCCGGGCCAGGACCATCACCGTACCGGACACTGTCCGCAAACAGCAGATCCCCCAGTATGTGGCACACCAGGCAGAGGAATTTGAACGGCTGGTGAAAAACGGATTCTGCGAGGACAGCAGTATGCGCTTTGAGGAATACGCCCGCCGGTGGCTGGACCGGCAGTCCCGGTACGCCCCCAGCACGCTGGCCTCCTACCGCCGGATGCTGGAGGCGGTGTACCCGTACATCGGCGCCGTCCCCCTCTGCCGCCTGCGGCCCATCCACATGGAAAACCTATTGGCGGAACTGCGGAAGCGGACCTGTCACGGCAAGCCCATCCGGGAGGCCACCGCCCAGAAGTATCTGACGGTGGTGTCCGCCGTCCTCAGCGACGCCAAACGGAACGAGATCCTGGAAAAGAACCCCGCCCGCATGGTGGCGCTGCCCCAGACTCAGCGGTCCATCCAGTGCGTCCCGTCCCAGGCAGAGGTGCAAAAGCTCCTGGACACCCTGGCGCGGGAGCCCCGGCACTACCGGCTGTTCTATCTGCTCTCCCTGTACACCGGCTGCCGGCGGGGCGAGCTGTGCGCCCTGCAATGGTCCGACTTCACCTTCAGAAAGGACTCCCTCCTTCTCACCATCAGCCGCTCCCGTAGCAATGTGGCCGGCAAGGGTATCGTGGAAGGCTCTACCAAAAACGGCCGCAGCCGGGAGATTGTTCTCTCCGGTGAACTGTGCGGGATCATCCGCAGCTACCGCCACCGCAAAAAGATGGAGGCCCAGCGGGCCCACCGCAAGCTCAGTCCCTACCTCTTCACCGATGAACACGGGCAGCTCATCCATCCCGACACTTTCACCAAGCGGCTGCGGAAGATCTATGACGCCATCGGCTTCCCCAGGGAATACCACCTTCACACCCTGCGCCACTACTTCGTGACTGCGCTGCTCCACTGCGGCGTGGACAAGCAGACGGTAGCCGATCTGGTGGGCCACGGCGACACGGGCTTCCTGGAGCGCACCTACTGCCACCCGCAGCAGGCCCAGAAGGAACAGGCCGCTGATACCATGCGCACGGTGCTCCGCCCTGACGGCAGCCCTATCTTCAACCTGGCAGCAACGTGTATGGCAAAGCGGCGGGGCGCGTGATTGTCGCTTTCGTAGAAAAATCGGTTTTGCAAAAGTTGTGATGGCTTTTGGCGGTCACTTTCGATATGGTGTGTTTGCCAAACCGGCCTCAGCTGGACTGAGGCCAAGGAAAGAGAGGTCAACACAACATGGCAAGCATCCGAAAACGGGGCAGCAGCTATCTCATCGTGGTCTCCATGGGCTACGACTACAAGGGCGCACGCATCAAGCCCCGGCAGAAAACCGTCCATCCCCCCGAAGGGCTGACGCCAAAACAGAGGGAGAAATGGCTCCGGGAGCAGGCGGTGCTCTTCGAGCGCTCCTGCCGGGATACCCCGGAGGAAACCGCAAAGCCCATCACCCTGGCCGCCTACATCGAGCTGTGGCTGCGGGAGATCGCCCCCGGCAAGCTGGCCAAGTCCACCATCCGCCGGGACCGGCAGGACATCGTCCGCATCCTCCCCGCCCTGGGCCACTACAAGCTCACGGAGCTGCGGCCGGAACACTTCCGGGCCTTCTACGCCCAGCTCCGTGAGGCCGTCAGCACCGAAACCAAAAAGCCACTCTCCGAGTACACCGTTGAGGGCGTGCACGCTACGCTGTGCAGCATCCTCTCCGATGCCGTGGAGGGTGGCTTTCTGCGTCATAACCCCGCCTGGCGCACCTACCGCTACGCAGGGCGAAAGACAGAGAAGAAAATCGCTGACGCAGAGACGGTGGGGAAAATCATCTCCGCTCTGGAGAACGAGAGCATCAAGTATGAGACCTACTTCAAGCTGGTGATCGCCACAGGCATGCGACGGGGCGAGTGCTGCGCCCTGCAATGGGGCGACATCGACTGGGAGCAGCGCTCCATCCATATCCGCCGGAATGCGGTGAAGGTGACGGACGAGGAGATTTTCACCAAGGCGCCCAAGACCGTCTCCGGGGACCGGTATGTCTTCTTCTCTCTGGAGATGGAATCCCTGCTGAGAGAATACCGTCAGGAGTGCGCATGGGAGACGGAGACCTATGACGGCAGAGAGCTGGAGGACGGGGACTTCCTGTTCCGCCGCAGGGGCTGCCGCCTTCCCATGACGCCCTCCACCTTCACCTGGCGGTTCAAGCTGATCCTGAAAAAGCACGGTCTGCCGGAGTATCTGAACGTCCACTCCCTGCGGCACACCAACGCCAGCCTGCTCATTGCAAACGGCACGGACGTGGCCACGGTGGCGGGCCTCCTGGGCCACAGCCAGCCATCCACTACGCTGGACATCTATACCCATGCCTTCGATCAGAACAAGCAGGCGGCCAGCAGGGCGCTCCAGGAGGGGCTGGAGATCTGAACATGTGGTCTGGAATGATTAAGAGGCAGGAACCGAATCGGTTCCTGCCTCTTTTTTTGCTGTAACATGAGATGTTCACAGTTCCTCAGCCTTGAAGGCCGTATAGCCCTCATAGTAGTAGCTGTGGTCAATGCCTTTCATATAGACATCCCGGCTGTCGATCTCGTCCGTAAGCGCGTTTTTCAGGATATGCTTGATCTCCGTATCCCGAATCGGGCTGCGCTCCATGGCCAGCAGATAATCCTCTTTATCCACGCGGCTCCAGTCGACCACCTGATGATTCAGCAGCAGATCCAGCCAGATGCGGGTGCTGCGCCCGTTGCCTTCCCGGAAGGGGTGGGCGATGTTCATCTCCACATACTTCTCGATGATCTCATCAAAAGCGTCGGGGGGCGTGATTGTCGGTTTCGTAGAAAAATGGAATTTGCAAAAATTGTGATGGCTTTTGGCCAAAGCTTTCGGTATGTTGTGTTTGCCAAACAGGCCTCAGCTGGAATGAGGCCAAGGAAAGAGAGGTCAACACCATATGGCAAGCATCCGAAAACGGGGTAACAGCTATCTCATCGTGGTCTCCATGGGGTACGACTATAAAGGCGCGCGCATCAAGCCCCGGCAGAAAACCGTCCATCCGCCCGAAGGGCTGACGCCAAAGCAGAGGGAGAAATGGCTCCAGGAGCAGGCGGTGCTCTTCGAGCGATCCTGCCGGGATACCCCGGAGGAATCCCCAAAGCCCATCACCCTGGCTGCCTACATCGATCTGTGGCTGCGGGAGATCGCCCCCGGCAAGCTGGCCAAGTCCACCATCCGCCGGGACCAGCAGGACATCGTCCGAATTCTCCCTGCCCTGGGCCACTACAGGCTCACGGAACTGCGGCCGGAACACTTCCGTGCTTTCTACGCCCAGCTCCGTGAGACCGTCAGCTCGGAAACCAAAAAGCCACTCTCTGAGTACACCGTGGAGGGCGTGCACGCTACGCTGTGCAGCATCCTCTCCGATGCCGTGGAGTGTGGCTTTCTGCGTCATAACCCCGCCTGGCGCACCTACCGCTATGCGGGACGAAAGAGAGAGAAGAAAATTGCGGACGCGGAGACCGTAGGAAAGATCATCTCCGCTCTGGAGGACGAGAGCATCAAGTATGAGACTTACTTCAAGCTGGTGATCGCCACAGGCATGCGCCGGGGCGAGTGCTGCGCCCTGCAATGGGGCGACATTGACTGGGAGCAACGCTCCATCCACATCCACCGGAACGCGGTAAAGGTGACGGACGAGGAGATCTTCACCAAGGCTCCCAAAACTGTCTCCGGGGACCGCTATGTATACTTCTCTCTGGAGATGGAATCCCTGCTGAGAGAATACCGCCGGGAGTGTACATGGGAGACGGAGACCTATGACGGCAGAGAGCTGGAGGACGGAGACTTCCTGTTCCGCCGCAAGGGCTGCCGCCTTCCCATGACGCCTTCCACCTTCACCTGGCGGTTCAAGCTAATCCTGAAAAAGCACGGCCTGCCGGAGTATCTGAACGTCCACTCCCTGCGGCACACCAACGCCAGCCTGCTCATCGCAAACGGCACGGACGTGGCCACGGTGGCGGGCCTCCTGGGCCACAGCCAGCCATCTACCACGCTGGACATCTATACCCATGCGTTCGATAAGAACAAACAGGCGGCCAGCCGGGTGCTCCAGGACGGGCTGGAGATCTGACCAGCAAAAATCCAAAATGGAAATCATGTTTCCGTCATACGGCACCAGTACTTCCATTCAAAATGCCAACGTACTCCATCGTTTCATAGATTGATTAAAACCAGCGTCATCAGGTTTGAAGACATCTTGAGGCTCAATAGAGCCAAATATCCGGCTGTTTCAAAATAAACCTAGCTATTCCGAACTTTCTATTCTCGTCCGGAATCGATAAAAAATGCTTTCTCTCCATAGCACCTCCCAAACACTTCAAGTCCCGTCCCGGATACGTACTTGCCCAAGTAATCGTTACACATAATTCAACCATCACCAAAGCTAGCCAATTTAGCATCAAAGCAGATGAGAATTCCGTTTTGATCAGAGAAATACCCATCATAGACAGCTTGTCTTAACCCAAAGTATTCCAACAGGGATTTGCAATGAACATCGAATGGAGTAGTTCTAGCCTTTGATGCCTCATACTCTTTTTCCCTGAGCATATAGGAACTGCTTGGCATTACCTGTTCATTAATGATATCCTCAGGAATCTGACGCTTGCATTTTTTTCTGGTATTAAATGGTAAAACTACAATTACCATCTTCATGAGCATCTGGAACGAAAGAATTTCTTTTACTGGTTTGCTTCTAAATCCATGAATACACTCTAATTAAAAACCAGAGAGGCACCGCGTAAGCGGCGCCTCTCTGGTTAAGCCTCAATTGTTCTTCCCAGTGTCTTTTTTTGCGCTGTCCGCACAATCTGGAGCAGTTCAGGTATCCAGTCTGCTTTTTTCAGGTCGATTTCCAATGGGTCACCCCCCTCCTGTTCTGAGCCTGACCACGTCAAAAGGCTGGGAACACACAGAGCGGGCCGTACAGGCCACATCCTCCCCAAGATGTCACCCCATCAAGCGAAGCACTCCGAACACCAACGTACTCATCGCCACCATGGCCAAACCGTTCAGCGATTCAAAAACGATCAGCTGCAGCCGTTCCCGAATATCCATATTCACGGCACCCGCACTGACGTGGAAGAAAGAACCATGCGGCAGGCCGTCAAAGGCAAAGCTGCCAGCGTGGGTCATCGCCGCAGCCGCCAAGGGAGATACTCCACTGGCCACTACGGTGGGGCCAAAAATCTGGCTACCCAGCGTCGTGCCTGCAGTAGAGGAAGCGGTAGCCGCCCCCATCAAGATGCCGGCAATGGGAGCCAGCATAAATCCAGGCAGACCCATGGCATCAATAAATGCAGTGATCACATCTTTTAGATTAGAATTAGAAATGATACCGGATAAGGCACCAGTGCCGATCAAAAGCATAGCTACGCCGCTCATCTTCCCAAGGCCCATGGTAAAATACCGTCCCATTTCCCTGGTCTTGCCCATAACGATGGTTCCCACAATACCACCCACGGGAAGGGCTACCAGCGGGTCCACGGTAATTCCGGCAATAGGGCGCAAGACCAGAAGGGCTATGGTGACAATGGGACCGGAAAGCGCCGCTCCCAGGGAAGGAAGATCTTTCTCCTCCATCGCATTGATATCGTTATCCGTAATTACCGAGCCTTTGTATGCCAGAGCCCTGGCCAGCAGCGCTGTAACGATCAGCGCGGTAACTGCCGGAATGATGCCCACTGCAATCACAGAAGTCAAAGGCTGACCGAAGCCCTCTGCAGCGGCAATAGCATTGGGATTGGGGCTCATAACATTACCAGCCTTGACTCCACCCACCATAGCCATCAGAACGCCCAATTTATGGTAGTTAGCCCGACGGGCCATCTGAATAGCAATGGGAGCAACGGTAATCACCGCCACATCACCAAATACTCCCACGGCCGTCAGCAGCCAAGTGGCCAACATCATAGCGATGAGGCACCGTTTGGTGCCCAGTGTCTTGATAATCGCCTGGGCAATCCGGTCTGCAGCACCGCTTTCAATCAAGGCACCGGCCAAAATACCAGCGGTGACAATCCGGATGATGGCAGATACGATACCCTGCGTTCCGGAAACAATATAATCTACTGTGCCACCCAGTCCGGCTCCGCCAACAAGGCCACCGATGATAGCGCCAAAAATCATGGCGTAAGTTGGCTGCACTTTCTTTAAAATCAGAATGATGGCGATTGCTAGCGCCACCAGGGCGCCCAATACAGAAACCGTAACTCCGTCCATAACAGCTCTCCTCCTCTCCGTTCCTTAAAGGCGATCAAACTTCATGACGCCACCCTCAGAACCGGAGGCAGCCAGTTTGCAGTAAAGTCCCAGCCAGCCTTTCTTGAACTTGGGCTCAGGACGTTTCCAATCCTTCAAGCGAGCTTCAATTTCCTCCTGAGGGACCAGCAGATCCAGCTTTTTATTGTCTACATCAATTTCAATGATGTCACCGTCTCGGACAATGGCAATGGGGCCGCCTTCAGCAGCTTCCGGAGAGATGTGGCCCACAAAGCAACCGTTATTGGTCCCGGAGAATCGACCGTCCGTGATGAGGGCCGTGGTCTTTGCCAGCCCGCGGCCATAGAGGTACTTCATGGCCTTGTACATCTCCCGCATACCCGGGCCGCCCTTGGGGCCCTCGTAGCGGATGACCACCACATGCCCGTCACGGACCTTTCCGTTGAGAATGGCTTCCTCAGCAGCCTCCTCAGAGTCGAAGCAGATGGCCTCACCTTTGAAATGGTGCAGGCTTTTGTCAAAGGCCCCGGGCTTGGTGATACCGGTATCGGGGGCCAGGTTGCCCCGCAGGACAGCCACACCGCCGGTATATCCGAAGGGATCATCCAGGGTGTGATTCACCAGACCGGTGGCAGGATAAAGATACTTGTGGGCACAAATATTTTCCTCCATCGTGTGCCCGGTGACAGTCATGACATCCGTCTCCAGCATAGACTTCATGTTCTCCAGCAGACGGGGCACACCGCCATCTCTGTAAAAATCCACGATGTTGTATTTGCAGGAGGGGTTCATCTTTGCCAGCTGGGGAGTCGTATCAGAGAGGCGGTCGAACTCATCCAGGATGCGGATGTCAAGCTCCGCCTCATAAGCGATGGCCGTCAGGTGCATCACCGCATTGGTAGAACCACTCATGGCCAGACAGGCTTTGACCGCGTTGCGGAGAGAGGCGTCCGTGATAATCTGGCGGGAGGTGATGTTCTTCTCCACCAGCTCCATGATCTTGACGCCGGTCTCTTCCGCCTTCATCATGCGCATGGCAGAGGTTGCGGGAGCCGTGCCGCCGTCTGGCAGGGTCATTCCCATGGCCTCGGCCAGAGCGCACATAGTGTTGGCCGTCCCCAGATAGGAGCAGGAGCCACAGCCAGGGCAGGCAGTATTCTCCAGGGCAACATATTCTTCCTGGGTGATCTTTCCGGCAGTCAGCATGCCGTAAGCCTCCGTACTGGAGGTCTGGTCCGACTGGCGTCCGTCAAATTCCACGCCTCCCTCCATGGGACCGCCGGGCAAAAAGATGCAGGGAATGTCCAGCCGGGCCGCCGCCATCAGCATGCCGGGAACGATCTTGTCACAGGAACCCAGCATCACCAGTCCGTCAAAAAGGTTGATTTGGGCCATAGACTCAATGGAGTCGGCAATCAGCTCCCGGGACGGCATAATAAAATGCATTCCGTCGTGGCCCTGCCCCATACCGTCACATCCACCGATGACGCCAAATTCCACAGGTGTACCACCGGCGCGGTAAATTCCGTCTTTCACTCTCTGGGCCACCTGCCGCAGGTTATAGTGACCGGGCACACATTCGCTCCACGCATTGGCAATGCCGATGATCGGACGTTTCAGGTCCTCCGTGGTAAAACCCATAGACTTGTAGGTGGCGCGATAATATTGGTTTCCCAGCCCCTTCAAAATGTGTTCACTACGAGACATACTGTTCAATCCTCCTGTACTTTCTCTCTTCGAGCAGAGCATTTCATTGGGTTAAAACAGCCGGCTGTTTCTCCTTTTCGATATCTGCCTTGTATTATAATTTTCGAAAAGTGGTATTGCAAGTTGTTCAAATGTCTTTCTACTTTCTCACAAAATCTCCTTTTTATCTATGGTTATCTCGCCAAAAATCACATGTTTTTTCACTTTTTTTGTCCTATTTCGTCTGTTTTCTCGCATTTGGAAAGAAAAGTCATATGATGACTTTTCACGACGGGCCAGGTCTCCAGCGGCGCAAAAACGCCGCAAAAACCACACTGTTTTTGCGGCGTTCTATTGATGGCGTCAGGACTTAGGTCTTCTGCTGGGCTTTCTGCTTGCTCTCCTGCTCCTGCATGATTACATGGCGGTTCATTTCCAAATGCATGGTCATTGCTGCCCGGGCACCCATAGGATCCCGCGCCAGAATCGCATTTACAATTCGTCCATGGGTCTCGATCGTTGCTTGCAGCAGAACCTGCCGGGTAATATTGGCTATGGAAATGACGGCTGCATCAATAATCGGCATCAGGGTTTTTACCACCATATTGTGGGAACATACCGCAATATGTGCATGCAGGGCCATATCCTCCATCAGGTAGTCCTCCCCGGCCTCAATCCGCCTGCGAACCGCGTCACTGTACTTTATTAGCAAAGCAGTCTCCTCTTCGCTGCGGTTTATAGCAGCTAGCTCAGCAATCGTTGGCTCCAGCATCAATCGCACATCCGTCAAATCCAGAGCCAGCTGTATCTTATCCTCTATGGTATCTAACCCCAATGGGTTAGCCTGAAGCGGTGTCAGGGAACTGACATATGTGCCTGATCCGTGTTTGACCCTTAGAACCCCGCGTGAGACCAGCAGCTTCACCGCCTCACGGATTGTCCCTCGGCCCACATGAAATTGCTCCGCCAACTGATATTCGTTTGGCAATTTCGCTCCCACCGGCAGCTTGGCATCCAGAATATACTGAAACAAATGCTCTTCGATCCGCTCTGTCAGCGCCTGGTTTTTAATATTTGACAGCTGTCCCATCCTAGTGTTCCTCCCCCAATCTCCAGCCAATCAGGCATGCCCTATCCACCGCTCAGTATATCTCTTTGCTTCTCCGTATGCAATTATTTCTCTCCGCCTGCCCCTCTGTTTCCCCACAAAAATCAGAAGCATAGCAACCCGCCCTCCACCACGCTGGACATCTATACCCATGCGTTCGATAAGAACAAACAGGCGGCCGCCGTAGCAACCGCAGGAAACCCTTCCGGTTCATCGGTACGAAAAGGAACGCTGGATGTCACTGCACCGCCCACATGAAAGAAACTGTTGTCGGAATAATCAAAAGACAGGAACCGAATTGGTTCCTGCCTCTTTTTTTGCTGTAACATGAGATGTTCACAGTTCCTCAGCCTTGAAGGCCGTATAGCCCTCATAGTAGTAACTGTGGTCGATGCCTTTCATATAGACGTCCCGGCTGTCGATCTCGTCCGTAAGTGCGTTTTTCAGGATATACTTGATCTCCGTATCCCGAATCGGACTCCGCTCCATCGCCAGCAGATAATCCTCTTTATCCACGCGGCTCCAGTCAACCACCTGATGAAGCTCTGCTTTCAGCAGCAGATCCAGCCAAATGCGGGTACTGCGCCCGTTGCCCTCACGGAAAGGGTGGGCGATGTTCATTTCCACATACTTCTCGATGATCTCATCAAAGGTGGACTGCGGCATCTTTTCAATATTGGAGAGGGCCGCTTCCAGGTACATCACCGGAGCAAAACGGAAATTGCCCTTGGCGATGTTGACGGTGCGAAGTTCGCCGGCAAAGTCGTAAATCTCGTTAAAGAGGTACTTGTGAATGAATTGCAGAGAGGAAAAAGTCCCCGCCTCCAGCTGATCCAACAGTCCCGTCTCAAACAGCGCAACGGCCTTCTTTTTGCTGATCCGCTCTTCTTCACGGGCAAGGTCGGCAGAGGATGTGAGTCCCAGTTTATTCTCGAGCGCCATGGCGAAACCTCCTTTGCCTAAATGAAAACAAAAGACACTTGCTTTCGCAAGTGTCTTCTGTTGGTACGCCCGACTGGATTCGAACCAGCGACCTTCAGAGTCGGAGTCTGACACTCTATCCAACTGAGCTACGGGCGCATATTCACTTGCAGGGGAATTGCTGTTGCGTGGAAACAGTAGTCAAATAGTAGTCAACGGCGGCGATTTCTTTTCACTTCCCAGCCGCAATCCCAGTGACCACAAGACTTTGCGCTGCATCTCAACTGGAACCGCCAGAAATGTCGGAGTCTGACACTCTATCCAACTGAGCTACGGGCGCATATTCACTTGCAGGGGATTTGCGGTTGCGGGGGAAACAGTGGTCAAATAGTAGTCAACGGCGGCGTCTTGTTTCCGCTTCGCAGACGTGATCCCAGTGACCACAGGGCTTTGCGCTGCATCTCAACTGGAACGACCTGAAATGTCGGAGTCTGTCACTCTATCCAACTGAGCTACGGGCGCATCTATATAAGACATGGATCGCTCACACGTCTTGAAGTAGTATAGCAAGATTTTCCCCCACTGTAAACCCCTTTTTCAAAAATTTTTTTGAAATTCAGATTGTTAAAAAATTTGACAAGTCCTGGATTTTGCGTTAAACTACATTTGCGAATATTTTAACGATACGCCAAACAGGAGTTGAGCACTTTGAAAAAAGAAAACATTTCTGACGCCGTGATCCGGCGTCTTCCCAGATATTATCGTCAGCTCACCGACCTTTGCAGCCGCGGCGTGGTCCGCATCTCTTCTCACTCCCTGGGACAGGAGATGAACATCACAGCCTCCCAGATCCGCCAGGACTTCAGCTGCTTCGGTGAATTCGGCCAGCAGGGCTATGGATACAATGTGGAGGAGCTTCGCGCAGAGATCGGACATATTCTTGGTGTGGACAATGACCACCATCTCGTTATGATCGGCGTTGGCAATCTCGGCCACGCGCTGCTGCAGAACTTTCCCTTCTCCCACACCGGCTTTACCGTAGACGCCGCGTTTGACATCTCCCCCTCCGTGATCGGAACCTCCGTCAACGGCGTCCCCATCTATTCCATGAACGATCTGGACAGCTTCATTCGGGAGCACAAAGTGGACGTGGTGGTGCTGACCATCCCGCAGTCCGTGGCACAGGATACCGCCAACCGACTCATTGAGCTGGGCGTGCGCGGCTTCTGGAATTTTACAAATGTGGAGCTGATGAGCAACTCAGCGGATGTAAAATTTGAAAACATCCACTTTGCTGACAGCCTCTTGACCCTCAGCTATCGGATTTCCAACCGCTGAACGCGGCTTGGAGAAAGGAATGCCGTCCGCCAATGAAACAAAAGAAGGTATTTGTGATCACAGTCGGTCTTCTGCTGTGCATCCTTGCTGCCTCCGCCGCCGCTGCCGGTGACGCAGGCGATCCCCTGATCTCCCTTTCTTATCTGACAGGTATTTTCACCAACACAGTAGACCGACAGGTGGAGGAAAAGTTGGACCAGTCTGATGCGCAGATCCTGCAGGGCGGGACAGGCCAGTCCTCTGCCGGCAGCACGGCGGCTTTCTGGACTGAGAGCCGGCTGAAAGCGCAGGACGTCCTTCTGGGCACCACGGGTACCAGTGTGATGCTGCTGGCAGGCAGCGCCCAGCTCTCCTTCCCTGCCGGTGCAGTGG
This sequence comes from Clostridiales bacterium, assembly GCA_019418625.1. Lineage (GTDB taxonomy): Bacteria > Bacillota > Clostridia > Oscillospirales > Oscillospiraceae > Oscillibacter. The sequence continues at coordinate 5,347 of DYBL01000056.1, read as the reverse complement.
TGGATGTGACCACCGGCACCGCCGTTTCCAGCGGTACCTCCCTGATCCCCAACCACCGATATCTGGTGGCCGAGGACACCTCCGCGCTGTTCATGGTGACTTCCAAGACCGCTGTGGTGGATTACCAGGGAAACTACTCTTTCAGCTATTCTGATGCCGTGGACTATAACGCCATGGCCGGAGCCCTGAAAACGCTCAACCTGTTCAAGGGCAGCTATACCGGTTACGGCCAGGGCTACGACCTGGAAGTGGCTCCCACCCGGCTGCAGGCACTGATCATGTTCATCCGTGTGCTGGGCGAGGAGGAACAGGCCCTCTCCTGGAGCGGCAGCCAGCCCTTCACGGATATCGCGCCGGGCACCCAGTCGGAAAAATATGTGGGCTACGCCTACGAAAAAGGCTATACCAACGGCTATACCGCCACGACCTTCCGCCCCAGCCAGGCCATCTCCGCCAATCAGTATGTGGAGTTCATGCTGCGTGCGCTGGGTTACAGCTCCGCGGACAACAAGGTGATCTCTGACGCGCTGGAGCGGGCTCTGAGCTGTTCTTTGCTGACGCCCGGGGAAGTATCTATGCTGCAAACCACTTCGTTTCTGCGGGCTGATCTGGTCTACATCTCCTATTACGCCCTGGATGCCCAGCTCTCCGGCGATACCCGGACTCTGCGGGACACTCTGCTGCAGCGGGGCGTCTTTACCGCCGCACAGTCTCAGACCGCCGCTGACATGGTCCCCGGCCAGAGAAAATAAATGTCACGTCTTTGACCCCGTTGCCATACTATGGACTGAGGCCGATTCCGGTCTACGTCTTTTAGGAGGTTTCCTGTATGTGCAATAACGGTTTTGGTGGCGGTAACTGCTGCTGGATCATCATCCTGCTCATCATCATCTGGTGCTGCTGCGGCAACAGCGGTTGGAGCGGCAACAACGGCGGCTGCGGCTGTGGCTGCGGCGGCAACGGCGGCTGCAATCCCTCCCCCTGCTGCTGAACGTTCATAAGAAAGCGCCCCGGGAATTCCCGGGGCGCTTTACGTTTTAAAGATAACCCATATGCTCCGCCAGGATCTTCACGCCCAGCAGGATCAAAATGATGCCGCCCACGGCCTCGGCCCGCTTCTCATAACGCGATCCGAAGAAGTTTCCGATGGCAACGCCGGCCAGAGAGATACAAAAGGTCGTACAGCCGATCAGGGAAACCGCCGGCACAATGGCAACCTCCAAAAAGGCAAACGTGACACCGACCGCCAGCGCATCGATGCTGGTAGCAACAGCCATGGCCAAAAGCTGCCTCAGATCCAGCTTTTCCTCCGAGGTGCAGGCAGCATCCGTCTCTTCCTGCTCCCCCAGTGCCTCCCGCAGCATGCTGCCGCCGATCATCAGCAGCAGTACAAACGCCACCCAATGATCGATCCCCTGAATCGATGCAGCGAACCGGGAGGCCAGCAGCCAGCCCGCCAAGGGCATGAGCGCCTGAAATCCACCGAAAAACAGTGCGATCACCGCACCGCGGCGCAGATTGAGCTTCGACATGGATAAGCCCTGGCAGATGGCCACTGCAAAGGCGTCCATGGAAAGGCCGATCCCGATCAAAAATAACTCCAACAGGCTCATTGCAACTTCCCGCTCCCAAAACGTTTTTAAAGTATCACCGGCACGCTCCGGCAAATCTGCACGCACGAAGGTGTGACGGTGCAGTCCCATGCGCACACCCGCACTCCAGAAGACGCAGCCTGCCGCAGGGCCTGGCCGAACGCCGGGTGGGTCTCGTCATTGGGTGCCACAGAGCGCGCGTTTGAAAATTGTACCACGAAAAAGAGCGTAGCGTCAAGGCCCGCTTTCACTGCCCGCTCCAGCTCCTGGATATGCTTGATGCCCCGCTCCGTAGGCGCATCCGGAAAACGCGCTGCGCCGCCCTCTTCCAGCGTCACGCCCTTGACTTCCACCAGATGCAGCCCTCCTGGCGTCTCCAGGCAGAAATCCAGCCGGGATTCGCCGTAGCGGTACTCAGGGCGAATCCGTATTACGTCCGGCAAAAAGCTGCCAGCTGCAGCCCACTCATGAAACAGCGCATTGGGCGCCTGGGCATCCATATTGATGAGCACGCCGCCCTTGTCCACCGTGACCAGATCCCAGGCGGTCTTCCGGTTGGGATTCTCGCCCTTGGCCAAATACACCGTGGCTCCCGGCACCAGCAGCTCCCGGCAGCGGCCCGTATTCTTCACATGGACCCGCTCCACGCCGTGCTCCGTCTCCACCATGGCGATGAAGCGGTTGGGGCGCGACAAAAAACGGCCTGGAATGATGGTTCCGTATTGCATGGATTTCTCTCCTTTCCCGCAGATGCAGTTGATTATAGCACGTCCGCCCACTGCCCGCAAGAAAAGAACAGGACGTCATCGCCGTCCTGCCCTTCTTGCGATCATACGCTTTCACAGAGTACCGCATTCACCTTTTCCGCAAACAGGCTCCACTCCGCCTTTTTCTCCTCCAGCGCCCTGCGTCCCTTTTGGGTGATCTGGTAATATTTGCGGGACCGTCCGGTCTCCGCCGTCTTTTCCCGTACCGTCACCAGTCCCTCCGCCTCCAGACCGTGGAGGATGGGATAGAGCGTGCCCTCCTTCAGCTCAAAGGTATGGTCGGAGCGCCGGGCCAGCTCCGTGATCATCTGGTAGCCGTACATCTCCTCCCGGCTCAGCAGGGACAAGATCAAAAGCGTCGTACTGCCGCTGATCAGGCTTTTGTCGATCTTCATGGGAAACCTCCTTATTCGTCAGCCAAGAGACTCAGCACATCGTATGCGCGCTCTTCCAGTAAAGTATCGGTGCAGTCATAGATCCGCAGTACCCCTCCTCCCCGGATCTCCTCCCGCCACAAGATCCCGATATCCCGGTTTTCCTCTGGCGTAGAGGCAAAGGAGAAGCAGTGGTCATCGACTTTCGTCCCCTCCAGGGTCAAGGTGGCCTGTACGCCGTTCACATCCTGCAGCGTCAGCTCCAGCTCCATCCGCTCTGCCTCTTCCAAAAAGCCGATGACCCAGGCGGTACGGCTGACATATTGACCGTCCGGTTCTGTCTGGTAGTATACGATATACCGGACCTCCGGCCGGTACAACTTCACGTTCTCAAGATATTTTCCAAGAATTCCTTCCTCGTAGGACATATAGATCAGCTGGCCGTTGTTTTCTCCATAGAGCATGTGGCTCTCATCCCTGCTCGCAGTTCCCATTTCCATCCAGATCTCCGTCACAGGCTCCAGCAAGTACGCCTGCTCTGCCCGACGGATCAGTGTCTCCGTCCGCCAGGCGGGAAAGCCCAGACACCATTCCACGCAGAACACCAGCAGCACGATGACCAACAGATTGCGCACAAGCTTTTGCCGGCGGGTGAGTCTGAAGATCTTCATGGCGCCGCCTCCTCCCAGTCGATGCGGATGCTCCAGGGCTTGCCGTAGGGATAGGAGACTTCACACCACTCCCCCGGCGGATCATCCTGGGTCGGGCCGGTGAAGGAGATGTAATAGAGGGTGCGGAATGGGTCCGATGCCATTTTCGCAACATGGAGACGCCCGTCGGCGGGCCCCCAGATCCCCCTCCCGTTTTCATCGGTACCGATGCGCTCATAGCGGTCATCATAGTACGTCCCGTCGGATGCCGTCAGGACCAGGCCCTCTTTAAAGGCACTGTCAGCAGCATCAAAGGGGTTCTTGTCGTCCCTGGCCAGCACCACGGTGGTCCAATACAGGGTATATCCCGAATCGCCGTTCTCGCCGGGATAGTCGCATTTCCATACCGCCGCATAGGGAACGCTCCAGGTGTCTCCGCCCCGCTCCACCACAGTGTCACCCGTCCCGGAAAAAACAAGAACAGCTTGCTCTTTTTCCCAGCTGCCCACCTCAAAGCGGAAAAATCCATCAGCCTCGTACTGTCCGTCCCGGGGCGCCGGATCGGTGAATTGGGAAAACCAGTATAGGTCACTTCCAAACACCAGGAATGCAATGAACAAGAGCAGCCACACGCCCCAGCGGCTCACCATCCACAGCCACCCCAGCAGCGGCTGATGGACCGCATCCATGCCCCGGCCCACCTCCTCCGGGTCCCCCATGGCCTCCAGCGCCCGCTGCCGTGCCAGCTGCGGGGCATATCCGATCCGCTCCAGGTCCCGGAGATGGTCTTCATAGTGGTCCCCCAGCTCCCGGGCAATCTCGGCGTGATCCGGCCAAAAGCGTACCTGCCGGGTGACAATCTCACACCAGTCCCCAAAGGCACTCATATCTTCACCTCCCGCAAAATACCTCGGCTATCTATGCTTAGTATACATAGACAGTCGAGGTATGTCAAGGAGTCTATTCCTGTTCCGGCAGCAGCGGAGAGTACATCATGATCGCATCGTTGGAAAAGAGAAATTCCTCCCGCAAAAAGGATCCTTTCAAGTCAAAGGTACAGCGATACAGTTCGTTGTGGCGTATATAGCCGCCCCAGGCAGCCTGGTCCATACGCGGATTCCGCTCCACGATGGTATAGCGTACCTGTGGAGGAGACACGCTGCGCCATTCCCCGTGCAGATGTGTTTCACCCACCCGCACACACAGCTGGAACACCGCATCCGTATCATTGCGGATCATCAGATCCCGGTGCGGATAGGCGCAGGTAGCGCCGCTTCCGAACGGCTGAGTCCGGTTGGCATCCGGGAATACATCATGGGAATGGCGGTACCGCTCCACCACGGTCAGCGGCGTATGGAGGGTCATCCAGAAAATCAGGTTGGAGAGCTGACATAACCCGCCTCCCACATCGGTGCCGATCCTGCCCAAAAACAGCACCATGCCGTCCTGGTACCCTTTTTTTCGGGTAGGCTTTCCGATGGTCTTCCAGTAGCTGAATGTCTCCCCAGGACGAAGGAGCAGTCCGTTGAGCTTCGCCGCGGCCAGGCGTAGATTCACCACCTTGTTTTCCTGCAGCACCATATCCTCACCCCGCAAATGCCGGTACAGAGGCGTTTCGTGAGAAAAATAGAGACTTGGCAGCAAACTTTTTTCCTTGACTTTCGCCCAATGATATCGGGGACTGCACCATAACAAATACCGTTTTCCCGCGTAATAAGCTTTTCCTGCCCGCAGTCGGAGCCAACTGCGAGAAATCGGCGGCTGAAGCTGGCGATTTCTGGGATCGACCATAGTGATCTCTCCTTCCGCTCTTTTTAGTTCAGTACCACTTTTTATCATCATAACACAGAAAAACAACGCGGGAAACAAAAAAAGACAGCTCAAGATGAGCTGTCTTTGTGTTGGCACTACCTATCTTCCCGGGCCGTCGCCAGCCAAGTATTGTGGGCAGAAACGAGCTTAAC
>DYBL01000055.1 GCA_019418625.1 Clostridiales bacterium | reverse complement strand
CTATTATACTCAACTTCATCTCGTTTGTCAAGCACTTTTTTCAAAAGTTTTTGACGCCCGATCCGTTTTCGTATCAGCAGCAACTCTTTTATATTACCACATCTTGTGGTCGCTGTCAAGTACTTTTTTCATTTCCTCTCTGCCGCAGTGCTCACCGCGGCGACAGCTTGGTTAGAATACCACGCCTCCACCCTTTTGTCAACACCTTTTTTCCTCTTTCTTCGTTTTTTGCAAAAAAGTGGCGGACAAGCAGGTTGTCCGCCACTTTCCTAATTATAATGTATCTTGACCTGTTCGCTTTTACATGGCTTTGACTTCGTCATAGATATCCTGAATCTTCTGATCCGGTTCGCCTGTCAAAAGGCTCACCACCACAATAGCCACAGATGCCATCACAAACGCAGGCAGCAGCTCATAAATCCCGAACACGCCTCCCAGCCGCGGCGCCACGCCGTACTTCCATACGAAGACCATGATACCGCCGGTGATCATTCCCGCCAATGCGCCCCACTTATTAGAACGCTTCCAGAACAGGGCAAACAAAACCACCGGACCAAATGCTGCACCGAATCCGGCCCAGGCGAAGGAGACTACCCGGAACACAGAGCTGGAGGGATCTCTTGCAAGGAACGCAGCGATCAGGGAAATAACTACCATGGTCCCGCGGGCAACGATCATTCCCTGCTTACCGGTAAACTTTACGCCAAAGAACTCCGTAAACAGATTCTGGGACACGGAGGAAGAGGCCGCCAGCAGCTGAGAGTCCGCCGTGGACATAGTAGCTGCCAGAATACCTGCCAGGATGATGCCCGCCAGCAGCGCAGCCAGCACACCATGATGGCTGATCAGGCTGGCGATCTGGACAATGATGGTCTCCGCATCCGCCAGCTGATCCATGGCACCAGCCTTGGTCATGGCATTGCCCACCACGCCGATAAAGATGGCAACGCCCATGGAGATCACCACCCACGTGGTGGCCACACGACGGCTGAGAGCCAACTTCTTCTCCTCCTCAATGGCCATAAAGCGCAGGAGAATATGCGGCATACCGAAATAGCCCAGACCCCAGGCCAGCAGTGAGCAGATGGTCAACAGCCCGTAGGGGTTGGAACCACCGGTGGCAGGGTCGTGGATATTCACCATGGAAAGATACCCCGCCAGGCTCTGGGCATTGCTCATGACGGCATCCATGCCGCCAGCGGTGGTCACGCCGAAGCCCAGGACCACGACCAGCGCCACCGTCATGATGATGGACTGGACGAGATCCGTGAAAGAGGCTGCCAGGAAACCGCCCATGACCGTATAGATCACGATCACCGCGGCAGAGATCAGCATAGCCGCCACATAGTCCATGCCGAACAAAGTAGAAAACAGCTTTCCGCAGGCGGAAAAGCCGGAGGCGGTATACGGGATAAAGAATATGATGATCACAACTGCCGCGATGGCAGAGAGCAGATTACGCTCATCTCCCCACCGCTTGGAGAAAAACTGGGGCACCGTAATGGCGTCAAGCCGGGTGGAGTAGCGGCGGATGCGGCGCGCCACGATGAGCCAGTTCAGATACGTGCCCACTGCAAGGCCGATGGCCGTCCATCCGGCCTCCGCCAGGCCGGACAAATACGCCACACCCGGCAGGCCCATCAAAAGCCAGCTGCTCATATCCGAGGCCTCGGCGCTCATGGCGGTAACGAAGGGCCCCAGCTTGCGTCCGCCCAGATAGAAGTCATCCACAGAGTTGTTCTTTTTCGCAAACCATACGCCGACACCCAGCATGGCAGCCAGGTAAACGACAATGGCCAGCATGATGCAAATTTGTGCGCTCGTCATTGTGATTCTCTCTCCTTATTCGCTAATAGCAGGTATCTTACTACACTTTTTACCAGAACAAAATACAGAACGGGGTATAGAATAGATTCTATACCCCGTTTAGATATTTTTAAAATTTTCCTTTATATTTCAATAAATAAACAACTGTACGATTATCCAGAATCCATTGAAATCTTTTTCAAATATTTTTTAAGCTCGGTAGCTTTCCAGAAACTGCGGCGTCACGCTGTCCGTGTAGGACACCAGCGAATATTCCCCGCCGGACAGGCACCAGTCGTATAAAAGCGCCCGTTCCCACAGGGCATAGGCCTTGACGATCTCATTGGCCGTCCTGTCCCGGCGCAGCGTGCCCGCCTCCTGTCCCTGGCTGACGATCTGACGCAGCAATTTGAAATAGTAGCGATTCCGATCCAACAAGTGCTTTTCGCCCCGAGCCAGCAGCTGTGTGGACAGCAGTCTGGCCAGCAGGTCCATGGAGATGCCGCCGTCGATCATGGCAAACAGCTCATGGTTGAGATAGATCAGCCGGTCCATGGCGTCCATATCCGGCGGCATGACCTGCATCAGCTGCTCATATTTTTCATCAAAGACATAAGCCAGCGTCCCAAGCAGCGCGTCCTTTCCATCGAAATAATGATAAAACGATCCTTTGGACGTGCCGGACTCAAACACGATATCCTCTACCGTGGTATCCTCGTATCCCTGCTCATAAAATAGTTTCCAGGCGGCGGATATGATCCGTCCGCGGGTGTTTCTCCCGTTTTTTCTTGGCATGTCTCCCACCTCACCATTAAAATACCATATCCCGCCTCCGGATGCAATCGCACCCTCTTTGGACATTCGCAGGATTTGCATGTTTTTTAGCACGTTTTCTATTTTACAGGCTCATTGAGTGCTGTTATAATGGCATCAGAATCCAGCAAGGAAGGTGTTGTATTGAAATTTTGGAAAATGAACGGCGCCGGAAACGACTTTTTGATCGTGAACAATCTGGAAGAGCATCTTCCGGTCAGCTGTTTTCCTCAGATGGCCAGAACTCTCTGCCAACGGCACCTTTCCATCGGTGCTGACGGACTGATGGTCGTGGAAGCCCCCACCGCAGGCGGCGACTACAAAATGTTATTTTACAATTCCGACGGCAGCATCGGTGAAATGTGCGGCAACGGTGCCCGATGCATCTGCCGCTACGGCTGCGAAAACGGTCTGGCAGGTGAAACGCAGACCGTGGAGACCACCGCCGGCATCGTGACGGGACAGCGCATCGACCGCCGCCTCTACCGGATCCGTCTGAACGATCCGACCACGATGCTGCTGGATCACCCCGTGGAAGTGGACGGCGTACGCTACGCCTGCTCTTACGTGGAACTGGGCGATCCGGGGCTTCCCCATGCAGTGGTGCCTTATCACAATCTGAAAGATGCCGACGAAAACGAGCTGCGGGAGCTGGGCCGCAAGATCCGGCACCACGCCAGCTTCCCCAAGGGCGCCAACGTGAACTTCTATGAGATCACCGGTGAAGACGAGATCTATGAGCGCACCTTCGAGCGGGGCGTGGAGGATTTCACCTATGCCTGCGGCACCGGCACCGGCAGTGTGGTGGCGGTCCTTACCCTGACCGGAAAGGTCTCCGGCCAGCAGGTGCGGGTCAATATGCAGGGCGGTCAGCTGATGATCGACGCCGAGCGGGTCTATTCCCATATCGCAAGTCTTTACCTGACCGGCCCCACCAACATCGTTTGTAAAGGAGAGGTCACGGACGAGGACCTGCCTTATGCAATGAATACCCCAAGTGTGTGAACTACGGAGGAGGAACATTATTATGGAAAAGAAGTCTGTTGCCAGAAACTACGCATTTCTGGCCATCATGCTGGGATCCATGATCCTGGGTGCCATTGTCGGCTGGGTTTTCCCTGTGGTCAAGGACGCCGACGGCAACACCATCAGCGCCGGTGCCACAGTGCTCAAGCCTCTGGGCACGCTGTTCATCAACATGATGTTCTGCATCGTGGTGCCCATGGTGTTCGCCTCCATCGCCGGTGCCGTGGCCAATATGGAAAGCCGCAAGCGCGCCGGAAAGATCATGGGCGTGACCATCGGTACCTTTATGGTCACCGGCGCCATCGCCGCAGTCATCATGTATGTGCTGATGCAGGTGTTCCCCCCTGTCCTGACACCCTGGGCCGAGATCCCCTCCGAGGCCATCGGTGAGCACGCGGACATGGCCACCATGATCGTCAACTTCTTCACCGCTGAAGACTTTGTGGGCCTGCTCAGCCGCAAGGCCATGCTGCCCCTGATCGTCTTCTCCCTGCTGTTCGGCTTTGCGGTGAACCTCAACGGCGGCAAGAACACCCCGGTGGGCCAGTTCCTGGATGACCTTTCCAACGTGATGATGCGCTTTGTGAAGATCATCACCTACTACGCCCCCATCGCCTTCTTCGGCTTCTTCGCCGACCTGGTGGCCACTTACGGTCCTCAGATCACCGAGAGCTACGGCCGCGCACTGCTGGTATACTATCCCCTCTGCTTCATCTACATTTTCACCGCCTGGCCTCTCTTCGCCTGGTTCGGCGGCGGCAAGGGCGCAGTGAAGACCATGTTCCAGCACATCACCAAGCCCGCTGTGGTGTCCCTCGGTACCTGCTCCTCCGTGGCCACCATCCCCACCAATATGGAAGAGGCGCAGGATACCGGCGTCTCCAAGGACGTGGCCGACATGGTGCTTCCCCTGGGCGCCACCATGCACATGGACGGCTCCTGCTTCTCCTGCGTTTTGAAGATCGCCTTTGTATTCGGCGTGTTCGGCGTGGATTTCGGCGGTATCGATATGCTCATCAAAGTCGTTCTGGTGGCTGTTTTGTCCTCCGTGGGCATGAGCGGCGTTCCCGGCGGCGGCTATATCGGCGAGTACATCATGTGCTCCATCTTCTTCCCCGACCAGATGGAGCTGGCCTTCCCCATCCTGGTGACGCTGGGCAACCTGGTGGATCCCCCCGCTACCATGATCAACTCCGCCGGTGACTATGTGGTCTCTTTCATCGTCTCCCGCTTCGTGGACGGAAAGGATTGGCTGCAAAGAGCCCTGTCTTCCAAGAATTAAATCGCATCCAGCTCTTTTTTCCAGGAGGCGTGCCGCGGCACGCCTCCTGCTGTCATTTTCCGTACACGCTTGCCATCCAGACATGCACACGATATAATATGGAAAACCAACTGATAAGGGAGCGAGCCGCGTGAAGCAGCCTAAAAGATATGTCCAGCGTTTTCTGATCCAGAGCACGGTTTTGCTGCTGCTGATGAGCGTTACCGCCTTTTTGGGCGTATATGCCTCCGGCAGAGCCGCATACCGCTCCGCCAACGAGCTGGGTTCGATGACCGCTGACTACCTGAATCTCCAGGTGGACTCTTTCCTGGAGGAATACGCCCAGATCCTGGGCGATGCCGCCCACACCGTGGAGGCCATGCTGGACCAGGGCATGTCCACCGCCCAGGTGGAACAGTGGCTGAAGGAGTTCTCCGATGAATACGCCTCCCAGATGAACTACGACGAGAGCGGCTTCTACGGCTCCCTCCGGGGGCAGCCCGTCTACACCAGCGGCTGGGTGCCCGACGCGGACTACGACGCCACCAGCCGCCCCTGGTACCGTCAGGCGGTGGCCAGCGGCGGCAAGTGCGCCCGTTCGGAGGTCTATCAGGACTACCGCTACGGCACCACCATCGTCAGCCTCTCCATGCTCTTGTCCGACGGAGTCAGCGTGCTGGCTCTGGACATCCGAGCGGGAGATATCCAGGCAGACTGGCAGGAAAGCGGCGATCTTTTTCCCGGTACGGCCACCGTCATCGACCAAAACGGCAACGTAGTCCTGCACCAGCAGATCCGGCAGGACGAACATGTCAAATGTGAGCTGGACCAGTTCACCCAGCAGGACTATCTCCAATGGATGGATGAGTATTTCACCTCCAACCGCGGCTCTTTCGTCTGGCATGGCCAGGAGGACAACTATCAGAATTATTATATCGTCGATGACGGAGGCTGGACGTGTATCGTCACCATTTCCCGCTCCGCCATCACCAAAGACGCCACCGCCCTTTTCTACTTCCAGCTGGGCCTGGAATGCCTGTTCCTGGTGGTGATCCTCTACCTGAGCGCACAGAATTACCTGCACATCCGCCGCAACCGGAAAGCCTTCAACTGCTTTGAGGCCCTGGGGCAGACCTACTACTGCGTGGTCCTTGTGGACACCAGCGGCAGCACCTGTGAAGTCTCCAAGTACGAGGGCCGCAGTCATGCGGAATGGGAGAAAATCACAGATTATCATCTGTTTTTGGCAAAGGTCAGCGACCATATTCCGGACGAGGAAGACCGCAGCCGTTTCCTGGAGCGTTTTTCTGCTGAGAATCTGGACCGTCTGCGGACGGCATCGGGCCGCTGCTACATGGAGTATCAGGTACAGACCAGCGAAGGCCCCCGCTGGGCCTCCGCAGAAGGATTTTGGGTGCGGGATCTGCCGGAGGATTCCCATGTGATCCTGGCTTTCCGCACCATACACGAAGAAAAAACAAAGTCTCTGGAACAGACCCAGATGCTGCGGACATCCTTGGAGCATGCCCGGCTGGCATCTCAGGCCAAAAATGACTTCCTCTCCCGCATGAGCCACGACATGCGCACGCCCATGAACGCCGTGATCGGGTTTACGGATATGGCCCGGAACAGCCTGAGCCAGCCGGAGCGTGCCCGGGAGTGCCTGGACAAGGTCTCAGTCGCCTCCGCCCAGCTGCTGCATCTGATCAACGAGGTGCTGGACACCGCCAAGATCGAACAGGGAAAGATGGAACTGCATCTGGCCCCGGTGGATCTGCGCCGCCACCTGGAAGAGACTGCCGCCATGTTCCAGATGCAGGCCCAGGCCAATCACCAGGAATTTTCTATGGACATGTCCCTGCCGCCCTCCACGCAGATCCTGACGGACGGAAACCGGCTCAATCAGATCCTGAACAACCTCCTGACCAACGCCATCAAATACACCCCCGCCGGCGGACGCATCCATCTGCAGGCGGAAGAGCTGCCCGGCAGTGCTCCGGATGAGCGTTTCTACCGCTTCACCGTCAGCGACAACGGCATCGGTATGGCTCCGGAGTTCCTGGAGCGGATCTTCCTGCCCTTCGAGCGGGAGGATACTTCCATGACCAGCAAGACCAGCGGTGTGGGCCTGGGAATGGCCATCACCCACAGCATCGTGGAAATGATGGGCGGCCGGATCGATGTGCAGAGCGAACGCGGAAAGGGCTCTACCTTTACCGTTCTTCTGCCGTGTCATCTGGCGCAGGAACCCCAAACCCCACAGCCCGCCACGGACCCCGAAGCGTTTTCTTTGGAGGGCCGCCACTTCCTGCTGGCGGAGGACAATTTCCTGAACATGGAGATCGCCACGGAGCTATTGAGCATGGAAGGTGCCGTCATCACCCCCGTGCAAAACGGACAGGAGGCGGTAGACGCCTTTGCGGCCAGCTCTCCCGGCACATTTGATGCCATCATTCTGGACATTCAGATGCCCGTGCTGGACGGCTACGGAGCCGCCCGGGCCATCCGTGCCCTTCCCCGCCCGGACGCGCAGACCATTCCCATTCTGGCCATGACTGCCAATGCTTTTACTGACGACGTGGCTGCCGCCCGGGAAGCCGGCATGAACGGCCATATTGCAAAGCCCGTGGATATGGGGCGCATCAAGTCCGTTCTGGCCACGGTTCTGCCGCCCCGGTAATACCAAAAAAGAGGTCCGTACCTTTTGGTACGGACCTCTTTCTTTTTTCAATCAGAACTCGCCCCGCTGCATCCGCTCTTTCACAGCAAGGCCCGCCGGCGTCACAGCCAGGCCGCCCAGGGCGGTCTCCCGGAACTCCACCGGCATGCGGCGGCCTACCTCACCCATGCAGTCGATGACCTGATCCACGGGGATGCGGCTCTCCACGCCGGCCAGCGCCATATCGGCGCAGCTGATGGCGTTGACGGCACCCACCACATTACGCTTGACGCAGGGCACCTCCACAAGGCCCGCCACCGGGTCGCACACAAGGCCCATCAGGTTCTTCAGGGCCATGGCCACCGCATGGCCGATCTGGGCGTTGCTCCCGCCGCGGATAGCCGTCAGTGCACCTGCGGCCATGGCAGAGGCGGAACCGATCTCCGCCTGGCAGCCGCCGGCAGCGCCGGCGATGCAGGCCCGGTAAGCGATCACGGCGCCGATGCCGGAAGCCACATACAGCGCCCGCAGGATGGTCTCTTCATCTGCGGCACCCTGCTTATAAAGGGGCACCAGCACCGCCGGAAGCACACCGCAGGCGCCCGCCGTGGGCGCGGCCACGATCTTGCACATGCAGGCATTGGACTCGCCCACGCTCAGTGCCGTTGCAATGACCTCCTGCAGATAGGGACCGCTGAGAGACTCATTCTCCTTGGCGTACTGACGCATACGATCGCCGTCTCCGCCCACCAGGCCGCTCACCGAGCGCCGCTGGGGCTGATAATGGTCCACCGAGTCCAGCATGGCCTGCCAGGTGGTGCGCATCCGCTCCATGGACTCCGCGGCAGTGACTTCCCGCTCATCCATATCCGTATCCAGCACTACCTGCCAAAATTCCTTTCCGCCGCTTTGTGCCCGGTCAAAGATCTCCTGCATTGATTCCAGCGCCATATCACGCATCCTCCTTTTCATAGTACGTCACATCATGGACGGCGTAAAGCGAACGGATGCGCTTCACCATGCTGGGTTCCAGCTTCTGGTCCATCTCAATGATCGTCAGCACATCGCCGCCCTTGCGGGAACGGCAGAGGCTCATGTTGGCGATGTTCACGCCGCCCACCGCCAGCTCGTTGGTGATGCGGGACAGCTCCCCCGCCACATCCTGATGGTGCACCACCAGGGTATTGTAGGCGCCGGTGAAGTTCACGTCCACGCCGTTGATCTTGTCCACCCGGATGCGTCCGCCGCCGATGGATACACCCTGGACCGTCAGCTTCTTCCCGTCGGCGTCCTCCACGGTCAAAATCGCGGTATTGGGGTGGGCATCCCGCAGCTGCACGGGATGGATATAAAACTCCAGTCCCCGCTCCTCCGCGATCTCAAAGCTCCGGGGGATATCCAGGTCATCCGGACGCATGCCCAAAAGCCCAGCCACCAGCGCTTTGTCCGTGCCATGGCCCTGTCCCGTCTCCGCAAAGGAGCCGTGCAGCGCAATGTCCGCTTTGACAGGCTGCCCGCCCAAAAGCGCGCGCGCCATGTTCCCGATCCGTACCGCTCCCGCCGTGTGGGAGCTGGAAGGCCCGACCATCACAGGCCCCAAAATGTCGAAAATATCCAGCATCTTCTCAGATCCTTTCCTCGCCTGTCCGCTCACGGCAGACATTTCAGCTATAATTAGACCATACCACACCTGCCGCGATTTCGCAAGGCGTTTGTCGGCAAACTGACCAAAAAAAGGCAAAAAAAGCGCCTTACGCATGCGCGTTTGCCCCAAGGACAAACAAACGCCTCCGGCACACAATCTGCCGGAGGCGTTCGCAATACCAGGTCACACGGAATGAGCAGGTTCAATGCCGGCGTTGGCGATCTCCATCATGATGGCGCACTCCATCCGTTTGCGGAACAGGTCGCAGCCATACTCATAGACGCCCTTGATGCTGCCGGTAGCGTGGTAGGCGTTGGCCGCGCAGCCGCCGGAGCAGTACATCCGCGCCCAGCAGTCCTTGCAGCCGGGACGGGCATAGGCATTGCAGAGCTTGAACTCATCCCGCAGGGCCGTGTTGGTGACGCCGTGCCACACATCACCCATGGAGTACTTGGGATCGCCCACGAACTGATGACAGGGGAACAGCTCGCCCCAGGGCGTCACAGCCAGATACTCCGTACCGCTGCCGCAGCCGGAGATGCGCTTATACACGCAGGGACCGCCCTTGAGATCGATCATATAGTGATAGAAGGTGAAGCCGTTGCCCGCCTTCTTCCGGCGGATCATCTCCTTGGCCAGCAGCTCGTACTGCTCGAAGAGTACCTTCTTGTCCTCCTCCGTGAGGGCATAGGGCTCATCCGGTGCGCAGACCACCGGCTCCATGGAAAGCTCCGTGAACCCAAGATCCGCCATGTGCAGCAGGTCCTTGGTAAACTCCACATTGTCATGGGTAAAGGTGCCGCGGACGTAGTAGCCCTTGCCGCCACGGCTCTCCACCAGCTTCTGGAACTTGGGCACGATGATGTCATAGCTGCCCTTGCCGCTGGGAGTCTTGCGCAGACGGTCGTGGATCTCCTTGCGGCCGTCCAGGCTCAGCACCACGTTGTGCATCTCCCGGTTGGCAAAGTCGATCACGTCGTCGTCGATGAGCATGCCGTTGGTGGTCAGGGTGAAGCGGAAGTTCTTGTTGTGGATCTTCTCCTGCTCACGGCCATAGGCCACCAGCTGCTTCACCACGTCCCAGTTCATGAGGGGCTCGCCGCCGAAGAAGTCCACCTCCAGGTTCCGGCGGGAGCCGGAGGAGGCAATGAGGAAGTCCAGGGCCTGCTTGCCCACCTCAAAGCTCATGAGTGCCCGCTCGCCCTGGTACTTGCCCTGGCTTGCAAAGCAGTAGTCGCAGGTGAGGTTGCAGGTGTGGGCCACATGGAGGCACAGGGCCTTGATAACGGTGTTGCGCTTTTTGAAGTCAAATGCCAGATGCTCATACTGGTCGGGCGCGAAGAGCTTGCCCTTGGCCTTGAGCTCCTCCACACTCTCAATGACCTCCCGGATCTCCTGCTCCGTGATCTCCGGCCGGCCGGCGTACTTTTCCAGCATGGCGGCAACGATCTCATCCGCCGTGTGGTCCTCGTACAGGCCGATCACGTCATAGGCCAGGTCGTCCACCACATGGACGGAACCGCTGTATATATCCAGGACAATGTTATACCCATTCAGTTGGTAACGATGGATCATGTTCTCACTCTTTCTATGTACGATGTAATCATCTGTGAAATCTCAAAAAAATCGCCACTCGGCCTGCTAAGCAGCCGGGCAGCGACTTTTTTGTCCATGCAGCTTACGCTTCCTCGCCGCACTTCTCGCACTGCTGGTTGGCAACACCGCAAGAAGTCTTGCAAGCGGACTGGCAGGAAGTCTGGCACTCGCCGCAGCCGCCGTCGCGGACGCTGCCGGCCAGGTCACGGGTCTCCAGAGTCTGGATGTGATTCATACTACAAGCCTCCCTTGTCACAGATGTGGCGCGGGCGAAGGGCCGCCCGCTCTTGTCTATTAGACCATAAAACCAGGTAGTTTGTCAACTAGCCCTCCGCGTTTTTCACCGCCCACAGCGTCTGGGGCGGGCAACTCCGCTCGGCATGGAGGATGACCCCCTGCGCCGCCATGGCCCGCAATGCCTCCAGGACCTGCTCCGTGATCTCCTCTCCCGGCGCCAAAAGCGGGATACCCGGCGGGTAGGCCCACACCATCTCACCGCAGACCCTACCGACGGCCTGCTCCGCCGGAAGAAGCACGCCCTCCGCCGCCCGGGCAGCAGAGATGGGCATCCGCGGCAGGGGCAGCGGGCACTGCGGCACCGAATACAGTTTTGTTTCCGCACGGAGGGTACCGTCGATCTCCAGCAGTGCGTCCGCCAGCCGGCCCAGCGTCCCGGCAGTATCGCACAGGCTGGTCATAGCCAGGGCGTAGTCCGCCTGGGCCATTTCCAATTCAATACGGAACTTTTGCCGCAGTAAATCCATCAGTCCCGGGCCGGTCAGGTCGGTGCCGCGGGTGCTGATGACGATCTTGCCCGGATCAAAGGCGAAAAAGTCCGGGTGGCTGGCCGCCGCATCTTCTCCGTGACACAAAATCCGCAGATGCCGCAGTTCTATCGTCCGGCGGTCGAACGCCTCCAGATTTCGGCGGTATGCCTCCCACAGCGCCGCCCCCTGCTCTTCCAGAAGGGCATAGCAGTGGTCCAGGGACCCCATCAGAAGATAGGACGGACTGCTGGTCTCGAAAATGGCCAGCTGCCGTGCAAGCTCCTCCGCCGGCACCAGGTCGGAGCTCCAATGGGCCAGCGCCGTCTGGGTAAGGCTGGGCAGCGTCTTGTGGGCGCTCTGGATCACCAGATCCGCCCCCGCCGCCACAGCTCCGGAAGGCAGCCAGGGCGCAAGACCCAGGTGCGCTCCGTGGGCCTCGTCCACCAGTACCGGCACCCCCGCCCGGTGGGCCAGCGCCGTGATGGCAGCCACATCGCTGACCACGCCCTCATAGGTCGGGCTGGTGACGATCACCAGCTTTGCCTCCGGGTGAGCCTCCAGCGCCGCCGCCACCGTCTCCGGCCGCAGGCTCCCCGCCACGCTGAACCCGTCATCCACGGGCACCGGCAGGTAGACCGGCTTCAAGTCCCGCAGCTCCAGGGCGTGGTAGACGGACTTGTGGCACTCCCGGGGCAGCAGCACCGTGTCCCCCGGCCTGGTGGCGGCGCAGATCCCCGCAAGGATGCCGCAGGTGCTGCCGCCCACCAGGAAGAACGCCCGTCGGGAGCCGTACAGCCGCGCCGCCCGGTCCATGCCGTCTTTCAGGACGCTCTGCGCGTCGTGGAGGTTATCAAAGCCGTCGATCTCTGTAATGTCCCGCTGCCAGGGCAGTCCTCCGCCCATGTCCCGGCGCTTGTGGCCGGGCATGTGCATGGGGCACACATCTGCGGCGGCGTAATCCGCCAGTTTTTCCAACAGCTCCATGGATATGCACTCCTCAGCGGATACAGATGGGCACACCGTTGACCTCCACGCTCTCCTCGGCACGGATGAGGATGTAGCGGGCGCCGTCGATGATACGGGTCTCCACCAGGTCTCCCCGCTCTGGGTTCACCTGGATGCGCACGTCCGGCGTTTTCACTTCTGTCTGACCGGCGGAGACGATGTTGCGGGGGCTCAGTTCCGCCTCCTCGCCAAACTGGCGGTCAAACTCACGGGAAAACTCCTCCACCCGCTCCTGGGGAACGCCCTGGTCCTGCAGTACCCGCTCCACGGTGGATCTGGAGACCGTCAGGGGCGCCTCGTCCTTGTTCTCCTTGTTGGCCTGCACCATGCCGCACAGCTGGTCATGCACTGCCTGTACCACCTGGTAGTCGCACGCGTCCTCCAAGGCATCCGCCAGAACGGACTGGAACGTCTCTTTCTGGGTATCCGCCGCCATGGGCGCGGTCTGGCGGAACAGTGCCTCCACCAGCTCCGGGTGGACCTCAGCACTGTTTTTCGTATAGTACAGCGCACCATAGAGGTTCGTGGCCCGGTCGTCAAAGGCCGGGAACAAAAAGCCCGCCTCCGGCGGCGCCACCACCCAGTCCGCCGGAACGGCGCAGAAGCGGTTTTCATTCGCATAGTAGCTCAGGGCATCCTTGGTGAGCTTCACCGGGCAGATGCTAACAAGAATGTATGTAAATACCTGGTCGGACGCGTCCTCCTGCCGCTGGCCGTCACCGCCCCGGTAGGGCACGTCATAGGCGTCACAGGCCAGCAGGATCAGATAGTTTCCCTCCACAGGTGCGCTTTGGATGATCTTCTCAAACAGCGCGCGGACCGCGCCGGTGTCCTCCAGCCGGGAGTCCCGCAGGGCCATGAGCAGGTGGTGCTCCTCCCCCTCCGCCACCTGGCGGGTATCGAATTCGATATCCAGCAGGTTTTTCTGCGGCGTCCCCGACAGCGTCTTGCGCAGCACCGTCAGGATCTTCTCCGTTTCCTCCTGTCGGGAAAGGGTCAGCGACTGATCAAATTCCGAGATGATCTCCCGGTTTTCATTGACGTAGCAGCCCCGCACGTGGGAAATGTTGCTTTTATCGGCCTTGAAGCGGCGCCGCAGCTCCGCGATCTCTTTTTCCGTCATGCCGTACCTCACTTTTCTTGTCCAGCGGCGCCGCAGCTCCGCGCTTTTCTCCGTCCGCTCTGTCCGGCAAGTCCCCGGGCAAAGCCGCCGGGCTATTATAGCACACAGAGCTGTCTCTTTCCAGCGCTTTGTGTCTCCCGCTCCGCGCAGGCGGGATTTTTTTGACGAACCCCCTTGCATTGTGTTTCTTTTTTGTTAAGATAATGCAGGATTGGAAATCTGTCCCATGACCCGCAGGAAGGAGTCCCCTTATGACCATGCAGCAAATGAGCGCCGCCATGCGCTCCGGAGCATCCATTTCCCGTAAAGACCAGATCCGTCTGGTCGTTTCCCTGTCTCTGCCCGCTATTTTGGAGCAGCTGGTAGCCACCTTGATGAGCTACATCGATACCACCATGGTAGGCTCTCTGGGCTACGAGGCCACTGCCGCCATCGGCGTGGTGGCCAGCACGGTATGGCTGTTCAACGGCATCGTCAACGCAGCTGCCGTGGGCTTTTCCGTGCAGGTGGCACAGTATCTGGGAGCCGGGCGGGACCGCGACAGCCGGGCCGTCTTGTGCCAGGCTATTTTGTTCAATATCCTGTTCGGCTTGGCGCTGGCCGTGATCGCAGTCATTCTGGGGCAATTTCTCCCCGCCATGCTGGGCGCCGATCCCTCCGTCCGGGCCGACGCAGGCGCCTATTTTTGCATCGTGGGTGCCTTTCTTCCCTTTACGCTGGCCTCTGCCCTCTATTCCAGCATCCTGCGGTGCAGCGGCAGTGTCCGGCTGCCCAGCTTTATGAATGTAGGGATGTGCGCGCTGGATGTCTTCTTCAATTTCTTTTTGATCTACCCCACCCGGCAGATCGGCCGCTTTACGGTCTGGGGCGCCGGGCTGGGCGTCCGGGGCGCCGCCCTGGGAACTGGTCTTGCCATGGCCTGCATCGGTCTTTTGATGCTGCTGCTTTTGGTGCGCCGCAAGGGCCCCCTGCAGCTGCGGGGCGACGCGGCCTGGCGCTTCAACGGCGTTTGCCTGCGCAACGCCTACCGTCTGGCTACCCCGGCGGCGCTGGAGCGCATCACGCTGAGCCTTGCACAGATCGTGCTGACCTCCGTGGTCACCTCCATGGGTGCCGTTGCCGTGGCCGCCAACTATGTGGCCGTTCAGGCTGAGAGCATCTGCTACCTGCCGGCCTATGGCGTGGCGGCGGCTGCCACCGCGCTGGTGGGGCAGAGCATCGGCGCCGGGCGGCCGGACATGGCCCGTCAGTTTGCCAACCTCACCACCGCGCTGGGCTTTTGCCTGGTGGCCGTCACAGGCAGTATCCTGTTCTGCGGCGCACCGCTCCTGGCCGGGACGCTGACGCCGGAGCCGGATGTCATTGCCCTGAGCAGCCGGGTACTGCGGGTGGTGGCGTTTTCCGAACCGCTTTTTGCCGTGAGCATCGTGGTCATCGGCGCGCTCCGGGGCGCCGGAGACAGCCGCGGCCCCTTCCTTTTGAACCTTTGCAGCATGTGGGGCGTGCGGGTGGTGACCATCCTCCTCTTCACCCGCTCCTACGGCCTTATGGGCGTCTGGGGCACCATGACGGCGGAGCTGGTGTTCCGCGGGATCATCTTCCTGGTCCGCCTGCTCCGGGGCCGCTGGGTCCATGCCTCAGCACTCTCTTAAAACAAAAGGCACCGTCCAAAACATTCGGACGGTGCCTTTTCTCTTTTGGATCAGAAGGTGTGCCTGCTCATCTCACGCTCCGCACTCCAGTGCGCTGTTCATCAGCAAGAGCAGCTCCAGCGCGCTGCGGAAGCTCTCTTCCCGCCGTCCCTCCACCCAGATCACGGAGCCCTGCCAGCTGGCATTTTGCCGGAAGAGGATCCGCAGCTGGAAAGTGGCCCGGCATCCGCTGGGTGCTCTCTGCCCAACCGGGAGTGCTGCGGAGGGGGACGCGGCAAAGGCACGCTTTGCTCCCAATGTCTGCCGGGTATTTGTCTGATCCAGCAGCCATTCGACCTGCAAAAGGAGCTGGACCGCGCTGTGGAATGGCTGGCCATCCTTCCAGTACGGATGATACAGCCGTCCGGAAAAATCTCCCTCTGTACACCGGTCCACGCAGACCAACGTCAGGCGATCTCCGTTTTCGCCCATGCGCTCCCCTCCTTTCCAGCCGATGATAAAGTATCATATCATCCCGCCGTTACAAATACGGTTACATTTTTTGGATCCTGCTTCATTGCCATTTCTTTTGGAAGTATTTTCCCTCCACGGCTCGGCAATCCAGCGCAGCACACTCAATCCCAGCGCAGCAGACCGCCCGCGCCCATGCGGAGGCTGCGGCCAAAATAGTAGGCCATAGCCCGCACCAGTGCCTCGGTGTCCGCCGCGCCGGACACCTCGTACGAAGCGTGCATGGCCAGCTGGGCAAGGCCGATATCCACGCTGGGCACGGAGAAGTGGGCCGTACTGATGTTGCCCAGGGTGGAGCCGCCGGGCAGATCCGCCCGGTTGCTGTACCGCTGCACACGGACCCCCGCCTCCCGGCACATCTCCAGAAACACCGCGCCGGACACCGCGTCCGTCGTGTATTTTTGATTGGCGTTGTACTTGACCACCACGCCGCCGTTCACCACCGGGTATTCGTTTTTATCCGCATACTCCGGATGTGCCGGATGCAGGGCGTGGGCATTGTCCGCAGAGACCAGGAAGCTGTTTGCCGTCAGCCGCGGCAGCTCCCATCCCATGCTCTGGCAGATCCGTCCCGTCACATCCTGCAAAAAGGTGGAGTCGGCTCCCTGGCGGCTGCCGCTGCCCACTTCCTCGTGGTCAAAAAGACAAAACAGCGGAATGGACGCGCTCTCCTCCGCCTGCAAAAATCCCTCGAAGCACCCAAAGGCGCACTGGAGATCATCCAAGCGCGCGCCGCCCACCAGCTCTTCCTCCGCACCCAGCAGCGATGCGGGCGTTCTCGGATAGAGGAACAGGTCCGTGGCCACCACGTTTTCCGCCTCGATCCCCAGGGACCCCGCTATAATTTCTGTAAAGCTCTTTCCCTTTTCACCGCCCAAAATCGGGAGCAGATCCGCATTTGCCTTCAATGCAGTCCCCTTGTTTACCTCCCGGTCCAGGTGGATGGCCACGCTGGGGATCACCAACAGGTCGCGGTCCACATTCACAAGGCGCACCGCCAGCCCGCCCTCTGTGCGGACCACTGCCCGTCCCGCCACAGAGAGGGGCCGGTCCAGCCAGGAGCGGGAAATCATGCCGCCGTAGGGCTCCACGGAAAGCCGCTTCAGGCCGCCGGCAGGTGCCATCTCTGCCTGCTGGCGGACCTTGAACGTGGGAGAATCCCCGTGGGCCGCCGCGGCCATAAAGCCCACCGCCTCCTGCCGCGGCAGACGGAACGCCGCCAGGGCGGCGTCTCCCCGCAGCACAAAATACTGGCCGCCGGGCGTCAGATCCCAGGGTTCATGCTCCCACAGGCGGGTATAGCCCTGCGCCGTCAGCTGCCGTGCCAGGTTGTCCGCTGCGTGATAGCAGGTGGGGCTGGTATTCAAAAAATCCAGCAGCTTCCGGGAGAGTGTTCCATCCATAAAAGGTACCTCCGGTTTAAAATGATGGTGGTATTATACCACCTCTCATGCTAAAATGACAACGAGGAGGCGATGTTATGAAAATTCGGTGTATTGCGCTGGATCTGGACCAGACCACCCTGGACGGGGACGGCAGGCTCTCTCCGGCAAACCGGGCCGCTCTGGAGCATGCCATCTCCCAAGGCATCCACATCGTGATCGCCAGCGGGCGCCCCTATGCAGCCCTGCCGGAAGATGTATTGTCCGTCCAAGGCATCGAATACGCCATCACCTCCAACGGCGCCGCCGTCTATCATCTGCCCACCGGTCATTGCCTCCACCGCTGTACGCTTACGCCTGTCTCCGTGGAAGAGGTGCTCTCCCGCACCGCCGGACTGCCTCTGGCCTACGAGGTGTTCATAGACGGCCGCGGCTATGCCCAGGCGGACTATGTGCGCACGCCGGAGCGCTTCGGTGCCTGCGGCCGCGCCGCAGACTATGTGCGCCGGACCCGTCAGGCCGTGGAGGATATCATCTCTTTTATCCAGACCAACCGGGGCAAACTGGACAGTCTGGATCTGGTCACCGATGACCAGGACCTGCGGCAGCGGCTGCGGGAGGAGATCCTGTGTGAGGTGGATGAGCTTTACATTACAACATCCATGCGCTATTTGCTGGAACTCTCCAACCATCTGTGCGGGAAGCATGCAGGCGTGCAGTTCGTTGCTGACCGGCTGGGCCTCTCCCCGGAGCAGTTGGCCGCTTTCGGCGACGGGGACAACGACGCCGACATGCTCTCTTATGTGGGAGAGGGCATCGCCATGGCCAACGCCTCCCCCCTCTGCCTTGCCGCAGCCCGCCACATCACTCTGGATCACCGGCACGACGGTGTGGCCTACGGGATCCGCACGATCCTGGGCATCTGACCTCGTTATACCAGCCATCACCAAAAACAGGATTGACAATCCGCCCCGGTGTCTTTATACTAAAAACAGACAATCACATATGACGGACTTATATAGGCCCATGATTGGATGGGCGTCTCTACCAGCTGCCGGAACAGCTGCGCTATAAGGACTGCCCCTTCCCGGGGTAGTTTGCAGCGTTTCATCCGGCAGTCTTTTTGTTCACTGCGGCTGGGCCGGCTGGCCGTAAAAATATGGGAAACAGAAAGAGAGGGTTTTAGCTATGGGTACACTGGATCGCGTTTTTCACCTAAGCGAGAACAAAACAGACGTCAAAACTGAGGTCATGGCGGGTATCACCACGTTCATGACCATGGCCTACATTCTGGCCGTCAACCCGGACATCCTCAGCGCCTCGGGCATGGACAAGGGCGCCGTATTTACAGCCACCTGTCTTGCCTCCCTGATCGCAACCGTCCTGATGGCTCTGCTGTCCAACTATCCCTTCGTCCTTTCCGCCGGCATGGGACTGAACGCCTATTTCGCCTATACCGTGGTAGGCGGCATGGGATACTCCTGGCAGATGGCACTGGCCGCCGTATTCGTGGAGGGCCTCATCTTCATTGCGCTCTCCCTGACCAATGTGCGGGAAGCCATCTTCAACTCCATCCCCATGCCGCTCAAGCGGGCTGTCTCCGCCGGCATCGGATTGTTCATCGCCTTTATCGGCCTGCAAAACTGCAAGCTGGTGGTGGACTCCTCCACCCTGGTGACCGTATACAGCTTCAGCAGCAACGCCGAGACCTTCCGCACCGAGGGCATCACCGTTCTGCTGGCCATCATCGGTGTGCTGATCACCGCGATTTTGATGGTGAAGAAGGTCAAGGGCGGCATCCTCTGGGGCATCCTCATCACCTGGCTGCTGGGCATTGCCTGCGAGCTGACCGGCCTGTACATCCCCAACGCGGAAATGGGCTTTTACAGCGTGATGCCGGACTTCTCCTCCGGTATCTCCATTCCCAGCGTGATGCCCACTCTGGGACAGATGGACTTTTCCGCCGTGTTCTCCCTGGACTTCTTCGTGGTGATCTTTGCATTCTTGTTCGTGGATATGTTTGATACCCTGGGCACGCTGATCGGCGTGGCCTCCAAGGCAGACATGCTGGACGAGCAGGGTCGCCTGCCCAGAATCCGCGGCGCGCTGTTGGCGGACGCCGTTGGTACCTCCACCGGCGCCGCTCTGGGTACCTCCACCATCACCACCTTCGTGGAAAGCGCTTCCGGCGTGGCCGAGGGCGGCCGCACCGGCCTGACGGGCCTGGTCTCCGCCGCGCTGTTCGGTCTTTCTCTGTTCCTCTCCCCCATCTTCCTGGCCATTCCCTCCTTTGCCACGGCTCCCGCGCTCATCATCGTGGGCTTCCTGATGGTCAGCTCCATCCTGAAGGTGGACTTCGACAACCTGTTCGACGCCATCCCCGCCTACATCGCCATGATCGCCATGCCCTTCATGTACTCCATCTCCGAGGGCATCGCCATGGGCGTCATCTCCTACGTGGTCATCAACCTCTTCGGCGGTGCCGAGCGCCGCAAGACCATCAGCCCCGTTATGTATATTCTGGCAGTGCTGTTCGTCTTGAAATACGTACTCCTGTAAGGTCTTTCCCCCGCAAATATATACTTTTGCCGCCGGCTGCCTGAGGCAGCCGGCGTTTTTTTCGTGCTGCGTCCGTTTTTGCCCCCTTCTCCACGCAAAATTTATACAAGCTGACTATTGAATTTATATTCATTATATTGTATAGTGTATGTTAATTTTATGCAGTATCCTGTAAAATTTTGTGTGTTGTTTCAGGAGGCCCATATGCAAACAGAAAGAAAGATCGTAAAGCCCTGGCAGGCCTTGGCCATGCTGGTGGTGGGCATCGCCATCATCATCGTGGGACTGATGGTCATGAAGCTGAACAACCGGATCGTTCTTGCAGTGGACGGCGTCATCATGTGCCTGATGGCATGGTGCTTCGGCATTTCCTACGGCGAGCTGCAAAACGGTATCCGGGATACCATCACCTCCATGATCGTAGCCATTTTGATCCTGCTGTCCGTCGGCGTGCTGGTGGGCACCTGGATGCTCTCCGGCACGGTCCCCGTCATGATCTACTACGGTATGAAGATCCTGACGCCGGGACTGTTCCTGCCCATCGTCTGCGTGCTGTGCACGCTCATGTCCGTCATGGCCGGTACCTCCTGGGGCACTCTGGCCACGGTTGGCATCGCCTGCATGGGTGTAGCCCAGGGACTGGGCGTTCCCCTGCCCGCCGCGGCAGGTGCCGTGTGCGTCGGCGCCTTCTTTGGTGACAAGGTTTCTCCCTTGTCAGACTCTCCTGTTATTACCGCCACCGTTTCCGAGGTCCCGCTGATGGAGGGCATCAAGCACGCCCTCATCTCCACCGGCCCGGCCTATCTCCTCTCCCTTGTGTTCTTCCTCATCTACGGTCTGCGCTTCGGTGACGGCACCGTGGGCGGTGAGGTCTACGACGATATTTTGACCACCGTTTCTTCCACGTTCTCGCTCAATCCCGCGCTGCTGCTGCCGGTGCTGGTGGTCATCGTGCTGATCGTCATGAAAAAGCCCACACTGCCCACGTTCGTCGCGGGCATTGCCGCCGGCGGCGTGCTGGCCATGGTGTTCCAGGGGGCCACGCTCACGGAAGTCATGAGCGTCATGTATGACGGCTACGCCGGTCAGTCCGGCTCCGAAGTGGTGGACTCCATGCTCAACCGGGGCGGCTTTACCAGCATGCTCAGCACCATCGGCCTTCTCATGGCCGCCGGCATCTTCGGCGCACCGCTGCGTACTGCGGGCGTGGTGGACGTGCTGCTGGATTTCGTGAAGAAGATCGCCAAGACCTCCCGTGCCATGGCGCTGGGCGTGCTGATCCTCCACACCCTCTTTTTCACCATCACCGGCGCCTACTATGTGAGCTATCCGGTGGTGGGCGGCATGGTGAAGGACCTGTTCCCTGAATATGGCCTGGAGAAAAAGAACCTCATGCGCATCATGCTGGATACCGGCACCGGCTTTGCGCCTCTGGTGCCCTGGTCCACCACCGGCTCCTATACCGCCACTACCCTGGGTGTGAGCAACATGGCGTTCTTGCCCTTCGCCCCCATGCTGTGGCTGTCCATCGTCTTTTCCATCATCTATGCCGTCACCGGCATCGGGATGGCGAAGCTCTCCGGCCGGAAGGCCGAAAACCGATAAGGGAGGCGCCCTATGGAACCCATCATCCAACGCTGGTATGACATGATCCGCATCAACTCCGTCAACGGACACGAGGCGCCCATGGCGGACTATATCGCCGCTGCGCTCAAAGGCATGGGCCTTACGCCTCACTTTAGCTACTTTCCCGAGGATGCCGAGGCGAAGCAGCGCCCCTCCCTCTGGACGGAGCTGGACAGCGGCCGTCCCGGCAAGACCCTTATGCTCATCGGCCACATCGACACCGTGGATGTGACCGACGGCTGGGATACCGATCCCTTCACCCCTACGGAGGTAGGC
Source organism: Clostridiales bacterium (assembly GCA_019418625.1). Classification (GTDB taxonomy): domain Bacteria; phylum Bacillota; class Clostridia; order Oscillospirales; family Oscillospiraceae; genus Oscillibacter. The sequence continues at coordinate 27,577 of DYBL01000055.1, read as the reverse complement.
GACCGGGTCTACGGCCGGGGCGCCATGGACATGAAGGGCGGCCTGGCAGCCATTCTGGAAACGCTGGAATATTACACCGCCCACACGGATGAGATCTGCGGCAAGATCCTGACCTGCTTCGTCTCCGACGAGGAGGGACTCAGCAAGGGCACCTATCAGCTGGTAAAAGAGGGCCTGGCCGCGGACTATGCCATCATGGGCGAGTGCCGCTATGACAATGTGGCCATCGGCTTCCGGGGCCGGTACAGCTTTGAGGTCACCGTCCACGGCGTGGCTGCCCACGCAAGTCACTATCCGGCAGTGGGCGAAAACGCCCTCATCACCGGCGGCAAGCTGGCGGCGGCCATCGAAGCCCTGCCTACCCTGACTCACCCGGATCTCAAGCACGGCACCTGGTGCGTGCGGTACATGGAAGGCGGCAATGCGGGCACGCTGGTGGTGCCGGACAGCTGCTATCTGTTTGTGGACCGGTACGTGGTGCCCGGCGAGGACGACCAGACCTGCATCGCCCAGATCATGGAGGCCGCCGCTTCCCTGGGCCTGGAAAATAAGGTGGACGTGCGTCTCAAGCCCCGCTCTTCCCCCTATATGCAGTCCTTCGCCCTGGACAAGTCCCACCCGCTGGTGACTACGCTGCAGGAAAAGTTCCGGGAGGTCACCGGCAAGGACCTGCCTGTTGCCTACGACCCCTCCGTGTGCGACTCCAATATTCTGGCCGTTTCCCTGGGCATCCCCACGGTCACCTTCGGCCCCTCCGGCGGCGGCATGCATGCCGACAACGAGTACGGCCATCCCTGGCAGGTGAAAAACTGCGCGGAGATCTACCGCCGCACCGTTGCCGCACTGCTCTGCCCCTGATATCTAAAAAAGCACGGCTCTATAAGAGCCGTGCTTTTTCTTTACCGTTTGGACATGGCGCAGGTATACGCCTCCTCCAGCCATGCCATCAGCTGACTGTCCGCCTGGGCGGAGTCGGAGAGCACCACATGATGGGTCCAGTGATCAGGATAGGGCTCCACCGCCACGGCGATCCGGGGATCGTCCAGCCGGCGGAACAGGCCAAAGGTCACCAGGATGCACGTTTTCGGCCAGTCCTTCTTCCGCCGCACCGGCAGCGATACCGCCGCGAACAGGTGGCGGTTATAAAAACTGATCTGGCTTTTCTGCACCTTGACGGAGGCGTCCGGAAATGCCCGGCACAACTGCGCATACACCGCCTCGTACAGGGCAAGCTCCTCCGGCTTTCCTGAAAAGTAGGCCAGCACGTCCGCCTCATAGTATTCCGAATGCTCCATATGCCCCTCCTTTCACCGCCGCCGCAGCTGCCAGAACGCCACCGCGCTGGCCGCCGCCACATTCAAAGAGTCCACGCCGTGGGCCATGGGGATGCGCACCGTATAGTCGCACCGGGCGATGGTCTCCGCCGCCAGGCCGTCTCCCTCCGTGCCCAGCACGATGGCAAGCCGCTCCTCGGCGCACAGCCGGGGATCTTCCACGCTGAGCGAGTCGTCCCGCAGCGCCATGGCGGCGGTACGGAAGCCCAGCGCCCGCAGCTGCTCCATGCCCCACCCGGGCCACTGGGACGGCGCAGATCCGATCCGGGTCCAGGGGATCTGAAATACCGTGCCCATGCTCACCCGCACCGCCCGCCGATAGAGGGGATCGCCGCAGGTGGGCGTCACCAGCACGCCGTCCACCCCCAGCGCCGCCGCAGAGCGGAAAATGGCCCCCACGTTGGTAGCATCCACGATGCCCTCCAGCACGGCAAGGCGGTGTGATACGGCACACAGTTCCTCCAGCGGCGGCAGGGGCTTTCGCCGCATGGCGCACAGCACGCCCCGGGTCAGAGGGTAGCCGGTCAGTCCGGCGAGCAGCGCCTCATCCGCCGTATAGACGGGAATATCAGGGCACCGGGCAATGATCTCCGCCCCCTGGCCGGTGAAGTGCTTACGCTCCATCAAAAGGGAAATGGGCGTATAGCCCGCGTCCAGGGCCCGTCCGATCACCTTGGGGCTCTCGGCGATGAAGATCCCCTTTTCCGGCTCCATCCGGCTGCGCAGCTGCGTCTCTGTCAGCCGGGCAAATACATCCAGTTCCGGCGCAGAAAGATCTGTGATCTCCACGATATGGCCCATGGCCGCCTCCCTCTCCCGGCACCTGACCGGGCACAAATGTTTTTTCCATTATATCCGCTCCCCGCGCTCCTGACAAGCGCCGCTTCTTTTCCCGGGTGATTGCCTATTTTCCTCTGTTCCGCTATAATCAGACCCATACAGACCGATTTTGAATGCCGATTTGTAAAGGAGCACATCCATGAAGCTCATTCATCTTTCCGACCTGCATTTAGGCAAGCGGGTCAACGGCTTTTCCATGCTGGACGATCAGCGCTATATCCTCCGGGAGATTTTGAAGATCATCGACCGGGAGACGCCGGACGGGATACTCATCGCCGGAGACGTCTACGATAAATCCGTGCCGCCGGCGGAAGCCGTGGCGCTGCTGGACGAGTTCCTGGTGGAGCTTTCCCGGCGGCAGCTGCAAGTGTATCTTATCAGCGGCAACCACGACTCCCCGGAGCGGCTGGCCTTCGGCGGCCGCCTCATGGACCAAAGCGGCGTGCATGTGGCGCCGGTCTACGACGGCCGCATCGTCTCATTCACCCAGCAGGACCGCTGGGGCAGCGTGGAGATCTTCCTGCTCCCCTTCCTCAAGCCTGCCCACGTGCGCCGCTTTTTCCCGGACGATCCCATCGACTCTTACACCGACGCCCTGCACACCGTCCTCTCCCACGCAGCCGTCCCCACCAACAAGCGCACCGTGCTGGTGACCCACCAGTTCGTCACCGGCGCGTCCCGCTGCGACTCGGAAGACCTTTCCGTGGGCGGGAGCGATAATGTAGACGCAGCCGTGTTCGCCTCCTTTGACTATGTGGCTCTGGGGCACATCCATAACCCCCAGAGCGCGGGCGCTCCCCATATCCGCTACTGCGGTACGCCGCTGAAGTACTCTTTTTCCGAGGCGGCACACGAAAAATCCGTCACCGTGGTGGAGCTGGGGCAAAAAGGAGAGGTGGACATCCGCACCATTCCCCTCCATCCCCTGCGGGACATGGCGGAGCTGCGGGGCACCTATGAGTCTTTGACCTACCGGGGCTTCTACGAGGGCACCACCTACCCCGGAGACTATCTGCATATCACCCTGACCGACGAGGAAGACATCCCGGACGCCATCAGCAAGCTTCGGGTCATCTATCCCAATTTGATGCAATTGAGCTATGACAACGCCCGTTCCCGAGCCGGCGCCCTGGCCGCTCCCACGGAGCAGACAGCGCAGAAATCTCCTCTGGAGCTGACGGAGATCTTTTATGAGGGGCAGAACGGACAGCCCATGAGCGACGCCCAGCGGGACTTTCTGCGGGGGCTGATGGAACGGATCTGGGAGGAGGAAGTATGAGACCGCTGAAACTGACCATGTGGGCCTTTGGCCCTTACGCCGACAAGACGGAGATCCCGCTGGAAACGCTGGGCAGCAGCGGCCTTTACCTGATCACCGGCGACACCGGCGCAGGAAAGACCACCTTGTTCGACGCCATCACCTATGCGCTTTACGGCGAGCCCAGCGGCGACGTCCGGGATCCGTCCATGTTCCGCTCCAAATACGCCGCCCCGGAAACCCCCACCGCCGTAGAGCTGGTGTTCTCCTGCGGCGCGGCGTGCTATACCGTCCGGCGCAGCCCGGAGTATGAGCGCCCTGCCCGGCGCGGCGGCGGCACCACCATCCAGAAAGCGGAGGCGGAGCTGCATCTGCCCGACGGCAGCATCATCACCAAAGCCCGGGAGGTCACCGCCGCCATTACGCAGATCCTAGGCCTGAGCCGCAGCCAATTTTCCCAGGTGGCCATGATCGCCCAGGGTGACTTTCTCAAGCTGCTGCTGGCAGACACCAAGACCCGCCAGGAGATCTTCCGGGAGCTGTTCCACACCCGCTGCTATATGGTCCTGCAGGAGCGGCTGAAAGCGGAATCCGGCGCTCTGCGGGACGCCTGCTCTGCCGCACGCTCCAGCGTGCAGCAGTACATTCAGAGCGTTCTCTCCCAGCCGGAGGACCGGCTGGGCGATGCCCTGCGGCAGGCCAAGGAGGGGACCCTTCCCTTTGCGGAGACTGTGGCGCTCATCGAGCGCCTTTTGGCCCAGGACCAGTCCGACGCCGAGGAAACGGACCGGGCCATCGCCGATAGAAACGAGTCGCTGGCCCAGGTCCATACGCTTTTGGGCAAGGCCCAGGAGGTCCAGCGTGCCCGTCAGGAGCTGGCCCAGGCCCAGGCGCGCCGGGAGACCCTGGCAGCAACGGCGGAAGAGGCCGCCGGAAAACTGGCCCAGCAGCGCGCGGCCCTCCCCCGCCAGGAATCCCTGCGCCAGCAAATCGCCGCGCTGGAGGCACAGATGCCCCGCTATCAGGAACTGGAGCAGACGCAGCAGGCACATGGCGCCTTGCAGCGCAGCATCGCAGAGCAGCAATCGGCGCTGGAAGCCGCCGTACAGCGCCAGAGCACCCAGGCAGCGGCGCTGGAATCGCTGGAAGAAGCCCTGCGCGGCCTCTCCGGCGCCGAAGCAGAGCGGGAGCGCATCCTGCACCAGCAGTCCCAGCAAGAGCGCGTGGGCGCGGAGCTGGAATCCCTTGCCCGGGACGCATCCCAGCTGGATTCGCTGCGCCGTTCTCTCCTGGATACAGCTGCCCGGCAGGAGGCACTGAAGCGCCAAAAGGAGGAAAAGTCCGCGCAGGCAGAGGCACTTTCCCGGCAGATTTGCGCCGGACGCGAGGCCCTGCAGGCATCGGACACGCTGGACGCCCAGAAAGAAAAGCTCCTGCACCGCCAGAGCCTGGCCCAGAAGCGCTCTCAGGCCCTGGAGGAACTGGCAACCCTGGAAAAGGACTGCGCCGCGCTGGATCGCTCACTGGAGCAGGCCCAGAGCGCTTATCAGGCAGCAGCAGCGAAAGCGGAGGAGGCTGCCCGGCTCTACACCGCCAAAAACCGGGCCTTTCTGGACGAACAGGCAGGCATCCTGGCGCAGATGCTCCAGGATGGTTCTCCCTGCCCGGTCTGCGGCTCGCTGCACCACCCCGCTCCGGCCCAGCTCTCCCACGCCGCGCCCACAGAGGCCCAGATCAAGGCGCTGCAATCGTCCATGGAAGCCGACCGGCAAACCGCCAGCGAGGCCAGCGTCCACGCCGGCAGTGTGAAAGCCGCCCTGGAAGAGCGAAGAGGGCAGCTGCTAAGGCGCATGGAAGCTTATGTGGAGGTCCCTGACGCTGCCGCGGCGGCAGCTCAGCTGCGGCTTTGCAGAGAGGAAGCGGAAGCGGAGCTTCATTCCCTGCATCAGTCCCTGTTGGAGACGGAGGCACAGCTGGCCCATCGTCAGGAACTGACAGAAGCAGTCGCTCAGCAGGAGGCCCAGCTTGCTCAGCTGGAGGCGCTGTGCGCATCCCTGGAGACCCAGTGCACAGAGGCGGAACTGGCCCAAAGCTCCCTGCTGGGACAGATCTCTCAGTTGGAAAAGCAGCTTAAAGAGCAGCTCTCTTCCCGGTTCCAGATCACAGAAAACTTCTCCTCGTCTCTGGACGCCCTCCGGGTGGATAACGCCAGGCAGCTGCAGGCTTTGCGCGGGCAGCTGGAGCAGGCATCCGAGCGCCTTGTGCGCAAGCAGGCCCTGGAAGAGGACATTCCCCGGCAAAGTGCGGCTCTGCAGGCCCTGGCGGCGGAGATCGCCCAGGCCCGGGAAACACTGGCGGCAGGCCAAAGCCGTCTCCTTGCCCTGGCACAGCAGGCCGAAGCTTTGCGCCGGGACCTTCCCTGCGGTCAGGCCGGACAGGCGCAGGCCCTGCACGACGATCTCCGCAAGGAGCTGGACGGTCTGGCTGCGGAATTGCAGCAAGCGGAGGCGGCACACGCCCAGTGCCTTCAGGCGCTCTCCGGCACCGATGCGGCCATCCGCCAGCTCACCCGTCTTTTGAAAGACGGTGCCGCTCTGGACAGCCAGGCGCTGGAGGAGCAGCAGAAGCGTCTGGACAGCCAGCTCCAGAGCCTGAATCAGACGCGCCAGCAGCTGCACACCCGTATCTCCACCAACGCATCCGCTCTGGCACACATCCGTGAAAAATCCGCAGAGCTCATGCAGCTGGAGCAGCGCTATGCCTGGATGCGCACTCTCTCCAACACCGCCAACGGCACACTGCCCGGCAAGGAGAAGATCGCCCTGGAGACCTACGTGCAGATGACGTTCTTTGACCGGATCCTCCGCCGGGCCAATGTGCGGCTCATGGTCATGTCCGACGGGCAATATGAACTCAAGCGGCGCACCACGGCGGAAAATAACCGCGGGCAAAGCGGCCTGGAGCTGGATGTGATCGACCACTATAACGGCTCGGAGCGCAGCGTCCGCTCCCTCTCCGGCGGTGAGTCGTTCAAGGCGTCGCTATCCTTAGCGCTGGGCCTCTCTGATGAGATCCAGTCCATGGCTGGCGGCATCCGTCTGGACACCATGTTCGTAGATGAGGGCTTTGGCTCTTTGGACGAGGAGTCTTTGCGCCAGGCCATCCAGGCTCTCACCAGCCTGACCGAGGGCAACCGCCTGGTGGGCATCATCTCCCACGTATCGGAGCTGAAAGAAAAGATCGACCGCCAGATCGTCGTCACCAAGGGCCGGGGCGGCGGCAGCCGGGCGGAGATCGTGGTGTGATGAGGAGGGCTTTATGAAATCTGACCGCTACATCGCCTTTGACGTAGAGACGCCCAATGCCGCCAACGACCGCATGAGCGCCATTGGTATCACCGTGATCGACGCAAATTCCATCACCGATGAGTTTTACACTCTGGTAGACCCTGAGACCCATTTTGACCGCTTCAACATCGCTCTCACGGGCATCTCCCCCCGTTCCGTAGCGGGAAAGCCCACGTTTCCGGAGCTCTGGCAGCACATTGGCCCCATCATGGACAGCGGCATACTGGTGGCCCACAACGCACCGTTTGATCTGTCTGTTCTTTCCAAGTGCCTGCGGGCTTACGGCATCGACTGGCACCCCACCGTTCCCTATGCCTGCACCTGCCAGATGAGCCGCAGGCTGCTGCCGCAGCTTTGCAACCACCGCCTCAATACCCTGTGCGACTATCTGGACCTGCAGCTGGACCATCACCACGCCGGGAGCGACAGCCGCGCCTGCGGCGAGATATTGCTGCACCATCTGCGCTCCGGTGCTGATATCACGCCGTTCCTTCGCGCCTATGACCTGCTGGAAACGCGCACCTGTACACCCCGCCGGTCATTTCAAAAAAATACCTGAAATTTTCTCTGGCAGGCTCCTGCCTCTTGCGCTGAGCGCCCTAATTCCGCTATAATAAAATTTAACGAAAATTTGACAGGAAACCGCATTTTACCCAATTTTACGCAGACAGCACAGAGAGGGACAGCCATGCATACATTTTCCCGCATTCAGGAGCTCTGGTCACTTTTTTTGCGCCGCTGGCACAACGCCTTTTCCATCATTCTTTTTTACATCGCACAGTTTTTGCTGGTGATCGGCATTTTCGGCACCACCTATGCCATGGTGGTGTCCTGCTCCACCACGCTGTTTCAGCTGCGCAGAAAAGAGCCCAACCACGCCAAAGACTACATTTCCATGTGCCTGACATCCCTGGTCTTGTGCCTGCTGGCTTTCGCAGCAGGGCAGAATGTGTGGCTGTGCGCGCTGCTGAATTTTGCCGTCCCCTTTTCTCTGGTGATCTGGAAGTGCAGTCAGTTCACCCCCAAGGGACACATGGGCTACGCCATGACGTTCGTGTTTTTGGAGCTGCGCCCCCCCACGACAGAGCAGCTGCCCACGCAGTTGGCGGCGCTCACTTTCTGCTGCGTCCTTTTGGTGGCAGCGCTGATGATCTGCGGCAAGGTCTTTCACATCTCCTCGGACCCCTCCGGGCAGATCTCCGCCAGTCTGACGCGTCTTGCCCAGCTGCTGGATGGCCTGGCTGACGGCGGAGACGGCCGCAGTGCGGGAAAAGAGCTCTATGATCTGGCCCGCGGATTCCACCGCATGGGCTACGACCGCCGCCGGCTGCTGCAGCTGCCGGACCGGCAAAAGCGGTTTTACCATCTCTTTGCCCTGCTGTTCCAGCGGGCATCCTATCTGGTCACGGACCGGGATGCCTGGGAGCAGGCACAGCAGACCCCAGACTTTCCAAACGTCATGCACACACTGGCCACTCTGGTGCGCCGGCTGCAATCCGCCCGGGACAGTGCAGACCGGCAGACCCTTGCCGTCACGATCCAGGACCTGCTGGACCGCACGCAGCTGCCCCAGGGGCGGCTGCGCATATTCTACCGCAGCGTGCTGCATACGCTTTTGCTGCTGTGCCAGGAGTCCTTTCAGTCGGAGCACACGCCCCGGCTCCAGCCCATCCCCTGGGCCGCCGTTTGGCAGAACCTGCGCCAGCGGCTCTCCCCCGGCCGGTTCGAGCTGCGCTTTGCCCTGCGTTTGGCAGTGGTCATGACCATCAGCTGTACGGTCAGCTACCTGTGGGAATTTGAACACACCTACTGGTTTCCGCTGCACGCCTTTTTGCTGCTTCAGCCCAGCTACGAAGAAAGCGCCCACCGGATGGTCACCCGCCCTGTGGGCACCGCCATCGGCTGTCTGCTGGTGCACCTGGTCTATCCCTATCTCCCTGGTCTGCCGGGCGTATTTTTGTTCTCTCTGGTCATGATCTCCCTCATGTACTGCTGCACGCCGGGCACCTGGGTCCAGCCCATCTTCTCCACCGCCTTCGCCCTTACGATGGCAACGCTCACTGTGCGGGAGAGCGATGCCATCTGGCTGAGACTGATGTATCTGGCCATGGCCATCGCGCTGGTGCTGGTGGTGAACCGCTTCCTGCTGCCCAACCGCCGGGAGTCCCAGTTCCGCAGAAACATCCAGGAGCTCTACCGGCTCCAGGCCGCTTACTGGGCGGTCATCCGCCGCAGCCTCCGCCAACCGGTGGACCCGGCACTGTTCAGTGAACTCCTCTCTCAGTTCCACATGGTCTACCACGAGGCTGTGCAGTATGCCGCCCAGCTCCCCCAGGATCGGGCCGCGTTCCACGGAGCCAGACTGTTGGTGATGTGGAACATGTTTTCAGAGCTGGAACAGACGGAGGGGCTGATCCAAAGCGGGATGGTCACCTCCGCCGAGACAGAGGCGCTGGACAGTCTGGCCGCCGCCCTGGAGGAGCGGATCTGCCCGCTGCACGATCTGGATGCCTTGCAGCCGGATGAGCTTCCCCGGGACGAATTGTACTACGTTTTGGACCGCTACCTTGCAAACGCCCGGCGCCTGTGTGCGCAGGAACCGGCCGCACTGGTCAAATAAAAAGCCGGCCTTTCCCATGTAAGGGAAAGGCCGGTCTTTTCTTTCCTGTCGCGGGTCATTCGTCCCCCTGTCGGGCATCCCGCCGCTTCCCGCGCAGAGAACGGTATGCCCCGGCGGCTCCCATGGTCAGGTCCACAGAGAACAGGGTTTTGATGAGCCATACAAAAAACAGCAGCACCAGGATGGGGATGACGCAGGCAGTCACCAGCATAATGGCCAGGGCCTCCACCAGGCGGTTGACCGTCTCGCCCACCTTCTCCGAAATACCGGAGCCGATGGCACTGATCCCCTCTGTGAGCTTGGACAGCAGCCCTGACAGGAACCCCTCCTCCGTTTCACCGGCCAGCTGTCCAGAGCCCTCTTCCACCTCTCCGGCCGATTCCTTGGCCGACTCCACCGCCGCGTCGATGGACGTGCGGTAGGTATCTTCAATCAAGTCAGACACCTTTACACTAGCTGGGATCACTAAAACAATGGCTAATCCAAATACCGCAAGCTTTCTTGCCAGGACCCGCGGCACCTCCCATCCGCCGAACAGATGCACTAGGTACAGGATGCAAGCCGCCGGGATCAAAAAGTCAAAGGTGACCATCCCGGTGATGGTCAGCAGATATTTTTCCAGATAGATGGCACACAGCACCAGCAGAAAACCGGAGCTCAAGTCCGCCAGCTTCTCCGCGATCGGCGTGGCCGCATCGCCGGGAAGGAGCGTGATGGCGGCGGATGCGGCGGTGGAAGCCGCGGTCAGTTCCAGCACCGTGGCCTGTTTTTCGTCCAGTGCGGCAATGGTGTCTGCGTGAAACTGGGGAGAAGAGGCAACTCCCGCCATAACAAACACGGAAAAAAATGCGATCAGCAGCGGGATCACTGCCAGGCGCAGCTTCGTTCGATCCAATTTTTTCATCCCGTTTCTCCTTTCTCTTCCAAACCGGAGTCTGTCTTTATAAACCTTAAGGAAAAATTTATGGTATCTGGGGAGAGCCCTGCTATACTGCGGATATATTCAATTCCCAACCACAGGAGGCACCCATGGAATTCACCTGTCAAACCATCTATGACCAGCAAACCCTCACCGTCATGGCCCGGACCGTGCGAAAGACCGTCCGCAAAGCCGCCGCCCGCCGTGCCCGCGGTCTCGCAGGCGGCAGTATCCTGCTCTTCCTGGTGCTTCTCTGCGCTTCACTGGACACGCCCTGCGTATGGGTCGGGTACGCGCTGGCCATTGCTGCGCTCCTGCTGCTGATCTGGAAGGAAGACGCATGCAGTGCTTTCCTTTCCAGAAAATGTGCCTTTCCTGGCTCCGAGCCGGTCCATACCGTCTTTCACGCAGACTGCTACGAGTCGCAGATCTCCGGCGTATCCGTCCGCTGGCCGTACAGCAGCGTGCGTCTTTTGGTGGAAGACGCCCACTTCTTCATCTTCATTCTGGGGCAGGAATGCGCCCAGGCCTATGACAAGGCCTATCTGGCCGGCGGAAGCAAGGCTGCTTTCCGCCGCTTTCTGGAAGAGCAGACCGGCAAGTCCATACAGACACTGGAGGTCTGAAAGGCCCGGCAGCCGGCCGTCTCCGCCGGTCCTTCACATCCGCAGGCTGCGCATACGGTTGAGACAGGCAAAGATCTCCTGCTTCCTGGGCCGCGCCAAAAACGGAACGCCGGCCTGTCCCTCGCAAAGAGCCGCAGGCGTCCGGCGGGCCATCACCTGGTCCAGCGCCTCTGCCACCTGGCCCAGTGTCCGTTTCCCGTCCAGCAGATGCCGCTGGGCATACAGCACGCAGCAGCCCAGTGCGGCAGTCTGTTCCCCGTCGCAAAGCTGTTCCACGTATCGCAGATCCACCGTTTCCCGGTTGATGGAAAAGCCGTCCCGCCCCAGGGTCTTGAGCTTGACTCTGCCATCGGAGGGCAGTGCGGTCCCCATGGGCCGGCGGCAAAAGTCCGGCTTTCGGGCCGCTTCCCTGGGCACAAAGGACTCATCGAACGCAGCAGCCTCCTGCTTTGCCAGCGCGGTAATATCCTTTGGTTCATAGCGATCCATCTGGATGATATGGTCCGCCACATGGAAATAGGCCCCGGAGCTTCCCGCTGCAACGATGGTGGAAATCCCGAACCGGTCATACAGCTCCCGCACCCGCTCGATAAAGGGGGTGATGGGCTCCATATCCCGGCAGATGACCCGCTGCATCAGTGCGTCCCGTACCATGAAATTGGTGGCGCTGGTGTCCTCATCCATGAGCAGCACGCCCGCTTCCGCTTCCATCCCCTCTATCACGTTGGCCGCCTGGGAGGTACTGCCGCTGGCATCCTCCGTTTCAAAGGCCGTAGTATCCTTCCCGTTGGGCAGGCCGCTGATGAACATGGAGATATCCGTTCCGTGAATGCTGCGGCCGTCCTCCGCACGGATCTTCACGGCGGTGGCGTCGGTGATGACAAATTCCCGCCCATCTCCGGCAACGTGGTCATATACGCCCAGTTCCAACGCCTTGAGCAGCGTGGACTTGCCATGATAGCCGCCGCCTACGATCAGCGTAACACCTCTGGGGATGCCCATGCCGGTGATCGTTCCCCTATGGGGCAGGCAGAGCGTCACCGCCAGCTCTTTTGGTGTACGGAACGGCACAGCGCCCTGCATGGGCCGGGCCGAAACACCGGAAGCCCGGGGCAGGATGCTGCCGTCTGCCACAAATGCGCAAAGGCCAAGACCGGGCAGCGCATCCCGGACATACCGCTGATCCTCCGCCAGATCCGCCGCGGCGCGCAGCCGGACTCCATCCAGATTTTTATAAAGCAGGGACGCCCGCACGCACCGGGGCAGCAGTGTAAAGAGGATCTTCTCCAGTTCCCGGGCGTTGATGGTCCGCCCGTTGGCGGGAAACCCCACCTCCAGCCGCACCAGGGCGCTCCCGTCTTCCCCGATACAGCAGCCGGTCCGCTCCAGCACCTCCTGCCCGCAGCGGCTGACGGAGATCAGGCCGCTGTGACCGGAGCCCTTGGCCTGATACGATGCCTGCTCCGCCTGGGCGCCGAATCCCCGCAGCAGGGCGTCCTGCAGCGCGATCCGGCGGCAGGGCATCCCATACAATGCTTCCGGAAAGCCAGCCGTCCTTCCGCTGACCCGGATGCTCAGCCGGGAAGGTGATGCAAACGGGTCTCCCTGCACATGGTCAATGGACAGTATATACTCTCCGAAATCGTAGATCCCCTTCGTCTCCTTATAGGCCGGATAGCCTCTGTGGTCGATCCTGTCCAGCAGGCTTTTCAATTCCTCCGCCGTCTGCATACCCTGTTCCTCCTGTTTTTCTGCCCCGTCGCCAGCTGTGCTGACGGTGCGAACCTGCATTCTTTCATGACCATACCCCTTTTTCATCCGCTTGTCAAAACAATTCCGTCCAGCACTGCGCCGCGCCATGTGCCACTTGTTTTTTTCAGTTTCCCGTGGTAGAATAAATACAAATTTAAAAAATCATCTTTATTTGGAGGCTCCTTATGCCCAAGGTATCCTATTCAGAAGAAGACCGGGTCCAGATCCGGCAGGCGCTGGTCTCCAAAGCTTTGGAGCTGATGGCACGCCAGGGCATCCAGCATACCACCGTGGAACAGATCTATCGGGCTGTGGGCATCTCCCGTACGTTTTTCTACTCCTTCTTTCCCACCAAGGAAGACCTCATTGTGGAGACGCTGTACCTCCAGCAGCCCAGGATCCTCGCCTACGCCAAGGCCCTGATGGCAGATCCCAGCCTGTGCTGGAAAGATGCCGTGAGGACCTTCCTTCACTCCTGCTGCTACGGAGAGCAAAACGGCATTGCGGTCTTGACCGTGGAAGAGCAGCAGCTGATCTTTCGTCGGCTGCCGGCGGAAAGCTACCGGGTCTTTCGGGAAAAGCAGGCCCGGCTTTTCGGCGGCATCCTGGAGTGCTTCGGCATTCAGCCGGACACGGAGCGGGTGCAGCTGTTCACCAATCTATGCCTTGCAATCCTGGTCATCCGCCGGGCCATCCCGGAGACACTGCCCCTGCTCGTCCCGGAGGCGGCAGAAAAAACCGTCGCTTTCCAGATCAACGCCCTGGCAGACTATCTGGACTCCCTGCGCCATCCCGCATCTTTGTGACCGCTCTTTGTCCTCATCCGCCCCAGCTGCGGCTGCGGCGGATTTCTCTCCCGCCAAATAAAGACAAACGCAGAAAATTATATTTATTTTACTACTGCAAAACCGCGCGGTCTGCCGCGCTGTAAAAATTTTCAGGAGGAACGAAACATGGGATTTTTCAGCAAGCTTTTTCAGGGGCCTCAGGTAGACATGGAGAAAAGCCGGGCAAATGCGCAGAAAATGCGCATGCTTTTCAACCAGGTGGTGGAGGACGGCGACCGGTATCGCCTGATCTTCGGCTACACAGAGGACGTGGCCCGGTTCAATTACGGCTTTGTCCACGGCAGCAAAACCAAAATCGGCAATCTCATCGTAGGTTGGGATGAATCCCTGGAAACCATCGTGGTAGTCCCCACGGTCCCGGATCTCTCCGGCTGCGGCGATCCCACCTTCTACCGCCGCTCCGAAATCCTGAAGGCATATCGGAACAAGTATCCCACGGAGGCCTTCATCATTTACCCGGACAAGAAGGGCTACATCGGCATCAACGCATACGACTGGCTGGACGATGAATCCCTGTATGTCTACGTATCCCAGGAAGAGGAGCTGGCCGCCTTTACCGACTTCTTCACCAACCGCTTCGCCACCCGGTAAGGCGTCATGTCCTTGGAAGCTTTGGGGGCGTTGGCCCTTTTTCTGGTGGCAGTCTTTTTCTTCGGACTTTTGTGGTTCCACCTTGTGGAGGCCGTGCTGGACCGGATCCGGCGATTGTTCTCCCGCCGGAGGGAGCCGCCGGCCTGGCACCCGCTCCCACCGGAGGAGGACCGCGATCCATGATCCCCGCCTGCAAACAGCAAAGCAGAGGTGAAAATCGAAAGATTTTCACCTCTGCTTTCTTTTGGCCTCTCACGGAACCAGCAGATCCAGCTTGGAGTCCCGGTCGCTGATCTCCCGGATGGGACGGGCCGGCACTCCCGCCGCCAGCCATCCCGCCGGGATATCCCGGGTCACCACGCTGCCGGCACCGATAACCGCCCCCTTGCCGATGGTCACACCGTCAATGACCACCACGTTTGCCGCCAGCCACACATCATCCTCAATATGGATCTCTCCTGCAAATTCGGACATGGACACATGCCCGTCCGGATAGCGCATCCTGGCCCGCTCCTGGGCGATCAGGGGATGGTTGGTGCACAGCAGACTCACATTGGGCCCCATCATCACGTCATTGCCGATGAAGATCTTTCCGTCGTCCATGACCGTGAGGTTGAAATTGGCGAAGAAATTTTCACCAATGAAGGTATGGCTGCCGTAGTTGAACTGGATAGGCCCCTGGAAATGGTATTTTTCTCCGATGGCACCAATGAATTGGCGGATAAGGGGCAGCCGCTCCGGGTCGTATTCGTCCATGCTGTTGAACTTCATGCAGAGTGTGTGCGCCTTATGCTTGATGTCCCGCAGCTCCCGGGTCTGGGCGTCAAACAGCTTCCCGGCAAAAATTTTTTCCTCTTCCCGCATCATGCTCCACCTTTCCGCCCGCCGTCTGCGATTTGGCTTTCTTTAGAATTTTTAAGGGAAACTTCATGGAAACACAAGCTGTCCATGCTATATTCGGTATATCACATATTTGCCTGCTCCGTCAATGTAAAAAGGAGGTCCCATGATCCAAGGCCCTGTCAAATACATCCAGGTAGACTACTGGAATTACTGGTGGTGTGTCTATTCCACGGCAAAAGATTTCTCTCCGCCCCACTGGGTAGAGTGCTCCCTCACGGATGACGCCGACGGCCGCATGCCGTTTTTTCATTTCGATCTTTATAACCTGCATGAACTGCACCATATGATCCGGGAGCAGGATTTCATCCCGCCGGATCACCCGGATTATCCCGCGTTCCTCCGCCGGGCGGAAGCCCTGGAACAAGGCGAGGCAGACTTTTTCGTCGGCGCACTGTATTACGGGAATTTCACACCGGGTCTCGCCTTCTGCAACCAGCCTCTGCCGCCCGGCGGCACACTGCTGTCGCTGCGATCGCCGTCGCTTCCTCCGCACTACGCCGTTGTCTTTTTGGCTGAAACGCGTCCCATCACCCCGGAGATCCTGACGCATTGGCTCACCCGCCTGGCCCGCCCGCTGTTCAGCCAGGATTTTTCCTGCCTGCTGACCCGCGTCCCCACCCGGGAGGAAGCAGCCGCAAGCTGGCAGAGCGAACAGCTCTGAAGCTGTAAACAGGAGGTATCTATGGAACCGTCATTTTCTTTTCAAATCACACCACCGGACCCCGACCGGCTGCTTTGCCAGGTAGCTCGTGCTCTGGAAACGCGGACGGAACTGGTTTCCCGGGAAAAGTGCCCCCGGCTGTGGGCACTGGCCGACCGGCTCAACCGCAAGGACAGAGGCCCGCAGGCCGTGCGGCAAAAAAGGCGCCGGCGGCGAACGGTCCTTTCCCTCATCAATTGGCTGCTGGGACTGATCCTTCTGGTCCCGGGGCTCATGGATCCGAAGCAGCTGCTGATCCCCATGCTGGTGGGTGCGGCCGGTTTGGGGACGGGGACGGTGGTCCTGTGGGCATGCCGGCCCGTTCTGCTGGGTACCCTGAGTCTTTTGATGGGCCTGCTGCTGTGCGCAGGCGCCTGGGGCAGTCCGGACATTCCGGGCCCCGTACTGTGGCTTGGGATCACCGAAGCCGCCGTGGGCGTGACAGCGCTGCTGACCAGCAGGCGGAAAACCTCCACGCCCTACCAGCGGGAAGCTGCCCGGCTGCTGCAAAGCAGAGCCGCGGCAAACCACCTGGAGTCCGCGTGCGTCTCCTTTTCCGAGGACGGCATGTCCATCACGGCAGACGGGATAGACGCTATCTATCAAGTTCCCTACGGCGAAATCACATTTGCCATGGAGACGGAGGATCTGCTGATCATCATCGTTTCTGACAGGGCCACGATTTTGCAGAAGGCGGATCTGGTCACCGGGACATTCCCCCAGCTCCGGGAGCTTCTCCGCCAGCACACTTTGTATACGAACGTTGAAGCACCAAATTGCTCGCAACAGGCTGACTGCCTATGCCAGCAGTCCTCCTGAAGGGAGGCCGCCGATGAACGCTTCCCCTTTCCATTCCTCCGGGCCGCTCCCCGCAGGCGTCACCGGTTTTTTCGGCCCGGGAGACCGGTGGCTCCAGCCCGCCGATCCCCGGGAGTTCCGTACACTGTGCCATAGTCTTGCCCGGGAGGCGGGCGGGCGTGTTCTGAAAACGGATGAGACGCTGATGGGGAAAAATTTTTACGTGGGCACGCTCCTGCTTCCGGCAGGACCATGCTGCCTGCTGCGCAACGCCTATTTTCCCTGCCTGGCCTTTTCCTCGTCAGCAGACCCTGCTGCCGGCGCCTTTTTGGATAGCCCCGTCTTTCCGGCAAGCCCGCTTCTTTCTCCGTACCGCCTGCTGCGGCCCGGCGATCTGTCCGCAAATTGCACGGAGCCCGGTGCTTTGAAGTGTCTTTCTGCTGCGGAGCTGGCGCAGATCGGCCATTGGAAGCCCCAGACCATCGGGCAGATCCTCTTCAACCGGTGGGACTGAATCCTCAGAGCAAGAGAAAATATTTACATGCGTTATGCATAAAAACCCGGATTTCATTTTCGCATTTTTTACCAGTTACGGAAAAATTTTTTATTTCCTCTTGACAAGCAGCACAGGAAAGGTTATCCTGTGCAAAACAATTTCACAAAGTTGCTTCGGCCCGATCCGGGGCCGAGACAATGGTAGAGGCGCGGTGTACATCAGTACTCTCCCCCTGACGGAGCAGGCACTCCGGGAGAGGAAAGGGTCCGCCGCCGAAGTGGGGCATGCCGCCTGAACATGCGCTGCTGGGCCGACGGAGAACATCCGGCGGACTGTCACAGATGTGGAGCGCTATCATTGGCCAATTGCCTCCTTTGTGGGGGAATTGTATCCTTCAATGCCAGCCGTGGATGCTTCACTGTATCCATGGCTGTTTTTTTATACAAACAGAGAAAGGATGATCCCCATGAAGAAGAGAAGATTGTTTGCCCTGCTGCTGACGCTGGTCATGACGCTGAGCCTGGCCGCCTGCGGCTCCCAGGAGACCCCGTCCGCTCAGGAACAGCCCGATGCCGCCGAGAGCTCCGAAGCCGCCGGGTCGGGAGAAACCCCCACCGTGATCCGAGTGGGCATGGAGTGCGCCTACGCTCCCAACAACTGGCAGGAGGACACCCAGAGCGAGTACAATGTCCCCATTGAGAACCTGCCCGGCTTCTACGCCGACGGCAACGACGTACAGATCGCCCGCCACATCGCCGATGAGCTGGGCGCGGAGCTGGTCATCGTCAAGCTGGCCTGGTCCGGCCTGATCGAGGCGCTGAACGCCGGCCAGATCGACATGATCATCGCCGGCATGGCCGACACCGCCGAACGCCAGGCATCCATCAATTTCAGCGATCCCTATAAGCTCACGGAGTACGGCCTCATGGTCAGCGGCGACTCCCCCTATGCCGATGCCGCCTCTCTCCAGGATTTCTCCGGCGCCAGTGTGCTGGGCCAGAAGGACACCATGCTGGATACCGTCATCGACCAGATCGAGGGCGTCAACCATCTGCCCGCCGTGGACAGCGTGCCCAACCAGATCTCCCGCCTGGCCCAGGGGACCTGCGACGCCATCGTGGTGAACATGGAGAACACCCCGGGCTATCTTGCCGCCAATCCCACCTTCAAGGTCATCGAGTTCGCCGACGGCGAAGGCTTCGATCTGGGCTTCAACGGCTCCTGCGTGGGCCTGCGGAAAGATGACACGGAGCTTCTGGAGCAGGTCAACGCCGCCCTGGCTACCCTGGACGACGATGCCCGCACGGAGATCTTCAACGCCGCCTGTGAGCGCCAGCCCAAGTAACGCGCCATGAACGGATTTCTTGCATTGCTGTGCGCCGTACCCGCAGACACGGGGAAGTGGTTTGCGGACAAGGGACGGCGCCTGGTCCGGTTTGTCTCAGCGGACCATCCCTATGTCTATTTATCCAGCTGTGTGCTCGCGGCGCTGTCCGTGCTGGTCTGGCGGTATTCCACCCGGTACGGTTTCGCCCTCAGCTTCCCTCCGGTGGTCTATACCTGCCTCGCCTTGTGCGCCCTTTTCACCCTGGCGGCGCTGGCTGCTTTGGCCGATAAGCTCCGTCTGGGCCGGACCTATCGCAGCCGCTCCCGGTTCTGCACCCCAGCCGCCCGTCGGGCCGCCCGGTACGGGTCCTACGTGGTGTGGGCGGTGTTCGCCCTCTTCGCGGCGGACCGGATCCATGTACTATTTCAGGTGGTTTGGGAGGTCTCCCAAATGGAGAGTGCCCCCTCCCCCTTCTTCCAGTCCATGGTGTACATGCTCTATAACAGCAAATCGCTGTTCCTCACGGGTCTTTGGACCACACTGCGCCTGGCGTTTTTCGGCACCATCTTCGGCTTTGTTCTGGCAGTTGGACTGGTATTTCTGCGCATTCAGAAGCCGGGCCGCCGGGACCGGGACCACATCAAGTTCCTCAAGGTGGTGTGCAGCCGCTTTTCCCTTCTGTATGTGACGGTGGTCCGCGGCACACCCATGATGCTCCAGGCCTGCATCATCTACTATGCGGGCTTCGGCCTTTTCACCGATCACACCAGTCTGTCCGTCACGGAGATCAATACCATCTGGAGCTTCTACATCGCAGGCCTCACCACCGTCTCCCTCAACTCCGCCGCTTACCTCTCCGAGGTGCTGCGGGGCGGCGTGGAGTCCATCGACGCCGGGCAGACAGAGGCCGCCCGCTCCCTGGGCATGAGCGCCTGGCAGACCATGATGAAGGTGGTCTTCCCACAGGCTCTGAAAAACTCCATTCCCGCCATCGGCAATGAGATGATCATCAACATCAAAGACTCTTCCGTGCTCAATGTCATCGGCGTGGTAGAGCTGATGTACGCGGCCAGCAGCGTGGCCGGCATCTACTACAAGTACCTGCCCAACTATGTAACGGCCGCCGTGATCTACCTCATCATGACCTGCTGCATCAGCGCCCTTTTGAACAAGCTCTCCCGCAAGCTGAGTCTGAGCACCTATCGCGGGATCCCCAGTTCCAACTAAGGAGGTGCCTATGGAACCGATTCTCTCCATCCGTGGACTGGAAAAGTCCTTCGGCTCATTGAAAGTCCTCAAAGGCATCGACCTGGACATACACAAAGGCGAGGTGGTCTGCATCATCGGTGCCTCCGGCTCCGGCAAGTCCACCCTGCTGCGCTGTCTGAACCTTCTCGAAGAGCCGGACTGCGGCCACATCTGGTTCGACGGTCAGGACCTGACCGTCCTGGACACCGATCTCAACGCCCTGCGTCAGAAGATCGGCATGGTCTTTCAGGGCTTCAACCTCTTCAACAACAAAAACGTGCTGGATAACTGCACCCTGGCCCCCATGTCCGTCCGGCATATCCCCAAGGCCCAGGCGGAGGAGACCGCCATCCGCCACCTGAAAGCCGTGGGCCTGGGCAGCTTCATCCACGCCGACTCCCGCCGCCTTTCCGGCGGCCAGAAGCAGCGGGTGGCCATCGCCCGGGCCCTTTGCATGGAGCCGGAGATCATGCTCTTTGACGAGCCCACCTCCGCATTGGACCCGGAGATCGTAGGCGAAGTGCTGGACGTGATGAAAGCCCTGGCCAGGGAGGGGATGACCATGGTGGTGGTCACCCACGAAATGGCATTTGCCCGGGAGGTCAGCGACCGGGTGGTGTTCATGGATCAGGGCGTCATTTTGGAGCAGGGCCCGCCGGACCAGCTCTTCGCAACCCCCAGGGAAACCCGTACCCGGGAATTTCTCAGCCGCTATCTGGAGGACAAAGGCTTATGAGATCCATCGATACATTTTTTGACCACGAACAAGATTACCCCGATCTGGACGGCCAGGGCGCCGCAGAGCGCCTGAGCCGGGCCGTCCAGTGCAAAACCATCAACTGTGCCGACCACAGTTTGACGGACTACGCCCCCTTTGACCAGCTCCATGCGCTGATCCGCTCCGGCTACCCCCATGTGATGGCCGCGGGCACCCTGGAGGTGCTGGGACAGCGCTCCCTGCTCATTACGCTGCCCGGCAGCGATCCGGATCTGCGCCCGTGCCTGTTCATGTCCCACCAGGATGTGGTGCCGGTGGTGGCAGGCACAGAGGATGACTGGACCTATCCCGCTTTCTCCGGTGCCATCGCCCAGGGCTACATTTGGGGCCGGGGCACCCTGGATATCAAAAACCAGGTGTTCGGCTGCCTGGAGGCGGCGGAGTATCTGCTCTCCCACGGACAGTCCTTCCGCCGCACGGTGTATCTCGCCTTCGGCGACGATGAGGAGACGCTGAATCTGGGCGCCAAAACCATCGCCGAGACCCTGCAAAGCCGCGGCGTGCAGCTGGAATTTGTGCTGGACGAGGGAAGCTGCACCATCGAAAGCGGCGAAGCCTACGGCGCGCCCGGGACCTATATCGCCCCTGTGGAGCTGATGGAAAAGGGCTATGCCGATCTGGAGCTGACCGTCCGCAGCCCGGGCGGCCACTCCAGCCGTCCCTTCGGCGGAACGTCTCTGGGCCGCATCAGCCAGGCCATCGCCCGCATCGTGGAGCACCCCTTCCCCGTCCGCCTGACGCCGGTCATGAAAGGCGCTTTCCAGGCCATCGCCCCCTATGTGACGGAGGAGCCCCTGAAGACATTGGTGCAGGATGTGGACCAAAACGCCGACGCCATCGCCCGATACTGCTGTGAGACCCGGGCGCTGTTCCCCTTCGTCACCACCACCATCGCCCCCACCGTCATCCGCGGCAGCAGCGCCGCCTGCAATGTCATGCCCCAGGACATGAGCGCCGTGGTGAACTTCCGCATCGCGGAGGGCGAGACGGCGGAGCAGGTCCTGTCCCATGTGCGTCAGGCTGTGGCGGACGAGAGCGTGGAGCTGCGGTTCCTCCAGGCAAACGATCCCTCTGCCACCGCCCGCTCCGACGGATATGGCTATGCCCGGCTGGTGGAGACCATGGGCCGCTACTTCCGCGATGTGGTATTCCTGCCGTCGTTGACCGCAGGCGCCACAGACGCTCACTGCTATGAGATCGTCTGCGACACCTGCCTGCGTTATAGTCCCTTCATGGCTTCTCCGGAGGACGCGGCCAGGGGCGTCCACGGCACTGACGAGCGCATCTCCGTCCGTGCCTATATCCAGGGCATCCGGGCGCTGATCCATCTCATGGAGCTCTCCGCGGTGCAGCCCTGACCAGCCGTATCCAAATATTCCGGCAGTGTCGCCGGAACAGAGAAAACACCGGATGGACTTTCCTGTGATCTGGAAAGTCCATCCGGTGTTTTTAAGGAGCCTCTTTTATTCTTACTTCAGCTTCGCGCCGTCCCGGAAGGCGTTGCCCACCTTCTCGCCCAAAACGCGATAGGCGTTGTGCACGGGATCAAAGACGATGGGACGAAGCTTGTCCGGATCGATCTTGCCGTCTGGACCCAGCACCGACTCATCCGCGCTGACATTGACGATCTCGCCCACCAGGCGGCAGCTCTCCGGATCGTAGCTCACCAGACGGCACTCCACAGCCATGGGCAGTTCGTCGATGAGGGGCGCATCCACGAACTCCGATTTCGTGGTGTGCCAGCCTGCTTTTTCCAGTTTGTTGGCCACACTGTTGCCGGATTCGATGCCCACGTAATCACAGGGCACCATCTGCTCCGCCGTCGCCATGCTGACGGTAAACGCCTTGCGCGCCAGGATGTTGGCGGTGGTCTTGTGCCCGGCGCTGATGCACATGGAAAGCTCCTTGTCATCGCTGATGCCGCCCCAGGCTGCATTCATGGCATCCGGCATGCCGTCCTCGCCATAGGTGGCCAGAATAAACACCGGCTGGGGATAGGTCCAGGGCTTGGCTCCAAAATTCTTGCGCATAATGATACCTCCTGTTTCCCGGAAACTGATTTCATTCGGGCGTAAAAGTCACCGGGCAGCGCGGCCAACGGCTCCGGCGCTCCCTTCCTGACTTCATGACCGCTTCATACATGATCGATTGTACTCCATCCTCCGCGTTCTTACAAGCCGCAGCTTCCTTTGCCGCCAGCTTTGAAACCGCCCCTGTCGGTAGAATTGACAGGGGCGGTTTGCAGCGATGGGCTTCAGCCCAGTTTGGCGTACGCTTCGTCGGAAACCGGCTCCAGCCACTCGTTGGAGCAGCTCTCCCCCGGCACCTCCAGCGCCAGATGGGAAAACCAGCTGTCTGCCGCGGCACCGTGCCAGTGCTTCACTTCCGGCGGGATATTGACCACATCTCCAGGACGCAGTTCCCGGGCCTCCTGTCCCCACTCCTGATACCAGCCGCGTCCGGCCACGCAGAGGAGGATCTGTCCG
This sequence comes from Clostridiales bacterium, assembly GCA_019418625.1. Lineage (GTDB taxonomy): Bacteria > Bacillota > Clostridia > Oscillospirales > Oscillospiraceae > Oscillibacter. Next base: position 4,706 of record DYBL01000055.1, on the reverse strand, counting down.
CCGCCCCGAGCGGCATGGTGGATGTGCCAGTTATTGCGGCAGCCGGGCTCAAAGGTCACATTATAGGTGCCCACCTGGCTGGTGGAAAGGGGCTGCAGATAGCTCCGGCCCGTGAAATACTGCGCAAAACCGTCATTGGGTGCCCCGATGGGGAACACCATCTCCGCTTGATGCTGCTGCCTGCCGTCATCGGCTGCAGCCTCATCGGCCCAGACCTCCTTTGCCATGCGGAAGGCAGCCCACGCCTTGGGCCAGCCTGCGTAAAAGGCCGCATGGGTCAATATCTCCGCGATCTCCAGCCGGGTGATGCCGTTTTGCCGGGCAGTTGCCAAATGGTACTGGAAAGAGCTGTCCACCAGGCCCTGAGACATCAGGGCCACTACCGTAACCAGGGAGCGGTCCCGCAAAGAGAGCTTATCCTCCCGGCTCCAGACCTGTCCGAAGAGCACATCGTCATTCAATTCTGCGAACTTGGGCGCGAACTCCCCCAGGGCATCCCGGCCCGCCGTCTGCTTGACTGCCATATCGTATCTACCTCCTATGCTAGAGAAAACGTAACGGAAACGGCTCCCTCTCCCAGCTTTTCCTGCAAACCGGAGGGGTCATCGATCCTGGCAAGCCTGGTAAAGCTCCAGGAATTGGTCCCGTAGTAAATGGTGATCTGATTGCCCTGATAGAGGATCACATCTCCGGGCTGGGTGGTGATCTGGGTATCGTTCCGGCTCAGCGACGTACCCAGGGGCCCCACCTTTTCAAAGCCCCCGTAGTCCTCCATCTCGATGGTCAGCGGCCCCTCTTCAAGCAGCTCCCGGAACTCCTCGGCGGAGCTGTTGTCCTCAAAAGTGGCCTGCAGTTCGCAGTCTCCAACGGTGATCTTCAAACCGGATCCCTCCTGACCGGCCGGCACTTCCTGGGGCTGCTGGGTCCCCGCATTCTCTTTTGAAGGCTGTGCTGTCTGAGCCCCGCCGGATGACACGGTCGTCTCTCCCGGCATACAGGCGGAGAGGCTGAACGCTGCAAGGAGCATGCAGAATAATTTTACCATAGGCGTCCTCCTTCGCTGCCGCGGCATTTACTTCAAATATTCCCGGAAAAACTGCTGGATCTTGTCAAAGGGGATGACGTCCTTTTGATCGTAGAGATCGGTGTGGACCGCGCCGGGGATAAGGAGCAGCTCCTTGTTGCCGGCATAGGGACTGTCCTTCACCATGTCGGCATAGGCATCCCGGCTGAAGTAACAGGAGTGGGCCTTGTCTCCGTGGATCATCAGCACAGCGCTGCGGATCTCGCTGCTGTAACGCAGGATGGGCATATTGAGGAAGGACAGCGATGAGGTCACGTTCCAGCCGTCATTGGAGTTCAGGGAACGCTCCGTATAGCCCCGCTCCGTCTTGTAATAGTCGTAATAATCCTTCACAAAGAAGGGCGCGTCCTCCGGCAGCGGGTCCACCACGCCGCCCGCCCGGGCATAGGTCCCGTTTTGATAATCCGCCGTCCGCTGGGCGTTCATGGCTTTTTTCGTCTCATACCGGGCATCGGCGCTGTCGGCGGCATCGAAATAACCCTTGGCGTTCACCCGGGTCATATCGTACATGGTAGCTGTGACGGTGGCCTTGATGCGGGTATCCATGGCGGCGGCGTTCAATGCCATGCCGCCCCAGCCGCAGATACCCAGGATGCCCACCTGCTCCGGGTCCACAAAGTCCCGGGTGGAGAGAAAATCCACCGCAGCGGAGAAGTCCTCCGTGTTGATGTCAGGCGAGGCCACGTTCCGCACCGCGCCGCCGCTCTCTCCGGTGAACGATGGATCAAAGGCCAGGGCCGCAAAGCCGCGGGAGGCCAGCTCCTCGGCGTACAGCCCGGAGCACTGCTCCTTCACAGCGCCGAAAGGCCCGGACACCGCCACCGCCGCCAGCTTTCCGTCTCTATCCTTTGGCAGGTACAGATCGCCGCACAGCTCGATGCCGTAGCGGTTATGAAAGTACACCTTTTCCCGGGTGACCGTATCCCGCAGCGGGAAAGAATATCCGTGATATTTGGAATTCATAGGCTTTGTCCTCCTGAATGATCAAATACGCCTGCCCATTTCATAGGCCTTTTTCAGCGCGGGGTGACCTTGGATCTCCCCCACAGACGTCACGCCCCCGGCAAAGACCGTTCCGGCCAGGCGCGCCTTTTCAAAGCAGTCGATCCAGCCCATCAGGCCTGTGACGGCTCCGTCCACCGTGTGTTCGTCCTCTTCCGCCGCCGCACAGAGCAGATAGATATCCCGGAACTGGTAGTCAGCTGCAAAAAGCGGATTGGCCCGGTCCAGCATGGTCTTCATCTGTCCGCACATGCCGTAGTAATAAATGGGCGTGGCAAATGCGATGACATCCGCCGCCCCCATCTTCCGGGCGATGGCGGCCGCGTCGTCGCGGATCACGCAGTGCCCGGTGCTCTGGCAGGTAAGACAGCCCCTGCAAAAGCCGATGGTCTTATCGTACAGGGTGACCTTCTCCACCTGGTTGCCGGCCTCCTGGGCACCGCGGACAAATGCATCCGCCAGAGCATCGGAGTTTCCCCCCTTCCGGGGGCTGGTGGAAATGACTAGGATCTTCTTGCTCATTGCAGTTCCTCCTCACTGAGCTGTCGCATGACGCTGGCGGGCACACCGCCCACAATCGTGTTTTCCGGTACGTCCCGGGTCACGACGGCGCCGGCTGCCACGATGGCGCCGTCTCCGATGGTCACACCGGGCAATATGGTGGCGTTGGACCCGATCCAGACCTGTTTCCCGATATGGATGGGGGCGGGGATCATGGTGCCGCGGTCGCGAGGCGACTTGGCGTGGTTGAGGGTGGCCAGCACCACATTGTGCCCGATCAGGGTGCCGTCCCCAATGAAAATGCCGCCCTGGTCCTGAAATTTGCAGCCCATATTGATGAATACGTGCTTGCCTACATGGATGTTCTTTCCGCAGTCCGTGTAAAAGGGCGGAAACAACGCAAAGCTCTCGTCCACCGGTCTGCCGGTCAGCTCAAAAAACAGCGCCCGCAGCTGCTCCGGCTCGTGGTAGCTGCCGTTGATCCGGGCTGTGATCCGCAGTGCCTCCTGACTGACGCTGTGCATGCACAGATGCGCTTCACTGCCGCCCTCTACCGGTTTTCCGCTGTTCAGATGCTCCAAAAATGCTTGTAACTCCATCTTGTACTCCTGATCGCTTATTTTCGCAGTTCTATTGTAACACTGGGAAAGTATAATAACAAATACCTATAAAGAATGCCTTATTATACTTGTAAGCTATACTAGTTTTGCGCTATAATCAGAGAAAAGGCGGTGACACTATGGAATTGCGGGTGCTGCAATATTTTCTCGCAGTGGCAAAGGAGCAGAATATCTCGGCGGCAGCCCAGGCCCTGCATCTGACCCAGCCCACCCTCTCCCGGCAGCTGCGGGATCTGGAGGAAGAGCTGGGCAAGCAGCTCATGATCCGGGGCAGCCGGAAGATCACACTGACCGAGGACGGCATGCTGCTGCGCAAGCGGGCGGAGGAGATCCTGGACCTGGTGGGGCGGACGGAAAAGGAGATCTCCCAGTCCGACGAGACCATCAGCGGCGACATTTACATCGGCACCGGAGAGACCGACGGAGTGCGTCAGATTGCAAGAACTGCCTGCCAGCTGCAAAAAAGCTATCCGGGCATTCTCTTTCATATCGTCAGCGGCGACGCGGTGGATGTATGCGAGCGGCTGGACAAGGGGCTGCTGGATTTCGGCATCCTTTTGGGCGACATCGACAAGACCAAATATCACTACATGGAGCTGCCCATGAAAGACACCTGGGGCGTTCTGATGCAGCGCAGCAGCCCCCTGGCAGAAAAAGACGCCATCTCCCCTCAGGACTTGTGGGACAAGCCCCTGATCCTCTCCCGGCAGGTGGACAACAAGAGTGGCCTGTACCGCTGGCTGGGAAAGGAGCCCACGCAGCTTCATACCGTCGCCACCTACAACCTCATTTACAACGCCTCGCTGATGGTGGACGAGGGCATGGGCTACGCATTCACCCTGGACAAGCTGGTAAACACCACCGGCAGCGGCCTCTGCTTCCGGCCGCTGAAGCCTAAGTTGGAGCTTGGCATGTATCTGGTATGGAAAAAATCCCAGATCTTCTCCCGGTCCATGGAACTGTTTCAGGAAAAGCTGAGAGAAAATCTCTCTGCATTCCGGGAAGATGAGCAATGACCCTCCCTTGTATCGCTCCAAAACGAAATGACACGGGACACTCTGCCTGTCGTGGGCAAAGGTCCCGTGTCATTCGTTTAGTTCTTCTCCGCGAAAGGCAAATTACGTGCGCCCGCTCTCCGGCACGCTGCGCTTGATCTTCCCAAGCAGCAATACCAGACTGACACCCAGCAGAATATGCCCGATCCCGGCAATGCCGGAGATGGCCGCGCTGACACCGGAGGAAAGCGTGGTCCCCAGCACCTGGGTCACGCCCCGCACGCCCAGCATCACAGCGGTCAGGTTCAGTCCGACGTGGTAAACCGCCAGTACCCGCCCCGTTTTCGCTCCGGTGAACGAAAAATTTTTCTCCAGCACTACCAGCAGCAAAAAGAACACCATTCCCAGCAGGAAATAATGGGTATGCAGCACAGAGAGGGTGGTTTTGGCGGTAAAGCCGTTGAATTTGGTAAACTCCCGATAGAATACGCCGCCGGCCATGGC
>DYBL01000054.1 GCA_019418625.1 Clostridiales bacterium | reverse complement strand
CCGCCAGGCTTACCGCAAGGGCCGCGGCCGCCGGTCTTGCCGTTGCCGGAACCGGCACCCCGGCCCTTGCGGTAAGCCTGGCGGACAGAACCTTCGGCGGGAGACAGTTCGCTCAGTTTCATAATTCCGTGCCTCCTTATTTCACTTCTGTGACCTGCAGCAGGTAGCCGATCTTGGCGATCTTGCCGCGGGTCTGGTCGTTGTCGGGCTGCACGGTGATGTCACCGATCTTGCGCAGGCCCATGGAATGAGCGGTGGCGACCTGTTTTTCCAGGCGGCCGTTCAGGCTCTTGACGAGCTTAATATTTAAGTTTGCCATTTTTGCGCCTCCTTAACCCACGATCTCTTCGACGCTCTTGCCGCGGATGCGGGCGACCTCCTCGGGGCCACGCATGCTCTTGAGGCCCTGGAAAGCGGCGGCGACAACGTTGTTGGGGTTGTTGGAACGCAGGCACTTGGAACGAATGTCCTTGATGCCCGCGGCTTCCACGACGGCACGCACGGCGCCGCCGGCGATAACGCCGGTACCGGGGGCAGCGGGCTTCATCAGCACGCGGCCGGCGCCGGCCACACCGATGGTCTCGTGGGGGATGGTGGTCCCGGCCAGAGTCACGGTGATCATGTTCTTCTTGGCGGCCTCGATACCCTTGCGGATTGCCTCGGGGACCTCAGCGGCCTTGCCCAGGCCGTAGCCGACCTTGCCCTTACCGTCGCCAACGACGACGAGGGCGGAGAATTTCATCACGCGGCCGCCCTTGACGGTCTTGGAAACACGGTTCAGGGAAACGACCTTCTCGATATACTCGCTCTGCTCTCTTTCAAATCTAGGCATTGTTGTCGTTCCTCCTCCCTTAGAAATTCAGGCCGCCTTCGCGGGCGCCCTCGGCCAGAGCCTTCACGCGGCCGTGATACAGGTAACCGCCGCGGTCGAACACCACGTCCTCGATGCCCTTGGCCTTGGCGCGCTCGGCCACCAGCTTGCCAACAGCGGTAGCAGCAGCAACGTTGCCGCCGTAACCTTCGATGGCCTTATCCAGAGAGGAAGCGGAAGCCAGGGTCACGCCGTTGACATCATCGATGACCTGGGCGTAGATGTTGGCCTCGCTGCGGAACACATTCAGACGCGGCATCTCGGGAGTGCCGGAGATCTTGGCGCGCACTCTCTTGTGACGCTTGAGACGCTGCGCGTTGGTATTGGGTCTTTTAATCATAGCGGCACACCTCCTTACTTCTTACCGCCGGTCTTACCGACCTTGCGGCGGATGACCTCATCAACGTACTTGATGCCCTTGCCCTTATAAGGCTCGGGAGGACGCTTTTCGCGGACCTCTGCGGCAAACTGGCCCACAGCCTGCTTGTCGCAGCCGTTGATCACAATTTTATTGGGAGCGGGAACATCAATGGTGATGCCCTCGATCTCAGAAACGATCACCTGATGGGAGAAGCCCAGGTTCATGACCAGGTTCTTGCCCTCCTTGGCCACACGATAGCCAACGCCGTTGACCTCCAGCTCCTTCTTGAAGCCCTCGGTAACACCGGTGACCATGTTGTGGAGCAGCGTACGGGTCAGGCCGTGCAGGCTGCGGTGCAGCTTGTCGTCGGAAGGACGCTCCACGGTGATCGTGTTGCCTTCCTGCTTAATGATCATCTCAGGGCGCAGCGCACGGGTGAGCTCACCCTTGGGGCCCTTGACGGTAACCACATTACCCTCGGCGACGGTGACCGTCACGCCGGCGGGAACGGTAATGGGCATTCTGCCAATTCTAGACATGGTTCAATACCCTCCTTACCACACAAATGCAAGGACCTCGCCGCCGACATGCAGCTCGCGAGCCTTCTTGTCGGTCATGACGCCCTTGGACGTAGAAATGATAGCGATGCCCAGGCCGCGGAGCACGCGGGGCAGCTCGTCGGCGCCCACATAGACGCGCAGGCCGGGCTTGGAAACACGGCGCAGGCCGGAGATGACCTTCTCCTTGCCGGCGTTGTACTTCAGCGTGATGTGGATCACACCCTGGGTGCCGTCGTCCACGATCTGGAAGTTCTTAATGTAGCCCTCGTCCAGCAGGATCTGAGCGATGCTCTTCTTCATGTTGGAAGCGGGGACATCCACGGTGTCGTGCTTGGCACTGTTGGCGTTGCGGATGCGGGTCAGCATATCCGCAACAGGATCGGTGATATGCATAATAAATCCTCCTATTTTTAGAGTTGCGTCCCGTATGGGCCGCTCCGGCAGCGAGGTATCATGGCCAATGGAGCAGTCCGCTCGCGCGTGGTGCCCAATTGGTCATGACCTTTCGCCATCCGTATCACCAGAGTTCCATATCAAAAACTCTCGGTTACAAAAGTAGTAGTCCGGGCTCTCTTAGAAAGAGGCCTTGCGGACGCCGGGGATCTCGCCCTTGTAAGCCAGCTCGCGGAAGCAGATACGGCACACGCCGTAGTCCCGCAGATAGGCATGAGGACGGCCGCAGAGCTTGCAGCGGTTGTACTTCCGGGTGGAGTACTTGGCAGGAGCCTGCTGCTTCAGGATCATAGATTTCTTAGCCATTTGACTCTTCCTCCTTAGCGGGCGAAGGGAGCGCCGACCTGCTCGAGCAGGACGCGGGCCTCTTCATCGGTGTGCGCGGTGGTGCAGATGACCACATCCATGCCGCGGATCTTGTCGATCTTGTCGTACTCGATCTCGGGGAAGATCAGCTGCTCCTTGATGCCCAGGGCATAGTTGCCGCGGCCATCGAAGGAGTTGGGGTTGATGCCCTGGAAGTCACGCACGCGGGGCAGAGCCACGTTGAACAGGCGGTCCAGGAACTCCCACATCTTGTCACCACGCAGGGTGACCTTGGCGCCGATGGGCATATCCTCGCGCAGCTTGAAGTTGGCGATGGACTTGCGGGCGCGGGTGATGATGGGCTTCTGGCCGGTGATCTGGGCGAGATCGCCCACCACGTTCTCCAGGACCTTGGAGTTCTCGCGAGCCTCACCGCAGCCCACGTTCACGACGACCTTGTCGATCTTGGGGATCTGCATGACGCTCTTGTAGCCGAACTGCTTCATCAGAGCGGGAGCAACTTCGGCGGTGTACTTTTCTTTCAGTCTTGCCATGGTTCCTTACGCTCCTTTCTTACAGCTCAGCGCCGCAGTGCTTGCACACGCGGGTCTTCTTGTCGCCCTCGATCTTGTGGGCAACGCGGGTAGCCTTGCCGCACTTGGGGCACACCACCTGCACCTTGCAGGCAGCGATGGCAGCCTCGCGCTTGACGATGCCGCCCTCCTCGCCCTGACGGCGGGGCTTGACGTGGCAGGTCACCATGTTGATGCCTTCCACAACGACCTTCAGGGAGCCGGGCACAGTGCCCAGGACCTTGCCCTGCTTACCCTTGTCCTTGCCGGACAGGACGACAACGGTATCGCCCTTCTTAATGTTCATAGCCATTTCGCTGCCCTCCTCAAATCACTTCGGGGGCGAGGGACAGGATCTTCATGTAATCCTTGTCGCGCAGCTCACGAGCCACAGGCCCAAAGATACGGGTACCTCTGGGGTTCTTGTCGTCCTTGATCAGGACGGCGGCGTTGTCATCGAAGCGGACGTAGGTGCCGTCGGCACGACGGACGCCCTTGGCGCTGCGGACGATGACGGCCTTGACGACCTCACCCTTCTTCACGGTGCCACCGGGAGTGGACTTGCGGACAGAGGCCACGATCACATCACCGATGTTGCCGAACTTACGCTTGGAACCGCCCAAAACGCGGATGCACTTGATCTCCTTGGCGCCGGTATTATCGGCAACCTTCAGAAAAGTTTCCTGCTGAATCATAACTCGGCACCTCCTTACTTCGCTTTTTCAATGATCTCGACCACGCGCCAGCGCTTGTCCTTGGACAGGGGGCGGGTCTCCATCACCTTGACCTTATCGCCGATGCCGCAGGCGTTCTGCTCGTCATGGGCCTTCAGCTTGTAGGTGCGGCCGACGATCTTCTTGTACAGAGGATGCGCCACGCGGTCCTCGATGGCAACCACGACGGTCTTATCCATCTTGTCGGAAACCACCTTGCCGACCCGGGTCTTACGGGAGGAAGTTCTCATCTCTTCGTTCATTTTCGCTTACCTCCTTCTCACTGCTTGTCGGAAGCTCCGGAGAGCTCCTTTTCGCGCAACATGGTCATGACTCGGGCAATGTCACGCTTGGTCTCGCGGATCTTCAGGGGGTTATCCAGCTGGTTGGTAGCGTGCTGCATACGCAGATAGAAGAGATCCTTCTTCAGGCCCACCAGCTTCTCGTTGAGCTGCTCGGGGCTCATGGTACGAATTTCACTTGCCTTCATCTTACTCACCTGCTTCCTCGGTGCGGGCGACGATCTTCGTCTTGATGGGCAGCTTGTGGCTGGCCAGACGGAGCGCCTCGCGGGCAACTTCTTCGGACACGCCGGCGATCTCAAACATGACACGGCCGGGCTTCACAACGGCAACCCAGAACTCGGGAGAACCCTTACCGGAACCCATGCGGGTCTCAGCGGGCTTCTTGGTCACGGGCTTGTCGGGGAAAATCTTGATCCAGACCTGACCACCACGCTTGGTGTAACGGGTCATGGCGATACGAGCAGCCTCGATCTGATTGCTGGTGATCCAGGCGGGCTCAGTGGCCTGCAGGCCAAACTCACCGTAGGCCAGGGTGTTGCCACGGGTGGCCTTACCGGTCATGCGGCCGCGATGCACACGGCGATACTTGACTCTCTTCGGCAGAAGCATTACTGGGCTCCTCCTTCCTTAGCGGGGGCCGCGGGCGCAGCGGGGCGGCCGGTGTTGTTGTTGGGTCTGAAACCGCCCTGGGGACGGCCCTGGCCGCCGCGGTTGAAGCCGCCCTGACGGTCACGGTTGAAACCGCCCTGGCCGCCGCGGTTGAAGCCGCCGCGACGATCGCCATCCCGGCGGGGACGACGCTCACGACGCTCCTGATAGGGCTTGGAGGTGTCCATGGTGCGGGGAGTGGTGCGCAGGGTCTGGGAGAGGACCTCACCCTTGTAGATCCACACCTTCACGCCGATGCGGCCGAAGGTGGTGGCAGCCTCAGCGAAGCCGTACTCGATGTCGGCGCGGATGGTCTGCAGGGGGATGGTGCCCTCATGATAGTGCTCAACGCCAGCGATCTCGCGGCCGCCGAGACGACCGGAGCAGCAGGTCTTGATGCCCTTGGCGCCGGCGCGCATGGCGCGGGCCATGGCATTCTTCATGGCGCGGCGATGGCTGATACGCTTCTCCAGCTGCTGAGCGATGTTCTCAGCGACCAGCTGGGCGTTCATGTCGGGGTTCTTCACCTCAACGATGTTCAGCTTCACCTTCTTGCCGATCATCTTCTCCACAGCCAGACGATACTGCTCGATCTGCTCGCCGCCCTTGCCGATGACCACACCGGGACGGGCGCAGTGGAGGTAGATGGTGACGGTGTCGGCGCTGCGCTCGATCTCGATCTTGGGCACGCCGGCGCCGTACAGGGTCTTCTTCAGGTACTTGCGGATCTTCTGATCCTCGACGATCAGATCGCCGACCTTCTCATCACTGGCATACCAACGGGAATCCCAGTCTTTGATGACGCCCACGCGCAGGCCGTGGGGATTAACTTTCTGTCCCATAAACTGTTCTCCTCCCTCTTATGCCTTTTCCGTCACAGCCAGGGTGACGTGAGAAGTGCGCTTGTTGATACGATAGGCGCGGCCCTGAGCCCGGGGCATCATCCGCTTGAGGATGGGGCCGGGAGTGGCGTAGACCTCGGACACCACCAGCTTGGCGGGATCCATGCCGAAGTTGTTCTCGGCGTTGGCCATGGCGCTCTTGAGGAGCTTCATCAGAGGCTCAGAGGCGGCCTTGGGGGTCTGCATCAGGATCGCCATGGCAGTGCCGGCGTCCTTACCGCGGATCAGATCGCACACGATCTGGATCTTGCGGGGAGCGATGCGGACATAGCGCAGATACGCTTTGGCAATTTTCTTATCCATGTTCTGCATCCTCCTTTACTTAGTTGTCCTTGCGGTGACCGCGGAAGGTACGGGTGGGAGCGAACTCACCCAGCTTGTGGCCGACCATATCCTCCTGGATGTAGACGGGCACATGCTTGCGGCCATCGTGCACGGCGATGGTGTGGCCGACGAAGGCGGGGAAGATGGTGGAGCTGCGGCTCCAGGTCTTCAGCACCTTCTTCTCGTTCTTGGCGTTCATTTCCTCGACCCGCTTCAGCAGCTCAGGGGCAACGAAGGGGCCTTTTTTAATAGATCTGCTCATATTTCATTGCCTCCCTTACTTCTCGTTGCGACGCTTCACAATGAACTTGTTGGTGGGGTTCTTGCCCTTGCGGGTCTTGTAACCCATGGCGGGCTTGCCCCAAGGCGTCACAGGGCCGGGACGGCCGACGGGCGCGCGGCCCTCGCCGCCGCCGTGGGGGTGGTCATTGGGGTTCATGACAGAGCCGCGCACGGTGGGACGCCAACCCATGTGGCGCTTACGGCCGGCCTTGCCGATGTTGATGTTCTCGTGCTCGATGTTGCCCACCTGGCCGATGGTGGCCATGCAGTTGGTACGCACGATGCGGACCTCGCCGGAAGGCATACGGATCTGAGCATCGCTGCCCTCCTTGGCCATCAGCTGGGCGGAGGTGCCGGCGGAGCGCACCAGCTGGGCGCCGTTGCCGGGATGCAGCTCGATGTTGTGGATCACGGTACCAACGGGGATGTTGGCGATGGGCAGCGCGTTGCCGGGCAGGATATCGGCGTCGGGACCGGTCATGATCTTGTGGCCGGCCTTCAGGCCAACGGGAGCCAGGATATAGCGCTTCTCGCCGTCCTCATACTGGATGAGAGCGATGTTGGCAGAGCGGTTGGGGTCATACTCCAGACGCAGCACGGTGGCAGAGCCGACCTTGTCGCGCTTGAAGTCGATGATGCGGTACTTGCGCTTGTTGCCGCCGCCGCGATGACGGACGGTGATGCGGCCATAGCTGTTGCGGCCGGAGCTCTTCTTCAGAGGCTCGGTCAGGCTGGGCTCGGGCTTGGCCTTCTTGTCAATGCCGTCGAAACCGGAGACAGTCATCTGGCGTCTGGAGGGAGTCGTCGGCTTAAAAGTTTTAATAGACATATCGCTTTACTCTCCTTCCGTTATCAGACCATGCCTTCGAAGAACTCGATGGTCTTGGAATCGTCAGCCAGCTGGACATAGGCCTTCTTCCAGGTCTTGGTCATGCCGGGACGGCCGGCGCCCATGCGCTTTTCCTTGCCGGGCACCGTCAGGGTGTTGACGGAAGCGACCTTCACGCCGAAGATCTCCTCAACAGCCTTCTTGATCTCGATCTTACCGGCGCTCTTGGCCACCTCGAAGACGTACTTCTTATCGGCGGCGCCAGCCATGGCGCGCTCGGTGATGATGGGACGGATAATGATGTCGTATGCGGTAGCCATTATGCGTACACCTCCTCGATGTTTGCGAGGGCGGCCTGATCCACCACCAGGTACTGGGCGTTGACGAGGTCGTACACGCTCAGGTTGTTGGAGGGAGTGGTCAGCACGCCGGGGATGTTGCGGGCGCTCTTGACGATGATCTCGTCAACAGCGGGGGTGACCACGACGGCCTTGCCGTCGACCTTGACAGCATCCAGGAACTTGCGGAACTCGGCGGTCTTGATGGCATCCATCTTGATGGAGTCGATGACCACCAGCTTGCCCTCGGCAGCTCTGGCGGACAGGACGGACTTGAGCGCCAGGCGCTTGACCTTCTTGTTCAGCACATAGCTGTAATCGCGGGGCTTGGGAGCGAAGACGATACCGCCGTGGGTCCACTGGGGAGCACGGGTGCTGCCCTGACGGGCGTGGCCGGTACCCTTCTGACGCCAGGGCTTGCGGCCGCCGCCGGAGACCTCGGCGCGGGTGAGGGCGCTCTGGGTGCCCTGTCTGCAGTTGGCGAGGTGGTTCTTGACGACCTCGTGGACGACGACTTCGTTGGGCTCGATGCCGAAGATGGCGTCGTTCAATTCAACAGTGCCGACCTCAGCGCCGGCCATGTTCAAAACTTTCATAGAAGACATTACTCAAGCACCCCTTTCTTACTTGTTTCTGGCGGAAGCCTTCTGCGGGTTACGGCCGGAAGCCTTCTGCGGGTTCTTGCTGATGTCAGCGCCGGCCTGCTTGACCTTGTGGACCTTCACGGTGGACTTGATGGTGACCAGACCGCCCTTGGGGCCGGGCACCGCGCCGCAGACGACCAGCATGTTCAGCTCGGGATCGACCTTGACAACGGACAGGTTCTGCACGGTCACCTGGTCAACGCCCATGTGGCCGGCGCCGATCTTGCCCTTGAAGATACGGGAAGGATCGGTGGAAGAGCCCATAGAACCGGCGTGACGATGCACAGGGCCGCTACCGTGGGTCTCCTTCAGGCGGTGGGCGCCGTGGCGCTTGATGACGCCGGCGTAGCCGTGACCCTTGCTGGTGCCGGTGACGTCAACGAAGTCGCCGACCTTGAAGGTGTCCGCCTTGACGATGTCGCCGATGTTCAGCTCGGCGGCATTCTCCAGGTTGAATTCACGCAGGTGCTTCTTGGGGGAGACGCCGGCCTTGTTCAGGTGGCCCATCTCGGGCTTGGTGAGCTTGCGCTCGGCGATATCCTCGAAGCCCAGCTGGACAGCCTCATAGCCTTCCTTTTCGGAAGTCTTCTTCTGAGTGACCACGCAGGGGCCCGCCTCGATCACGGTGACGGGAATCACATGGCCGTTCTCGTCAAAAATCTGAGACATGCCCACTTTTTTGCCGATGATTGCTTTCATGTATGTTCCTCCTTAAAGGTTATTGGTCGGCTTAGATACGCCCGGTTGGGTTGGCCGCATTGCTCTGCCGACATGACCCGCCCATCTCGCAAGACGATGGGCTTGGGACAGCAAACAATTTAAATAGTGTTGCGTGGGATTACAGCTTGATCTCGATCTCCACGCCGGCGGGCAGCTCCAGAGCCATCAGAGCCTCCACGGTCTTGGGAGAGGACTTGGTGATGTCGATCAGTCTCTTGTGGGTGCGGCGCTCGAACTGCTCACGGCTGTCCTTGTACTTGTGCACGGCCCGCAGGATGGTGACGACTTCCTTCTTGGTGGGCAGGGGGATGGGGCCGGACACCTCAGCGCCGGTGCGCTTGGCGGTCTCGACGATCTTCTCTGCGCTCTGGTCGATGACCTGGTGGTCATAGGCCTTCAGACGAATGCGGATCATTTCTTTCTGTGCCATGGTTGTTTCCTCCTGATTTCGTAGGTTGTTTTCACGCAGTCTCGACGACCTACGGCGAGAGATTTTTCTATACGCTTATCCGTGCGTATCATTCCAGCTCATGAAAAATACCGGCGCATGAAACCATACGGCCGGTAACGAGGTCATGGCGCAGCGATCTACGCAACGTACAGATCCTTCTCAGCCGCCCGATTATCGGACATACTCCCCGGAAGTTACCTCCTTGCGGAGCAATCTCCCGGTTCATCGCATGACCGCGCGTCAGAGCACACCTTTCGCGCGGACTCCCTTATAATAAAAGAAAATCCCCTTGCTGTCAAGGGGATTTTCTCTGTTTTTCATGAAATTTTCAAGTTTTTTTTGGAGCCTCAAAGACGCCTGTCTCCCTGTCGGGAAAACAGCGGTTTTCCTTAATACGCCACGCCCCAGTAGATGTCGGTGGTGCACTTTTTGCCGCACACGGGGCACACGCCCTCCGTGCCGGACTGCTTGAGAGGCATGCAGCGGGAGGTGACGCCGGCGCGCTCCTTCATGGCCAGCTCGCAGGCAAGGTCGCCGCACCACTTGGACCGCAGGAAGCCGCCCTTGCCTTCGGCGATGGCCTTGGCCTCCTCGGGAGTGGAGATATCGAAGGTGTTCTCCTCCCGGTTCTTCAGAGCCATGGCGAACATGTTGTCGTGGATCTCGTCCAGCAGACGCTTCACCGTCTCCTCCAGCTCCGCCAGAGGCACGGTCACCTTCTCGCCGGTATCCCGGCGGGCCACCACGCACTGCTCCTTCTCCATATCCTTGGGGCCGATCTCCACGCGGGCGGGCACGCCCTTCATCTCATACTCGGCAAACTTCCAGCCGGGAGAATTGTCGGAGTCATCCAGCTTGCACCGGAGGCCCGCAGCGCTCAGACGGTCCCGCAGGGCAGCGGCAGCATCCAGCACGCCGGGCTTGTGGGCGGCCACGGGGATCACCACCACCTGGGTGGGAGCGATACGGGGAGGCAGCACCAGGCCGTTGTCGTCGCCGTGGGTCATGATGATGCCGCCGATCATACGGGTGGAAACGCCCCAGCTGGTCTGATGGGGATGGTGGGGCTGGTTGTCCTTGCCGGCGAAGGTGATGTCGAAAGCCTTGGCGAAGCCGTCGCCGAAGTAGTGGCTGGTACCGGCCTGCAGGGCCTTGTGGTCATGCATCATGCACTCGACGGTGTAGGTCTCCTCGGCGCCGTTGAACTTTTCCTTGTCGGTCTTGCGGCCCCGGATGACGGGCATGGCCAGGACGTTTTCCATGAAGTCGGCGTAGATGTTCAGCATGCGCATGGTCTCTTCCCGGGCCTCTTCCGCCGTGGCGTGCATGGTGTGGCCCTCCTGCCACAAAAACTCCCGGTGACGCAGGAAGGGGCGGGAGGTCTTTTCCCAGCGCAGGACGGAGCACCACTGGTTGTAGAGCTTAGGAAGATCGCGCCAGGAATGGATGATGTTGGCGTAGTGCTCGCAGAACAGCGTCTCAGAGGTGGGGCGCACGCACAGCCGGTCCTCCAGCTTCTCGCTGCCGCCCATGGTGACCCAGGCGCACTCGGGGGCAAAGCCCTCCACGTGGTCCTTCTCCTTCTGGAGCAGGGACTCGGGGATCAGAACGGGCAGATACACGTTTTCATGGCCGGTGGCCTTGAAGCGCCGATCCAGCTCTGCCTGGATGTTCTCCCAGATAGCGTAGCCATAGGGACGGTAGATGAACATACCCTTGACGGAGGTGTAGTCGATCAGCTCCGCCTTTTTGCAGACGTCCGTATACCACTGGGCAAAATCCACGTCCCGGGCGGTAATGGCGTCTACCTGTCTTTTATCCTGTGCCATATTCTCTCAAATCCTTCTATATATAATGTGTGATCGCTGCAAGCGGGTGGTTTTCACTGGCTTTTTATTGTATCCGTTCCTCCTGAAATTGTCAACTGTTACCGCTTTGCAAGGACATTTGTCTTCACGGATGATACAGTGCAAAAAAGGAGGTCTTGCTATGAAACAGTTCGCGCTGATTTTATTGGTGCTGAGCCTGCTCACCGGCTGCAGCGCCCATAAAGAACTCCCTGAAGCGCCGCCCGATGAAAAGGAAGCCGCACAGGTACCATCCGACTTAGAAGCGCCCGACTCATCTCTGACTCCGCAGTTCACGCTTCCCGTTACAGAGGAAGCCCTCCGCACCTATTACCAGGCAGAGGAGATAGACGTACAGGAGATCCTCCCCTGCGAGGGAGATTTCCTGGTGTACGGACGCACCAAAGCAGGCGGCGGTGTGTTTCACTGGGTCTACGGGCAGACCGGTGTCGCCCTCCCCCTTTTTTCCTCAGGAGAGCAGGTTTTCTCCTGGGAGGTCCTGTCCCAAGGGCAGATCCGGGTGGTGCACGGCGGAGAAAACGCCATCAATGCCGCTTTGAGTTTTCCTTCCGTCACAGAGGCCAGCGCTGTGGTGCGGCTGGACGAAAGCGGCCGCCCCGCCCCCTCCGGCAGCCAGTGGGGTGATGAAACGACCAGCGCGTACGTGGCCCCCCTCGAGGAAGCCTACACATTTGGCTGGGACCACGGCCCAGCAGCTTTGGTGGATGTACGGCTTGGACTCAGCGGTGCAGAGATTTCCTTTGGCCCCACCGCGGACAATCCGGGCAGCTTTTTCGCCGCCGCCAGCTCCATTCCGTTGACAGACACCGCCTATGACTCCAAGCAGCACACTCTGACCCTGACTTTCCGGGAAGCCGTTCTCACCAGCGGCACACCGTCCCCGGAGGAACGAGAGGCCGCCCCGGCACACGGTCTTCCCACGGAGTTTTCTGCTGGTCCCCTGCCGGATACCAATGACTTCATCTCCCGTGCAGAAGTGCGGGAGACGCCGGATGAGGTGCAATTGATCCTGACTCTGACAGAGCAGGCACAGCGCTACACAGTGGAGTGCGGTCAGCTGCTGCCGGACCAGAGCCGTCCTTATCTCCGTGTCACATTCTCTCCTTGACCAGGCAGCCGCGAAAGCGGGCGGTGCGCTTACCGGCGCACCGCCCGCTTTACTGATTATTTGGCGTATTCCACCACTTTGGTCTCCCGGATCAGATGCACCTTGATCTGGCCGGGGTACTCCATTTCCTCTTCGATCTTCTTGGCCAGGTCCCGGGCCAGGATGACCATCTGGTCCTCGCTGACCTGCTCGGGCTTGACCATGACCCGGACTTCCCGGCCCGCCTGGATGGCATAGGCCTTGTCCACGCCGGGGTGAGAGCCGGTGATGGTCTCCAGCTGCTCCAGACGCTTGATATAGTTCTCCAGATTCTCGCGCCGGGCGCCGGGCCGCGCAGCGGAAATGGCGTCCGCCGCCTGGACCAGGCAGGCCACGATGGTCCGGGGCTCCACATCGTTGTGGTGGGCCTCGATGGCGTGGATGATGTCCTCCCGCTCCTTGTACTTGCGGGCAAACTCCACACCCAGGGCCACATGGGTGCCCTCCAGCTCATGGTCCACGGACTTGCCCAGATCGTGGAGCAGGCCGGCCCGCTTGGCAGCCTGCACATCGGCGCCCAGCTCCGCGGCCATCATGCCGGCGATGTGGCTGACCTCGATGGAGTGCTGCAGCACGTTCTGGCCGTAGCTGGTGCGGTAATGGAGCCGGCCCAGCATCTTCACAAGCTCGGGATGCAGGCTGCGGATGCCGCACTCGAACACAGCGCGCTCACCCTCGGCCTTGATGGTGGCTTCCACTTCCCGGCGGGCCTTTTCCACCATCTCCTCAATATGGGTGGGGTGGATGCGGCCGTCGGCGATAAGCTTCTCCAGCGCCAGCCGGGCGATCTCCCGACGCACGGGCTCAAAGCAGCTGACGGTGATGGCCTCCGGCGTATCGTCGATGATAAGATCCACGCCGGTGAGGGTCTCGATGGTGCGGATGTTGCGGCCCTCCCGGCCGATGATGCGGCCCTTCATCTCGTCATTGGGCAGGGGAACCACACTGACGGTCATTTCGGCCACCTGGTCCGCGGCACAGCGCTGGATGGCCTGGGCCACCACTTCGCGGGCGCGGGCCTCGCACTCCTCCTTCATCCGGGACTCCACCTCTTTGATCTTGAGGGCAGTCTCGTGAGTCACCTCGGACTCCACCTGGGCGATCAGGTACTGCTTGGCCTCCTCGGCGGTGAAGCCGGAGATGCGCTCCAGCATTTCCGTCTGGCTGCGCTTGATGACCTTGATCTCCTCGTTTTCCTTGTCGATGGCCGCGTGCTTCTGGGCCAGGGACTCTTCCTTCTTTTCAATGGCCTCGGTCTTGCGGTCGAGGTTTTCTTCCTTTTGCTGCAGGCGGTTTTCCTGCCGCTGCAGGTCGGCTCTGCGTGTCTTTTCTTCCTTCTCGTACTCGCTGCGGCTTTTCAGAATCTCTTCTTTTGCTTCCAGCAGGGCCTCGCGCTTTTTGGACTCTGCGCTCTTGATGGCCTCGTTGATAATGCGTGTGCCCTCTTCCTCGGCACTGGAAATTTCCTTCTCAGAGACTTTTTTCCGATAACGAATACCGAGCGGGAAGCAGATGGCGCCGCCGATCACCAGGCCCAGCAGGGCCGCGATGATGGGATTCATCGTGATCTTCCTCCTCATTGTCGGTATTGGTTCTTTGCAGATGCAGACCGCGCCGCAGTTCCGGTGCGGTCGCACGGTCAGAAAACAATCGGGCCGGCACCCCTTTCGCCTCCCGATGATTATCTTTTTTTAGTTTAATCATTTCCTCCGGCGCTGTCAAGGAAAAAGCGTATATTTACCCGAAACATGCATGGCCGCGCCGGGCGCTCACTCCGTCTCGATATATGCGGCCGCCGCGTACCCCACCAGATCTCCGTAGTGGACCACATACCACCCCTCCCACTCGCCGTAGATGGCCACGGCGGCGCCGTCGGGGAGCCCGGCCAGGATAGGTGCCGTGGGGTCCGGCGCCGCACGGAGATTCAGCGTGCCGTCCCGTACGGTGACGATCCCCTCCCGCACCGGCGAGGGGTAGATGAACGGCAGGCCGAAGTAGGCCGTCAGCGCCCGGGCCAGCTGCTGGGCGATGGCCTCCGTATGCCCCTCGATCCACAGGGCGTCCTCGTAATTATCATGGTAGCCGATCTCCGCCAGCACCGCCGGGAACCTTGGCTGGCGCACCTCCCCCAGGGCCGTGGTGGTGCGGGTGGTCACCTTGTCCGGCAGCGGATAGATCTGCCTGAGCTCTCCGGCGATCAGCTCCGCGGCCCGCTGCCCCTCCGCGCTGCCGGGATAGTAAAAGACGATGATGCCCCGCTCCTGGCCGGCCCGGCTCTCCGGAGAGGCGTTGGAGTGGAGCGCCAGATACAGATCGTACTCTCCGGCGTTGGCCTCCCGGATGGAGGAGGCCGCCGTCATCTCCGGGCGGTTGCGGCTATACTGGATGCCGTTGGACATGAGATACGGCACCAGGGCGTCGGCGATGCGGTTCATGTGGTATTCCTCCGAACCGCTGCCCGTTGCATAGGGATTCCAGTCCTGGGTGGACGGGCTGAGGTAAATCTTGGGCATGAAAATCCCTCCTTCTCTCTTTCACCATATGGCGTCGGAGGCAAAAATGTGATAGACTGGTAAAAAATCAGATTCCAAAAGGAGTTTTTCTATGAAAGCAGAGCGAAGCTACCCCGTCTTTGCCGTCACGCCCAAGGCGGAGGCTGCCATTCACCGGGGCCACCCCTGGGTCTATGCTGAGGAGATCACCTCCGCCCCCGCGGACGTGGAAAACGGCACGCTGGTGGACGTGGTCAGCAAAAAGGGCCGGTATCTTGGCACCGGCTTTTTCTCGGAGCACTCCAAGATCCGCGTGCGCCTCATCAGCCGCAACGCCAATGACCGCTTTGACGCGGCCTTCTGGGAGCGGAAGCTCCGCTGGGCCTGGGAATACCGCAAGGCAGTCATGGGCCCGGAGGATCTGGACGCCTGCCGGATCATCTTCGGTGAGGCCGATGCCTTCCCCGGTTTGACGGTGGACAAGTTCCGGGACCTTCTGAGCGTGCAGGTGCTCTCCGTGGGCATGGAGCGCATGCAGGACGTGATCCTGCCGGCTCTTGTCAAGCTGCTCCGGGCCGACGGCTTTGCCATCCGGGGCGTCTTTTTGCGCAACGATGTGGCCCTGCGGGAAAAGGAGGGCCTTCCCCAGGGCAAGGGCTGGTATGCCCTGCCCGGTGAAACCGTGCCCGACTCCCCCGTTACGGAAATCTGCGAAAACGGCGTGAAGTACCTGGTGGATGTGGAGAACGGCCAGAAGACCGGCTTTTTCCTGGACCAGAAATACAACCGCCGGGCGGTGGCTCATCTGGCCCGGGGAAAGACAGTGCTGGACTGCTTCACCCACACCGGCTCCTTCGCTCTCAACGCCGCCATGGGCGGCGCCAAGCACGTCACCGCCGTGGACGTATCCGAGTCCGCCGTGGAGATGGCCCGGGCCAACGCCGCACGCAACGGGCTGGACAGTGTGATGGAGTGCGTGCAGGCAAATGTTTTTGACCTGCTGCCCCAGCTTGCCCAGCAGCCCGCCAAGTATGACTTCATCATCCTGGATCCCCCGGCCTTCACCAAGTCCCGCAAAACCGTCTCCAACGCCCTGGCCGGCTACAAGGAGATCAACTACCGGGCCATGCGGCTGCTGCCTCGCGGCGGCCTGCTGGCCACCTGCTCCTGCTCCCACTTCGCCACGGAGGAGAAGTTTGTAGCCATGCTCCACGACGCCGCCCGGGACGCAGGCGTGCAGCTGCGGCAGATCGAAGCCCGCCAGCAAAGCTGCGACCACCCCATCCTCTGGGGCGTGGAGGAGACAAGCTATCTGAAGTTCTATCTGTTCCAGGTGGTCTGACCGCCGACAAACGCACAAAAAGCAAACGCGCCGGAGCGATGCTCCGGCGCGCTTTTTCTCGTTATACCAGTACTTTCACCACACACTTGCGTGCGCGCTTGGGCACGCCGTCCGGCGCGATGCCGGGCGCGTGGGCGTCCCCCGGCCAAACGGCCACAAAGCGCCCCTGCCCGATGGTCACATAGTCCACGGGGCCCCGGTGGAGCCAGATATCCCCCTCCGGCCGGGCCTCCACCACTTCCGTCATCCGTTCCAGAGCGCCCACGCCCACCAGCTCTTCCCCCTCAATGAGGTACTGGATGTCCATGTAGCGGCGGTGGGACTCCGGCGTTTCATTGGCGGTTTTGGTCTCGTAGGTCATGACATTGGCAAACACCTCGTCGCCGTCGATGTCACAGCGGCCGTCCGGCAGGGCGGAAAAATCCGTCTCGGCCAAAAAGTCCAGCGCCTTTGCAAGCCGGGGACTCAGGCCCCGGTACTGGTCCCGATGCTCCAGGGTATCATAGATCATGAAAGCTCCCTCCTTTTCTATGGCCAGCATACTCCTCGCATGCGTATTTGTAAAGCGGAGGACGGCATCTGCCGTCCTCCGCTTTTTGCGTGATCAAGCTTTGGTTCAGTCTCCCACTTCGATGACGCGCACCACGCCGTCGGAGACATAGAGGCTGCAGTGGTTGGAATAGCCGTGTGCCGCGGACAGCGACATCCAGCCTCCGGTGCTGCGGTTGAAGCAGGGCACATCTTCCGGCACCTTGTAAGTGCGGCCGCCCACCGTCACCGCGGTCTCACCGCTCCAGGCACTGTTGGGCACCTTGGCCAGCTCCGTGAGCTTTTCGCAGTGCATGAACGCCGTGCCGCTGGAGTTGAGGATCACCTTCACATAGTCGCCGGTACGGACATCGTAGCCAGTGGAGAAGGGTCCGACCGACTTGCCGTCGCCATAGAACACTTCCAGCGTGGTCTGGCCCTGGCTGTAAGTGGGAACGTAGCCTTCCTCGCCGGGCTCCCTGCCGTTTTCATCGGTGACCTGGACCCGTTCGCCCTTGTTCACAACCGCGCGGCCATAGTAGACCGTGGAGTCCTCGGTATTGCCCAGCACGATCAGGTCCACCTGACCGGCCCAGTTGATCCGGGCGTAGAGAATATCGGAGGAGGGCACCGTGTTGGAGGTCATCTGGCTGAGATTCACATCCTGCCCGTTGCGCAGCACCATGACATTCTCCGCCAGGGACCGGCCGCCCAGCTTGCGTGCCGAGACGTTCAGGTCACCGGAAGCACCGCCGCTGACGGGCGAGAGCGTCACGCCGCTGCGGGTGGAGGAAATACGGACCACCTGGCCCTCATACTGCTTGGCGTCTTCAGCCGTCACAGAGATCTTGGCCGTGCCGCAGATCATCTGCACCGTGCCGTCCCGGACGATGCCCACCGCGTTGCCGCGGCCAGAGCTGCCGACAGCCTCCAGAGCGCCGGCCACCTTGCCGTCCTCAGTCAGCAGCAGGGTCATCTGATCGCCGGGGGAGAACTTTGCAAGGCTGGTCATAGCCGTGGGCAGGACCGTCAGCTTCGTGCCGCCCAGGACCGTGATCTCAGAGGGCTCCTTGGCGTTGGGATAGCAGTTTTCGTAGTACACCGTCACCCGGGTATCGCACACCCGGATGCTGTTGGAAGCAGCGGAGTACACCGCCACATCGTACTTGCGCAGATCCGCCAGCGTGGCGCTGGAGCCGTTTTTGTAGATGCTGTAATTGGTGACGCCGCCGGTAAGACTGTCGAAGCCTGCCGCCGACTCATCCTCATACACCACCACGGCCGCCGTGGAGCTGCTGCCGCCGCCCACGAACACATAGTCCACGCCGCCGGCCTCGTTGAGGTACAGCGTCAGAGAGGTGCCCGCATGGAGCCAGCTGAACGCGCTGCCCCAGGTGGTCTCCTCACCGTTGTAATAGGTGGGTGTGCTGCTCTCCATGGCGTAGCGGATGCCGTTGGAGTCCACCAGCTGGGTAGCCGTCTTGCTTGCCAGGGTGACCGTGCGGCTGGCGCCCATGGCGTCGGGCACAAAGGTCAGCGCCTTGGAGCCGTTCTTTGCCAGCACCAGGGTGCCCTTATAACCGTTGAGCGCTCCGTTGGAGGTCTTGCCCGAATAGATCTGATACACATCGCCGGAGGCGGTCTGCAAAGCGTTGCTGCGTCCATCCGGCCCCGTGGCGCTGGCGGATACCAGCACGGTATTTTCCACCGGCGTGCCGATGGTAGAGATGTACTTTCCGCCCTCCCGCATCTCCGCACGCAGCAGATTCAGGAAAAGCTGGGCAGCCTGGCCGCGGGTCAGCGCCGCATAGGGATCGGTGCTCACACCGTTGGTAAGGCCGATGGTCTGGCCCACGGCCATATAGCCCTGGGGCCAGATGCCGCCCACATTTTCATCCTTGTAGCCCAAAAGGCGCAGCAGGATGGTCACCGCCTGGCCCACTGTGACCGTGCGGTCGGGATGGAACATCCCGTCGGCATAGCCGGCGATGATGCCCTTGCCCTTGGACGCCATATTGATATACGGCGCCGCCCAGTGGGAGGGCTTCACATCGGGGAATACCGTCACCGCCCGGTAAAGGCCCAGCTCGCTTTCGCCGTTCATGGCGTAGACCGCCATTTTGCAGAACTGCGCCCGGGTCAGCACGCCGCCGGGACGGAACGTGCCGTCGGCATAGCCGTCCAGCACGCCCATGAGCCGCAGCGACTCCACGGCCATGACCGTTTCCTTGTCCTGGATGTCGGAAAAGCGTACGGTCTCGGCCGCCTGCGCCGGGAACACCAGCGCCGTGGCCGCCAGACACACCGCCATGAGCAAACTTATCACTCGTTTTTTCATATTGATTCTCCCTCTCATTCCGCCCGCAGGGCTTCCACAGGCTGAAGCTTGGATGCCTTGGCCGCAGGATAGATGCCAAACAGGATGCCCAGTGCCACCGACAGCAAAAACGCGCCCAGGGTGATGCCGATGGACGGCCAGATGTCGATCCTTATGAGCAGCTTGCCGGCGATCCGTGTACCCACCGTACCGATGGCGATGCCGATGATGCCGCCCATGCCGCAGATCATGGCCGCCTCGATCAAAAACTGGATGACGATGGAGCTGCGCTCCGCGCCGATGGCCCGGCGGATGCCGATCTCTCTGGTCCGCTCCGTCACCGTCACCAGCATGATGTTCATGATGCCGATGCCGCCTACCAGCAGCGAGATGGCCGCGATGCCGCCCAGCACCATGGAGAGCATGGTGGTGTACTCATTTTGCGACTGCTGCCACTGGTTGTTGCTCTGGGCATAGCCCCAGCCGCTTTGACCGTTGTTGGTCAGGCCGGTCAGAAAACCGCTGATGCGGGAGGTAGCCTCCACGGCGGCCTTGTTGGAAGCCGCCTTCACCACGAACTGGCTCATTTCCATTCCGGGGCTGAGGATCCGGCTGGCCGTATAGGGAAAGACGATGATGTTATCCATGGACCAGGCGGAATCCGGGTCCTTCTCCCCATAGACGCCCACCACCGTGAAGGGGATGCCGTTGACCTGCATGACCTGACCCACGGGATCAGCGTAGTTGAAGAAATTCTGCGCCGCCCGGGCGCCCAGCACGCACACCTGGTTGTAATTGCGGATGTCGATCTTGCTCAGATCCCGTCCGGCGGCGATCTTGAAGTTGTTGCACACGGAATACTGATCGCTGCCGAAGCGCAGCTCCGGCGGCAGGGCTACCTGGGTATTCGCGCCGCCGTCGCTGTTCCACATGTTCTCCTGATTCTTCTCCATGGCCTGGCTGCTCTTGGAGCCGTAGACCACGTTGGCGCTGAAATACGCATCCGGCGTCACGCCCAGCACCAGGTCGCTGCCTAGGGAGTTGCAGTAGTCATACAGCGCCTCAAAGGCGTTTTGTCCGTTATAAAGGCTGGCCTGCACATCGATGCGGTTGCTGCCCATGGCCTCAAACTGCTTGAGGGACTGTTGGTTCATGCCGTTGACCGTGGACACGATGGTCATCACGGAGGCGATGCCGATGATGATGCCCAGCATGGTGAGGATGGAGCGGCCCTTGTTGCCCATGATGGAGCGGAAGGCCATTTTGATCGCCTGTCGGATATTCACAGCCAATCCACCTCCTGCAAGCGGTCATCCACGATCTTGCCGTCCGCCAGACGCACGCAGCGGCGGGCGGTGGCGGCAATGCCGTTGTCATGGGTGATGAGGATCACCGTGGTGCCCTCCCGGTTGAGCTGCTGCAAAAAGTGCAGCACCTCCTGGCCGGTGTGGGAGTCCAGAGCACCGGTGGGCTCATCGGCCATGATGATGGGCGGATGGGCCGCGATGGCACGGGCGATAGCCACCCGCTGCTGCTGGCCGCCGGAAAGCTGCCCCGGCAGGCTGTTCAACTTCTTTTCCAG
>DYBL01000053.1 GCA_019418625.1 Clostridiales bacterium | reverse complement strand
CCAATCTCAAACTGTCGCACAGTATAACACACATCCGATAGACTTGTCAACCATTTTTAACCTTGTTTTCCATCTTGTTTTTCCATCTCTTACGGGCAGTAGCAAAGCCAGGCGAGCCAGTCAACGGTCAAGATGAACGGCGCTTTCAGCGCCGCCGTTGACAGTCTCGCCCGTCTTTGCTAATGGGTAATCAAGGCGGGAAAGCCATTTTAGGGCTTTCCCGCCCATTTCAATTTTGGGAGAAGAAAGGCCCCAAAATGAACGAGTGCGGCCAAACACTTTTAGGGATTGGCCACCTTGTCCACCCATCCAGCGGGGCGGCGGGGAACGGTCAAGGCCGGGCGTCAGCCCATTCATTTCAGCCTTGACGGTTTCCTGCCGTCCTGCTACTTTTCCCGGAGTGTGGCCACACATCTGGTCACGGTGTCCAGAGCTTTGGGACTTTTTGTCCCATAGGCCGGGGGCGGAGGACGAGGGACGGGGGCTTTCATAATACGCCCTGTCTGCTGCTGAAATCAGCCCTTTGTTTCCGGCTTACCAGCCCCAAACAAAGCCCTGCTTTCCTGCCGCGTCAAATGCCCTTGCCCTCCCCGGCGGCAACGGTATTTTCAGGGCAACGCCGACAGAGCGTATAACACACTACACTTTGCTCCGCAAAGTCGTGTGCCAAATGGGGCGCTGCCCCCTTTGGAAACCCCCGCAACAAACAGGTGCTATGCACCCAGCCGGGAGCATAGCGCCGTTTGTTGTCAGCAGCCCGTTTCACGGTCTGCGTGTAGTTCCTTGTAAACTGACCTAAGCTGCACTTTTTATCAGCCAGGCTTCAATGTGCACACAGTTAGATTTCCAGCATACAGCACTGCGCGCAAAATTTCCAAATATGGTTATACGCTTTAACCTTGTATACGATTCTGGATATAAGATTCTATCTGCAATTGCAGCAGTAGAACGCCCCTTCATTTCTTTATGCAAAAAGTTTCATAAAGCCCCGTCTTTTGCCCAAAAAAGAAAATTACTATTGACAAATATGCACCGCGTGTGATAATATCCAAAATTAATAAAAGTTATTAAAATTATAAATATTTCAAAAATTTAAAATTAAACTCAACCAAAATATTCAAATTATACTTAAAATCACATTTTCAAATAATTGAATATACATATGAATATTCAATGTTGGCAGGAGGTATAGAAATGGTTCACATCGACACAGGGCTCTATTGGGAGGCGCTCCCCTATATTGCAGAGGCCCTCATGCGGAACGGGAGCATGGCACATGATATTGAGCAGATCTATAAAAAACACGAGGCTGCATACTACACACTATATAGAAACAGTACCCAGAACATCTGTGAACGACTCATCACCAGCGGAACGCTTGAGCGGGAAATTTCTCTCAAGCACTGCCTGGCCGTGGTGCTGTCTGCACAGCAGGACGAGAACACTAAGGCACTTTTGGTCAAAAAGATCGCGTCAAACTATCCCGAGCTTTTTCCCTTGGCAAAAAAAGCCTCTCCCAAACTGTATGGTTGGATCCTCAAAAAATGTGCAGGCGAAAAAGCAGAGATTGCCAATGCGTTTGCACGACTGGGCTACTATTTTTTAGTTTTGGTACACGGTATGGAATTCGAAGCCGCCGCTTCCATAAAAGATTTTATCGCAGCAATGGAGTCCAGTTTTATCGAAATGCGGAAATACGATCACCCCGACGAATCCCTCAGCAGGGATATCACGCAGCATATCAAAACAGTCAGTAAATTCTTACAAAACCATCAAGCCATAAAATCCTGCGGAGACATCCGCATGTGGATGGACGCCATGGATCTCCCAAACCGGAAAGATGCTTTTACTGATCAGGATCCGAAAAACGCAGTACCCGCCATGGACCTCCTCAGAGAAGTCTACCTGCTCAGTGCCGGATTGATGGATGCAAAGGGGCTGAGCTTTGCCCTTCTTCTGGAAGGCCACAGGCTGGAGAAAAAGGATCTGCAGGCCCTGGCAATGCACATTCATCGGATCCGGGAAAAGCGGAAAATGAGCGGTAAAAGTCTCGCCGGGAGTGAGCAGGACAGCCTGTTATATTACACGGGCATCATTTTTTTATCCATGCTGAAGGAATACAACAGTGCGAAAATCCTGTGCAACTCCAGGCTGGACCATGAAATTTTGGTGGAAAACCAATCTCTCATCAGGCAAAACGAGCATCTGGAACGCAAAAACCAAGCGTTGGAGCAGGAGCTATTCCTCCTGCGTCAGGAAAATGCAGCTCTGCAAAGGAAAATCGGACAGGAACATACGGAAGCTGCGCGACAGAGCGAACTCTCCGCGCTCCGAGGAACCGTGCAAGCGCTCCAGGCAGAAAAACAGAAATGGGAGACCGATCAGTATGATCACAGCCGTCTCAAGGAGCTTGCCTTCGAATTGGATAACCCGCCCGTTTTTGTCTCGTCAGAGCATCCGGATATTCATGAGATTCTCAAAAAACACCGCACCTTCATTTTCGGAGGGCACGAGACATGGCATCAGCAGCTTCGGAAAGCGCTGCCGGAGCTGCACCTGGTCAGCGGGACCCTGCACAGCGTCTCCCCCGAAGTCTTTCAAAACGCGGAATATGTGCTGATCTTTTCAGGACATATGGCCCACACCGTATTTGATAAAGGCACCGCATTCCTGCGAAAAAACGGAATTCCATACGGATATCTGTCCCAGTGCAATCTGGAATTACTGGAGCAGAAGATCGCAAAAATTTATGAGGAGGAGAAACAATGAGCAAGAATGGAAGTTTGATCTGGATCGCACCTAATCAGCAGGAATTTGAAGTCTCCGAGGACTTTCTCACCTGGGAGGATTCCCTGAGGAAACATGGTAAAAAACCACAGTTGGAGCGTCTGGAAATGCAGCGGTATTTTGTGTGGCTGCTGTGCGGAACATCCGGCGATCTGTATGACGCCGATCGCTGCGAACCGCTGGATATTGACCGCCCCACAAATCTTCACGCCAGAGCAGCGCACGTCATTTCTCTTTGGAAAGAATTGCGCCGCTACACAAATCGTTATGATGAACCCATTTTTTCGGCAGTAGCGCTTGCTCTGCGAGAGCAGGACGGCCTGTACTTTGAAATTGCCTGTGAGGTACTCCAGCCCACAGGGATCCGGTTGTGTCAAGCAGATGCAGACAACTACTACTGCATCGAGCTGTATCCAACCGCTTCCGATAACATTATCGACGAAGAACTGCTCCGCAAAATGGCCGGTGCAGCAAAATGGGACAAAGAACGTCCGGAAGGGTCTGCAAGTAAGCGTGCAAACAGCTTTTATGATAAATGGAGTATATCTAGCTGGTACCATAAAGTTTATCACGGCGCCCTTCTGGCTGTCCTGAAAAACGGAAAGATCATGGAGCAGGAATTTGGGGGCGGAGACTGCATCCGTAATTCCAGCGGCGGGATTACACTTCGAAGCGAAAACATAGCATATGGAAACGCACAATGGACCGGCAGTATGCCCTATCAGCTGGCACGTCTTTGCGCCAAGATTGAGGAAACGCTTGACCGTGTTTTAGCAGGCGAGATCGTTCGCTGTGAAGCCGGAGGAATCGATCCTGACGCAGAGGGCGACCGCTTGATCCAGCAAATCGTATTGAAATTCTGTCTGGAACAATACCCGCAGTTTTTTATGTGATTACCCAAACGAAAATATTTCAAACCGCCTTTATAAGAAATAAGCAGTGTCGTTTGTTGAAAAGCGCTGTTGAAGAAAGGTCCCATGATTATGCGGATTCTTGACTTGTAGTTTTATGGAAAAATTTATATAATTAAGGAAATTAACACCAGTATTTTTTAGAAATATTGCCCAGCCAACTGAGAATTTTCTGTAATTTTGCAAAGGAGGCCTCTGCATGGATTCCAGCAAATTTCTTGCACATATTGCAGAAGACGGCCGCATGCAAACCGTTGCGGAGCATCTGATCAACACAGCCAACTTGTCCAAAAGATTTGCCCGTCCCTTCAGCGCAGAGGCACAGGCAGAGCTGGCCGGATTGGTCCACGATATTGGAAAATACTCCGCC
Organism: Clostridiales bacterium; assembly: GCA_019418625.1. Taxonomy (GTDB): domain Bacteria; phylum Bacillota; class Clostridia; order Oscillospirales; family Oscillospiraceae; genus Oscillibacter. Next base: position 12,683 of record DYBL01000053.1, on the reverse strand, counting down.
GCATTCCAGCAGCGGCTGCATGGCTCCTCCATCCAGGTAGATCATGCAACCGCCGGGGCAGCGGAGTGCTGGCAGCGCAGGCAGCCTTTTGCTGCATTTGCAGTTGCCGGTCACCATGGCGGGCTGCCGGACGGCGGCAGTCCCACAGACACACCGGACCAGTCAACTTTTTGCGGGCGGATCAAGCGGAAGGAGCGAGGCCGGCTGGAACCTTGCGAACACTGGAAGCAGGAGATCGCTCTGCCTCAGCCTGAAGTACCGGGTTTCTTAATGCAGAACTCCAGCCTGGAATTATTCTTTTTCACCCGGATGCTCTACTCTTGCCTGGTGGACGCCGACTTTCTGGATACAGAAGCTTTTATGGATGGCCGTAGCCGAGAACACAACGAGACTTGTATGGAACAGCTGTGGAACAAACTCCAAAGCTACGTGTCCTGCTGGTTTCCGCCTAAGGGGGAACTAAACCGCCAACGCTGTGAGATCCTGGAGCGATGCATGCACGCCGGGCAAGCGCAGCAGCCGGGACTATTTTCTCTCACCGTTCCCACCGGTGGCGGCAAAACCGTTGCCTCCCTCGCCTTTGCGCTCTCCCATGCCAAAGAGCACGGCCTGCGGCGGGTAATCTATGTCATCCCCTACACATCCATTATTGAACAGACCGCAGATATTTTCCGTGGGATCCTGGGCAGGGAAAACGTTCTGGAGCACCACTCCAATTTACTTTACGATTTGGAGCAAGAAGCCGACACCCACACCATCCGTCTGGCTAAGGCTACGGAAAACTGGGATATGCCTGTAGTGGTGACCACTGCTGTGCAGTTTTTTGAGTCTCTGTACGCCTGCCGCTCTTCCCAGTGCCGCAAGCTCCACAACATCGCTGGCAGCGTGGTAATTTTTGACGAGGCACAGATGCTTCCCATTCCCTATCTGCGCCCTTGTGTCTGGGCCATTTCCCAACTGGCGGCCCACTACAATGTCTCAGCCGTTTTGTGCACGGCCACGCAGCCTGCGCTGGAGCCCGTCTTCCGGGAATTTCTTCCCAGCTGCCCCATCCGGGAGCTGTGTCCGCCGGACATCAGACAGAAGGAGGTATTTCGCCGGGTATCGTTTCAGCACATAGGAAAACTTACTTGGGACGATCTAGCCACGCAACTCATGACCCACAGTCAGGCCTTGTGCATCGTCAATACCAGAAAAGCCGCGCAAGAGGTATATGAACGCCTGGACAGTGCGGATCGGTTTCACTTGTCCACCCTCATGTACCCAAATCACCGCAAACAGCAGCTCCGGGAGATCCGCCGCCGCCTCAGGGAAGGACTTCCCTGCCGTGTGGTGTCCACCTCTCTGATCGAGGCCGGCGTGGATGTGGATTTCCCGGTAGTGTTCCGCGAGACAGCGGGCTTGGACTCTATTCTCCAATCCGCCGGGCGCTGCAACCGGGAGGGAAAGCGCTCCCCTGCGGAGAGCGTCGTCCGGATTTTTGATGGGGAGGAAAAGACCCCTCCCCTCTTTTCCACTGCTGTCGGCGCCGGTCGGGAGGTGATGGCCCGCCACAAGGATATCTCCTCCTCAGCGGCCATCCATGATTATTTTGAACGTCTCCTGGACCTGAAAGGGAAAGACGCCCAGGATGAAAAACGGATCCTTTCCCTGATCCAAAGTCAGTTCTTTCCATTCCGCACGGTGGCGGAGCGTTTCCATCTCATCGACAGCCCTACCCGCATGGTCTATATTCCTCTGGGAGAAGGCGCCGCTCTCACGGAGCGGCTGCGGGCCGGCGAGAGCGGCCGGTTGCTGTTCCGGCAGCTGGGGCAATACGGTGTTTCGATCTACGAGCAGCACTTTGCTGCCCTGGAGACGGCAGGGGATCTGGAAGTACTGGAAAACGGCGCGGCGATCCTGCGCAGCACAGCGCTATACTCCTCTGAAACCGGCCTTTCTCTAAAAGCCGACAGTGGAAAAGGACTGTTCATCTAATACAAAGTCAGAAATCGAAAGGAGTGACGCCTATGTCCATCAAACTGGAGGTTTGGGGAGAGTATGCCCTGTTTACCCGCCCAGAGATGAAGGTGGAACGGGTCAGCTATGACGTGATGACGCCCTCGGCCGCCCGGGGACTGATCGAAGCCATCTACTGGCACCCGGGCATGCGCTGGTGCATCGACCGCATCCATGTCTGCGCCCCCATCCGCTTCACCAATCTGCGGCGCAACGAGGTCAAATCCACCATCCCTGCCCGCACTGTCCACGCCGTGATGGCGCAGGGAAAAGGGGAACTATATCTGAGCACATCGAAAGATATCCAGCAGCGGGCTGCCCTGCTGCTGCGGGACGTACATTATGTAATTGAAGCCCATTTTGAGATGACGGAAAAAGCTGCCCCGGGAGACAATCCTGGAAAATTTCAAGATATCGTAAAGCGGCGCATCCAAAAGGGACAGTTTTACCACCAGCCCTGCTTCGGCTGCCGGGAGTTTCCCGCCCAGTTCCGCCTGTGCGGAGAAGTCCCTCCCTGTCCGGCGGAGCTGAAGGGCCCCCGGGACCTTGGCTGGATGCTCTACGACATGGATTATACCGATTCAGAAAACATCACGCCCCTTTTTTTCCGCGCCACTCTCCAAAATGGGGTGATGGAAGTACCGCCCCGGGACAGTGAGGAGGTGCACCGATGATCTTGCAGGCACTGACCGAATACTATGAGACACTGGCACAGAGCGGGAAAATCTCGCCTCCCGGCTGGGGAGACGTCAAGGTTTCCTACGCTTTGTGTATCGGAGACAACGGAGCGCTGGAGCAGATAATCTCTGTTCAAACCCCGCAGCAAAAAGGGAAAAAGACCGTACTGGCACCCCAGCTGATGAAGCTCCCCGCCCCAGTCAAGCGCTCCAGCGGCGTTTTGGCAAATTTTCTCTGCGATACATCCAGCTATTTGCTGGGCACGGATCTGAAGGGAAAGCCGCAGCGGGCATTGGAGTGCTTCCGGGCATGCCGGGCGCTCCATGAAAAGCTGCTGGGCGGCGTAGACAGTCCCTCTGCCCGTGCAGTACTGGCCTTTTTTCAGACCTGGCAGCCGGAGCAGGCCGCCAGCCATCCCGCCCTGTCCGCCTGTTTGGAGGAGGTCCTTTCCGGCGGCAATCTGGTGTTCCGGTTCAACGGGGCATATGTGCACGCGGATCCGCTGGTCCGGCAGGCCTGGGACGACCACTATCAATCTGCGGAGGACGGTCCGCAGATGGTCTGTCTGGTCACAGGTAAACGCGGACCGGTAGAGAACATCCATCCCTCCATCAAAAACGTGCAGGGTGCCCAATCCAGCGGTGCAGCGCTGGTCTCCTTCAACGCCCCGGCCTTCTGCTCTTACGGGAAAGAGCAAAATTACAATGCCCCCACCAGCAAATATGCTGCTTTTGCTTATACCACCGCACTCAACCACCTGCTGGCCGACCGGGAACACGTTTATCGGATGGGCGACACCACTGTAGTCTGCTGGGCCAAGTGCGGCGGCGATGTCTACCAGAATCTGATGGGTTGGGCTTTTTTCGGGCAAGAGCCGTCCTATACGTTGACCGATCTCCAGAGTGCCCTGAAAAATCTGTGCGGTGGGCGCGCCGTCGAGCTGGACGAGGCGCGATTGGACCCTGATATGGACTTTTTCATTCTGGGGCTGGCCCCCAATGCCGCCCGCCTCTCTGTACGGTTTTTCCTGCACAATACATTCGGCAATTTTCTGAAAAACGCCCAGGCACACCAGCAGCGGCTGGAGATCATCCGGCCCGCCTACGACAAGTTCGATACCATTCCGCTTTGGAAGCTGCTGGACGAAACCGTGAATCAAAGCAGCAGGGACAAGACTCCCTCGCCCAACATGGCCGGCGAGGTACTGCGCTCTGTTCTCAGCGACGCCCCCTATCCGGCCACGCTGCTGAACGGCGTAACGCTGCGCATTCGTGCAGAGCATACCGTCACCCGGGGCCGGGCCGCCATTTTGAAAGCCTACTATCTGAAAGCTCCAAACAAAGATGTACCAAAGGAGGTTTTGACCGTGTCTCTCAATCCCGACAGTTCCAACATCCCCTATAACCTGGGGCGGCTCTTCTCCGTGCTGGAAGGCATCCAGTCCAGCGCCAACCCCGGCATCAATGCCACCATCAAGGACAAATACTTCAACTCGGCTTCTGCCACCCCTGCTATCGTGTTCCCCGTTTTGCTGAACCTGGCCCAGAAGCACCTGAAGAAACTGGACAGCGGTCTGCGGACTTACTATGATAAGCAGCTCACTAAGCTGCTGTCCAAACTGGGTGAAGTCTACCCAGCACGCTTAAATCTGCCCCAGCAGGGTTCGTTCCAGCTGGGCTACTATCATCAGACCCAGGCCCGTTTTGAGAAAAAGGAGGAAAAGTAACATGTCTGATTCCATCAAAAACCGCTACGAATTCGTCATCCTCTTCGACGTGGAAAACGGCAACCCCAACGGCGACCCCGACGCCGGCAATATGCCCCGGGTGGACCCGGAGACCGGCCTTGGCATTGTGACTGACGTGTGTCTCAAACGGAAGATCCGCAATTATGTGGAAACTGTAAAGGAGGATGCCGCCGGCTACCGCATTTATGTCAAGGACGGCGTCCCCTTGAACCGCAGCGATGGGGAAGCCTATGCACAGCTGGACATCACGGAGAAAAACGTGAAGGATCAAAAAAAGGCCGATCCGGATCTGGACCGAAAGATCCGGGATTGGATGTGTGCCAACTTCTATGATATCCGCACATTCGGTGCCGTGATGACCACCTTTGTAAAAGCCGCTCTCAACTGCGGCCAGGTGCGCGGGCCGGTGCAGCTGGGCTTTGCCCGCAGCGTGGAGCCGGTGGTACCCCAGGAGGTCACCATCACCCGTGTGGCCATCACCACCGAGGCAGATGCCGAAAAGAAGGGCACTGAAATGGGTCGCAAATACATCATCCCCTATGGTCTCTACCGCTGCGAGGGTTATATTTCCGCCAATCTGGCCCGCAAGACCACCGGTTTCTCCGATGATGACCTTTCTCTTCTGTGGGAAGCCATTCTCAATATGTTTGAACACGACCACTCTGCCGCCCGCGGCAAGATGGCAGTGCGGGATCTGATCGTCTTCAAGCACGACAGCGAGCTGGGCTGCGCGCCCGCCTGGAAACTGTTCGACACGGTGAAAGTCGCCCGCAAAACCCCAGGCGATCCCGCTCCCGCCCGTTCTTATCAGGACTACGACGTCACTGTGGATGAAGCCGCCCTCCCCACAGGCGTCACTTGCCAGCGCATGGGGTGATCTACGCCGAGGAGGATTACCTCCAGCTCTCCGGATTGCAGCACTTTGCCTTCTGCCGCCGTCAGTGGGCACTGATCCACATTGAGCAGCAATGGCATGAAAACCTGCGGACGGTAGAGGGCGATCTGTTCCACCGCCGGGCCCACAACGAACAAGCCCGGGAACGCCGAGGGGACATTTTGATCCTGCGCGGCCTTTCCATCGCCTCTCCCAAGCTGGGACTCTCCGGAAAATGCGACGTGGTAGAGTTTCACGCAGCCCCGGACGGCATACCGCTCCTAAGAGAAGAAGGGCTTTGGATCCCCTTCCCCGTGGAGTACAAGCGTGGCGCCCCCAAATCCCACCAGGCAGACGAGCTGCAGCTGTGCGCCCAGGCCATGTGTCTGGAGGAAATGCTCTGCTGCACGATTCCAGAGGGTGCCCTGTTCTATGGCGAAACCAAGCACCGCTCTGCAGTCTCCTTCACTCCCGCCCTCCGGCAGCAGGTACACGACATGGCGGAAGAGATGCACCAGCTCCGCCGTCGGGGACAGACGCCAAAAGCAAAGCCCTCCAAAAGCTGCAGCGCCTGTTCTTTGAAGGAACTCTGCCTGCCCGCCTTGATGAAGGCCAAGGATGTAGACGCCTACTTGCATCAGGCCATGGAGGTAGAACCATGAGACATCTGCTCAACACATTGTTTGTGACTTCAGAGGACATTTATCTCTCCCTGGACGGAGAAAATGTCGTCGCCAATCGGGAAAAAAACGAGGTGGCACGCTATCCGCTCCACACGCTCTGTGCCATTCTCTCCTTTTCCTACGCAGGCGCATCTCCCGCTTTGATGGGAGCCTGTGCACAGCGCGGAATCTCGTTATCTTTCTGCACGCCCCGCGGAAAATTCCTGGCCCGGGTCTCCGGTGAAGCAAACGGAAATGTGCTGCTGCGCCGCGCACAGTACCGGGCAGCAGACGATCCCACTCAAAGCTGCGCCATTGCCCGAACGATGATTTTCGGCAAAATCCATAATGCCCGCTGGAGCATCGAGCGTACCCGCCGGGATCATGGTCTCCGGGTGGATGATCGGCAGATGGAAGCAGTCTCCATCCAGCTCAAAACCCTCCTCCCGCAGCTTTTACGCGAGACAAATCCGGATAGCCTGCGAGGATTGGAAGGTGCTGGAGCTACTGCCTATTTCGGCGTATTTGACCAGATGATCCTGGGAGATCGGTCTGTATTTCACTTCCAGTCCCGTACCCGTCGGCCACCGATGGACCCGGTGAACGCGCTTCTGTCCTTTGCTTACAGTCTGCTTTCCCACGACTGTGCCTCAGCTCTGGAAAGCGTTGGCCTGGACGCGTATGTAGGCTTCCTCCACCGGGACCGTCCCGGCCGCAGTTCTCTGGCGTTGGATCTGATGGAGGAATTCCGTCCCTGCATAGCAGACCGCTTCGTTCTGACCTGCATCAACAACCGCATCTTTCACAAATCAGATTTTGACTTTCGTGAGAGCGGCGGTGTATTTCTCAGTGACAGTGGGAGGCGTATCTTTCTCCAACGTTGGCAAGAGCGAAAAAAGGATAGCCTGACCCATCCGTTTTTGGGCGAAAAGGTGCCCTGGGGGATCGTTCCCTATCTGCAGGCCCTGCTGCTGTCTCGGTATCTGCGTGGTGACCTGTCGGCTTATCCGCCTTTCTTATGGAAGTGATGATACTATGCTGGTGCTGATTACCTATGATGTCAATACAGAGGATGCTGCCGGGCGCAAGCGTCTGCGCCAAATTGCCCGGCAGTGCGTCAACTACGGGCAGCGAGTGCAATGCTCCGTATTCGAATGTCTGCTGGACCCAGCCCAATGTAAGCTGCTCCAGGCCAAACTACTGTCTATCATGGACCAGGAGAAAGACAGCCTCCGCTTTTATTATCTTGGAAAACGCTACGAGAACAAGATTGAGCACTTCGGCTGCAAATCCTCCTATCTGCCGGAAGATCCGTTGATCCTGTAACAGTGCGAAGCGGCAGCGTACACAAATCATCTGGTCGGTTCGCACGAAGGCGGAATCGATTTTCTTTTGGATGAGAGACTGTTTGTTTGCCAGTAGTTCCCATAGTTCCACTAGAATTTGTGAAAATATTATAAATTCACGGCGTTTATTTATGCTTTTTTGCTGTCGCTCCCCTCGCGGGGAGCGTGGATTGAAATCCGGTCCAGACGGACAGCTCCGCCGGGGCAAATCCGGTCGCTCCCCTCGCGGGGAGCGTGGATTGAAATCTCTATCAGATCCGTCATGGTTCATCTCCTTAATGGTCGCTCCCCTCGCGGGGAGCGTGGATTGAAATAGTGGGGGTGAAGTGATGAATCTTGACATCTACGTCGCTCCCCTCGCGGGGAGCGTGGATTGAAATGAGAAAGATTTAAGGAGGACTGAGCATGGACTACAGTCGCTCCCCTCGCGGGGAGCGTGGATTGAAATCGTTGCTGCCGCTGGTAGAAAAATCCGGCATACTGGGTCGCTCCCCTCGCGGGGAGCGTGGATTGAAATATGGGGATGCCCCTACTTATCCCGCGACAAGTGCCGTCGCTCCCCTCGCGGGGAGCGTGGATTGAAATGTGAGGCTATGGACCAGACCGGTCTTTCCCGCGCTGTCGCTCCCCTCGCGGGGAGCGTGGATTGAAATCAACACTGGATACGACTGCAGCAGATGCAATGTGTCGCTCCCCTCGCGGGGAGCGTGGATTGAAATGAGGTAGCAAAATGGTGTGTCTACGAGGACGTAGAGTCGCTCCCCTCGCGGGGAGCGTGGATTGAAATCGGAGCTGGGCCAGTACCTTGCGGGCAGGAGCACCGTCGCTCCCCTCGCGGGGAGCGTGGATTGAAATTGGACGGGCGGCAAGTTGTCCAGCAGAGCGGCAAGTCGCTCCCCTCGCGGGGAGCGTGGATTGAAATACGTGAAACACAAAAATACATTTTGAAAAGGAGAAGTCGCTCCCCTCGCGGGGAGCGTGGATTGAAATGTTTCCATATCGCAGATGCCAGCTTCGCACTTTAGTCGCTCCCCTCGCGGGGAGCGTGGATTGAAATAAGCGGTCCAGCAGAGCGGCGGCTTCCGTGCCATCCTGGTCGCTCCCCTCGCGGGGAGCGTGGATTGAAATCTACATCGGCGAAGAAGAAAGCCGTGACGAACAGGTCGCTCCCCTCGCGGGGAGCGTGGATTGAAATAAGTGGATAATGCCTGAGACGTGGAGCAGGGACTAGTCGCTCCCCTCGCGGGGAGCGTGGATTGAAATCGCCACCGGGAGCGGATCGACGGGGGAGAGGCCCCGTCGCTCCCCTCGCGGGGAGCGTGGATTGAAATCTGTATCTACCGATCATGTCAGCCCTCCTTCTGGGTCGCTCCCCTCGCGGGGAGCGTGGATTGAAATCTGCTGTTCCGGCCCAATCCCAAGGATGAGGACCTGGAGTCGCTCCCCTCGCGGGGAGCGTGGATTGAAATCGGGCATACCTGGCCAGGATGCTGCGGTGGCGGCACGTCGCTCCCCTCGCGGGGAGCGTGGATTGAAATGTCCTCAGCGCCCGGAGCGTCCGGCAGCAGATCGTCGCTCCCCTCGCGGGGAGCGTGGATTGAAATTCAGCCAGACCGGATTCCACCCCGTGGAAGCCGTTGGTCGCTCCCCTCGCGGGGAGCGTGGATTGAAATGTCTTTTTGCGGGATCAGAGTGTCCACAGCTGCAGTCGCTCCCCTCGCGGGGAGCGTGGATTGAAATGACAGATCATGAGGGTGGGGCGTCTTACAGCCTAAGTCGCTCCCCTCGCGGGGAGCGTGGATTGAAATCCCTCTCATACTCTCCCTATCACTCGTGTAAATTGTCGCTCCCCTCGCGGGGAGCGTGGATTGAAATGAGATATTCTCGCATACGCCCCCGCGCGCGCGTTGTCGGTCGCTCCCCTCGCGGGGAGCGTGGATTGAAATAGCTTGTTGTTGATGCCAGCAAAGTTGAAGCCGGCGCGTCGCTCCTCCACGGGGAGCGTGAATTGAAATCCGCAACTATAACAGGGATGGCCAGGAGACAACATTACTTTCCTTGCGGGGGAGCACGGGTTGAAATATTATTGGTGTGATGGTTGCCTGTTATGACCATACCGTCGCTCTCCTCGCGGGGAACGTGAATTGAAACAAAAAGTCGTTTAAAGCACCGAGGCGGCCGCAATTTGTTGCTTCTTTCATCGGAGTGACCGAATTTGGTCACTCCGATTTTTTTGCAATGTGTAAGCTGTATAATGCCGCTTGGTTTAAAAAACTGTGACCGCCATGGTTACAGTCTTTTTTATATTTCCCGCCAGAGGCCAGTGCTTCTGCCTCCCTTCCTTCATGTCCTGCGCCACCACCGGCTGCAACATCATTGACCACGTGAAGACCCAGACGCCCTACGCCCTGTGCTTTACCGGCGCGTCCATGGTGCTGTACGTGATCGCAGGCTTCCTCCTCTGAGTGCCAATCAAACAGGCCCCGGCAGACCGGATCGGTCCGCCGGGGCCTGTTTTTCCATTTTATGTATAAATCAGCGCTCGATGCCCCATACTCCATGGAAGGAGGTGGTCTCATGCGGATCCCAAAACACATCGGCATCATTCCGGACGGGAACCGGCGCTGGGCCAAACGGGCCGGACTGGAAAAAAAGGACGGCTACGCCCACGGCCTTACGCCCGGGCTGGAGCTATTGCGGCTGGCCAAGCAGGCGGGCGTTCAGGAAATCACGTATTACGGATTCACGACCGACAACTGCGGGCGGCCTCCGGAACAAGTCCGGGCGTTTTCTCAGGCCTGTACAGAAGCTGTGGAACTGATCGCAACGGAGGCAGTCTCCCTTCTCGTGATCGGCGACCAGGATGCCCCGACATTTCCCCGGGCGCTGCTGCCGTACACCACCCGAACGGACTTCAACGGCGGCGGCACCCGTGTCAATTTTCTCGTAAACTACGGGTGGGAATGGGACCTGACCCAATTGCATACGCCGGGCACACGCCGGGACAAGATCCGCGGCCAGCTTCGCTCCCACGATGTCTCCCGGGTGGAGCTGGTGATCCGCTGGGGCGGGATGCGCCGTCTGTCCGGTTTTCTGCCGGTCCAGTCCGTCTATGCAGATTTCTATGTGGTGGACCGGCTGTGGCCCGATTTTCAGCCGGAGGACTTCTTTCAGGCGCTGCAGTGGTACCAAAAGCAGGATGTGACCCTGGGCGGCTGATCCCACCCCCGGCATTGCGGCATTTTCCGGAGCGCATCCGGCCCGCGTCAATGGCTCCTCCGCCTTTTGCAAACAGATGTAACCTCTTGTTGCGCCGCTGCCGCGCAGATGCGGTGGCATTGCGCCGCTCCATCTGCTATACTGGGCCCATCCCAACAGGAGGTCACGACCATGCATCTTTCAGAAAAGATCCTGCTCCTGCGCAAGCAGCAGGGGCTTTCACAGGAGGCACTGGCAGAACAGCTGGGCGTTTCCCGGCAGGCTGTCTCCCGCTGGGAGACCGGAAGCGCTCTGCCGGACGCCGGCAACCTGCTGCAGCTGAGCCGCCTCTTCGGTGTCACCGCCGACAGTCTGCTGTGCGACGAAAGTGCCCCCACGCCCCCGGTCTCAGCGCACCCCCGCGGCTGGTCCGGTGAAAAAAAGCGGCGCCTGGCCGGCGTATGCCTGGCCGCAGCCGGACTGCTGGGCAATTTTATCATTTATCTGCTCTCCCGCGCCATCGCCGTCATGGTCCCCCGTATCTCGTACGATGCCACAGGCCAAAAATGGTATCACTGGAGCAGCGAACAGACCGGACACAGCCTCCAATACTTCATCGCCGAATATGATCTGGAGCTTTTGGTCAGCCTGCTGTGCCTGCTGATCGCGGCGGGGCTGGTCTTGTCCTTTTGGCAGCCGCTCAAAACATGGGCCGGACAGCTGCGCCGGGCCATCCGTGCCCGCAAAGCGCCTCCGTCTGCTGCCCCGTAAACATGCCGCAAACAGCGCGGCAGAGCCGTTTTACAAGTCGGCTCTGCCGCGCTGTTTTTCTATCCGCACGATCTCTTCCGCCAGGCGATGATCCCCAGGCGTATTCATATTGAAAAACACGTCGTCCGGCAGCAGCGCCCCCGTATCCAGCACCGCCGTGGGCGCATCCTCCAAAAGCTCCATCATCCGGCAGCGGCCTGCGGCCAGACGCCGTTCCAGCGCCGGCAGCATCCGCCGGGTGTAGATCCCGCACAGGGGGTGGAGCTGCCCCGCTCCGTCCCGGCACACCATGGCGGCGCAGTCCTGCGGGAAATGGAACAGCAAGCACCGGGCCGCCTGCTCCGAAAAAGCGGGCAGGTCGCAGGGAACGCACAAAAGCGCGTCCTTTTTTGATGCCAGCAGCGCCGCATGCAGGCCCGCCCCGGGTCCCAGGCCCGGAAAGCGGTCCTCCACCAGCGTCCAGGAAAGGCCCGCGCCCAGAGCGGCGTCATTGGCGGAGAGGAGCCGCTCTTCAAAAAAGGACAGCTCCCCGGCCAAGCGATGCAGCACCGGCACACCGTCCACCGTCAGCAGCGCCTTGCATGTTCCCATGCGGCGGGACTGTCCCCCGCACAAAATCACCGCGCCGCAGCGCTCCGCAGGAATTGCCATCACACCGTCCTCCTCTTACAAAATCAAGATATCCACCCGGTCCCCCCGCCGCATGGCGCCGCCGGGCAGCTCTACCAGGCAGTTGCACCCCACCATACTGCGCATCTGGCCGTTGCGCTGGGCGCCGGGCACCGTTACCGTTCCGCGCTCCAGCCGCCCCCGCAGATACCGCCGGACCGCACCGCCCGGCTTTTGAAAATCCGCTGCCGCCAGGGCCGTCGTCCGCTCCATCTCCAGTCCCGGCGCCTCCGTCATCCGTCCCAAAACAGGCCGGGCAAACAGCTCGAACGCCACTGCGGCCGCAAAGGGATTGCCGGAGAGGGCCAGGACCACTGTGCCGCCCCGGCGGGCCAGCAGCGTGGGCATGCCCGGCTTCATGGCCACACCGTGAAAGACCACCTCCGCGCCCCAGGCCGTCAGCGCCGGTTCCATCAGGTCCCGTTCCCCCACGGATACCCCGCCGGTGGTGACGATCAGATCACTCCCGGCGCACGCCTCCAGCGCACGGACGATGCCCTCCAGCGTGTCACCGGACCGGATGCTCACATCCTGCGGCATGCCCAGCTGCCCCAGTCTCGCTTCCAGGTAGGCCGTGTTGACATCGTAGACCTTCCCCGGCGGCAGCGGGCATCCGGGGGCGCACAGCTCGTCCCCCGTGGCAATGACGGCCGTACGGGCCCGGCGGCATACCCAAAGCCGCTCCATCCCGGCGCCGGCGGCCACCGCCAGGGCGGCGCCGGGATGGAGCGGCTTTGGGT
>DYBL01000052.1 GCA_019418625.1 Clostridiales bacterium | reverse complement strand
CTATAAAACTTTGAGTATTATGCTAACAATTATGATGAATATCTGGCCAACTCTATTTAATGTTTGCCTAGCCATTATCGCAAATACTCTATTTTGCTACTATCAAATATTTTTACCCCAGCAATTGAAGCGCGATGAGTTCAAAAGCACTTTTTTAGCAAGGCTTAAATCTATTCAACAAAACATGTCAATGGATATTGAAACGCTTTATAAAATAAATTATTCTTCCTCCAAAAAGTTTGAAGATATGGATGAGAAAGAACTTGGAATCCTCTGTAAAAAGGGACTAGATAATGACAGCCCTAGGATGAAAAGAACAGCCGATAGCCCAGATGAGGCTAATCCTCGAAAGTACTATTTGGGACATATCTCAATATTAGAATCATTACATGAATCCGCAATTTTTATTAAGCAGGAATGTCAGCGACTTTTAAATCTGTATTCGCCTGTTATGGAAACAGACGAATTTCGCTTTCTAATTCATTTGACAGGAAGCAAATGTCTTTCTCTATTTGAATCTTACTTTACATTTAATAAACCCTTAGAAGGTATTTCATTTTGCTTTGTTGATGAATCAAATCCCTATTTAGTCGATCTTCAAAGAGACTACATTGAGTTATTGAAATTCATTCAGAAATATGAAAACGAACTTACACGGAGGTGACCCCCATGCGCCGGGAACAGCTTGAAGAATACACCCGTCTGGGCCGCTGGGTGCGCAGCTCCATGTACCTGCGCAAATCCCGGGCGGAGGAACACATGAGCCTGGAGGAAACACTGCGCCGCCACAAGGCCGCCCTGATGGCCTACGCGGAACGGTATGGCTACCAAGTGGAGCCGGAAGACATCTATGAGGAGGTCGTCTCCGGCGAGAGCCTGTTTGCCCGGCCGCAGATGCTCCGACTCATGGAGGCGGTCAGCGCAGGGAAATACGAGGCAGTGCTGTGCATGGATATGCAGCGTCTGGGCCGCGGCGGCATGTATGACCAAGGCTTCATCCTGGATACCTTCAAGGCTGCCGAGACGCTGATCGTCACGCCGGACCGGCTGTATGATCTTACCAAGGAGCTGGACGAGGAGGCCGCAGAGATGCAGACCTTCCTCTCCCGCAGCGAATACCGGATGATCACCAAGCGGCTCCACCGGGGCACTATGCAGTCCGTCCAGAACGGGGCCTACATGGCAAACGCTCCCTTTGGCTACCGGAAAGTCCGGATCAATAAGCTGCCCTCCCTGGAGATCGTCCCGGAAGAAGCAGAGTGCGTGCGGCAGATCTTCCAGCTCTATGCCGAAGGGAACGGCTGCACCCGCATTGAACAGGCAGTGAACGCCATGGGCTACCACGGCCGCCGGGGCAGCCGGTTCAACCGCAACACCATCCGTCTGATCCTGGACAATCCGGTTTACATTGGGAAGATCCGTTGGGATAGGACGAACACCATCAAAACCGGCATCGGCGCCGAGCGGCGCAAGCGGGTGGTCTACAATGCGCCGGAGCAGTGGAAGATCATCGACGGGCATCACCCCGCCATCATCTCCCAAGAGCTTTGGGACGCCGTCCAGGAGCGCAGGAAAGCGCGCTACTTCTATGTGGATAATCACCATGTTGCAAGCCCGCTGGCCGGCCTGGTCCATTGCTCCAAGTGCGGGCACCTGATGAACATGCAGGGCAAAAACAAGGGCGTACCCTACCTGCTATGTCCCACAAAGGGCTGCTGCGCCGGTGTGAAATACGAATTTGCGGAGCAGGCTGTGCTGCGTCAGCTGGAAGCACTGGCCCATGATCTGGAGCTTGAAGTCTCTCAGAGCCTTCCGCCGGACGTTTCACTCCTGGAGGCCTCTCTTGATAAAATGCAGGCCCAGCAGGTGCGCCTGGAAGAGCGCCGGAACCGCCTTTACAGTCTACTGGAGGATGGCACCTACTCCCGGACGGTATTTTCCGAACGGATGCAGATCCTGGCCCAGGAAGAGGCTACTTTGAAAGAGGCCATCGCTTCCCTGGAAGGTGACATCCGTCTGGAACTGTCCCGGAACAAGGAGAAGCAGCTGGCCCAGCTACGCACCGTCCTGGACCGGTACCAATCCTCCTCCCTGCCTGGACGGAAAGAGCTGCTTCGGTCCATCGTCAGTGATATTGTCTATACAAAAGAGAAAAAGACGAAGCCCGCAGACTTCGCCCTCTCCATTCGATTGAAAGATTTAATTTAGATTATTTCCTCCAAATCGCTCATTGCTATGATAAAGACTGTGTGGAAGACCTGCGCTTCTATCCCAAAATGCAGTATGCGGACGTCATCAACCGGGCCCAGTCCGTGAAGGGCGGCAGCGCCAAGCTGCTCTATGTCTATGTGGACGTGGAGCCCGTCAGCTTCAACCGGGGATTCTACACGGTGGATATGCGCTTTTTCTACGCCGTGACCCTGCAGGCCTATCTCTCCTGCCCGGTGCCCGTGCCGGTGGAGGGCCTGTGCGTGTTCGACAAACGGGTGATCCTCTTCGGCAGCGAGGGCAACGCCAAGATCTTCTCCTCTCAGATGCGCGTGGGCGAGCCGGACATCCAGGAGCTGCGCCGGGCCAACGCCCCTGTGGCCGTTGTGGAAGCGGTGGATCCCATCGTGCTGGATGCCCGCATCATGGACTGCTGCGGCAAGCGGGAGTGCGACTGCGACCTGTGCGAGGTGCCCTCCTTCATCAACGGCTGCTTCGGCGGCGACCTCTCCAGCGGCGATGATGTCCGCCGGATCTACGTGACGCTGGGCCAGTTCTCCATCGTCCGTCTGGAGCGGGACTCCCAGCTGCTGATCCCTGTGTACGACTACTGCATGCCGGAGAAGGAGTGCTCCTGCGGCGCCGGCAGCGAGGACCCCTGCTGCGTGTTCCGCAACATCTCCTTCCCCGTGGGCGAATTCTTCCCGCCCAACACCGTGCACAAGCCGGAAAACTACCAGGAAACCAAAAATCTTTGCTCCTGCTGCAAATGACTTTTGCGGAGGCCGTCTCGCCGGCCTCCGCATTTTTTTCTGTACACATGTTCCAAAATAGGTTATAATGATGCAAAAGCGTAATCCGGACGCGGGCATGGCCTGCGCCCATCTGACAAGAAGGAGTGTATTCCCTATGGCGGCACGCGGTTTCATCCACGACAAGCTGGAAATCAAGTTTTTGATCCTGTACATCACCGCCCGGCTGGTGGAGCCGGTCCCCTTTGATACCGTACTGGATCTGACGCTGTGCGACGACGCCATCGACTACTTTGACTTTTCCGAGTGTCTGGCCGACCTGGTCAAAACCGAGCACCTGACACTGTCGGAAGACGGCATGTACGCCATCACCGAAAAGGGTCTGCGCAACAGCCGCATCTGTGAGTCCAGCCTCCCCTACTCCGTCCGCCTCCAGTGCGACAAGAGCCTGGCCTCCTGCAACCGTAAGCTTCGCCGGAAGAGCCAGGTGCGTGCAGGATGTGAAAAGCGGGAAAACGGCACCTTCACCGTGTCCCTGGCCCTGGATGACGACATGGGCAGCGTCATGGACCTGCGGCTGGCCATGCCCCGGGAGGATATGGCTCAGGAGCTGGCGGACCGCTTCCGCAAAAACCCGGAGCGGCTGTACAGCGAGATCATGCGGGTACTCATGTCCTCCGAGCCAGAGGAAGAGGACGTAGAATAAACGTAAAAAGGCAGCCCCGCGCCAGTTTGGCGCGGGGCTGCCTTTTTTGTCGGTCAGTTGGTTTTCCACTCACTTGACCACTACGTTCTCCTCACCCAGGGTCTCCTTCGCCTCTTCCACCAGCGCCGGGCGCAGCAGCACCCGGGCAGCATAGACCTTGCGGGTGTCCGCCATGACCATCTTCACCGGGTCCGTGCCGGGGAACATGGCAAACACCAGCTTCATATGCCGGACAGACGGGTCCTGGAGGGACGGGAACTTCAAATAAAGCGTTTTGGGCTTCTCCGGCGGAGGCGGTGCCCCCTCCCCCAGCCGCTCCAGCGGTTCCACGCTGTCGCACATGAGCTGGGGAGCCTTCTCGTCCCGGACAGAGAGCTTTCCTTTCACCACGACGGCCTGGTTTTCGCTGAGGTATGCCCCGCAGGTATCCAGTACCCGGGAAAAGCATAAAAGTTCCATAGCGGCCGTATCGTCCTCCACGGTCACATAGGCCATGAGGGAGTTATTTTTCGTGGTCTTGGTCTTGCTGGACGTGACCACGCCGCACAGCGTCACACGCTGGCCGTCAGAAAAGCGGGTGGGGCCGCCCTCCTGGGCAAAGTCCGCCAGCACCGCGCCGATGGCCGGGACCCCCAACGCCCGCACCTGCTGGCGGTACTGGTCCATGGGATGGCCGGAGAGGTAGAGCCCCGTGGTCTCTTTTTCCATCATCATCCGCTCCTGGGCGGTAAACTCCGGGATATCCGGCAAGGGGATTTCCTTTGCAGCGCTTGTCCGAGAATTGCTGTCGCTCCCCATGGAGAAAAAGTCCATCTGGCCTTCCAGGTTCTGCCGCTGCTGAGAGGCCACGGAGTCCATGACGGATTCATACACCTTCACCAGCTGGGAACGGCGGGCGCCGGTGGAGTCGAACGCTCCGGCCCGGATCAGGTTCTCCACTGCCCGCTTGTTGATATCACTGCCCATCATCCGGGTGCAGAAATCATAGAGGGAGCTGAAGGGGCCGTCCAGCTCCCGCTGGCGCATCACCGCCTGGATGAAACCCCGGCCGATGTTCTTGATAGCCACCAGGCCGAAGCGGATGCCGCCCTCTTCCACCGTAAAGCAGTCGCTGGAGCGGTTGATATCCGGCGGCAGCAGGGCGATGCCGCACTCCCGGCACTCAGCGATATAACCGGCCACCTTGTCGGAGTTATCCAGCACGCTGGTCAGCAGCGCCGCCATATACTCCCGGGGAAAATGGTACTTGAAATAGGCGGTCTGATAGGCCACCACCGCATAGGAAACCGCGTGGGCCTTATTGAAGGCGTAGTTGGCAAAATCGTAGATCTCGTTATAAATGGCCTCCGCCGTCTCTGCCGGGATGCCATTGGCCACGCAGCCTGTAATGTTTCTTTCCTTGTCACCGTTGATGAAGGCGCCGCGCTCCCGTTCGATGTCCTTGGCCTTCTTTTTGCTCATGGCCCGGCGCACCATATCTGCCTGTCCCAGGGAATAGCCCGCCAGCTGCTGGAAGATCTGCATGACCTGCTCCTGGTAGACGATGCAGCCGTAGGTGATGGAGAGGATCGGCTCCAGGGCGGGGTGCTTGTAGGTGACGAGCTTGGGGTTATGCTTGCAGGCAATGAACCGGGGGATGGACTCCATGGGGCCGGGGCGATAGAGGGCCACGATGGCGGTCAGATCCTCGATCGTCTGGGGCTTGAGTCCCACGCACACGCCGGTCATACCCGCCGACTCCATCTGGAACACGCCGCTGGTCTTTCCCGCCGTCAGCATGTCAAATACAGCCTGGTCGTCCTCCGGGATATTCTCCAAACGGAAGTCCGGCCGTTCCTTCTGCACCATCTTAACCGCGTCGTCCAGCACCGTCAGGTTCCGAAGGCCCAAAAAGTCCATCTTTAACAGGCCCAGCTCTTCCAGTGTGGTCATCACATACTGGCACACCACGGACTCGTCGTTTTTGGATAGAGGCACATACTCATAGACCGGCCGCCGGGTGATGACCACGCCGGCAGCGTGGGTGGAAGCATGCCGGGGCATGCCCTCCAGGGCCTTGGCAGTGTCGATGAGCTTTTTCACCTGGGGGTCTGTCTCATAGAGTTCCCGCAAGGGCTTGCTGAGGCGCAGGGCATCCTCCAGAGTGATATGCAGCGCACCGGGCCCGGCAGGCACCTGCTTTGCGATCTGGTCCACCTGGGCGTAGGGCATATTCATGACCCGGCCCACGTCCCGGATGACGCCCCGGGCCGCCATGGTACCGAAGGTGACGATCTGGGCCACATGGTCGTCGCCGTACTTGCGGCGGACATAGTCCACCACCTCGCCCCGGCGGGTATCGCCGAAGTCCATGTCGATATCCGGCATGCTCACCCGCTCCGGGTTCAAAAACCGCTCGAAGTACAGGTTATACTTGGCCGGGTCGATGTCCGTGATCTCCAGACAGTAGCTCACAAGGCTGCCGGCGGCGCTGCCGCGGCCGGGGCCCACCGGAATGCCGGATTCCTTGGCATAGCGGACAAAGTCGGAGACGATGAGGAAATAGTCCGTAAAGCCCATCTTCTCGATCATGTCCTGCTCGTATCGGAGCTGCTGGCGGTAGCGCTCGTCCGCGCCGTAGCGGCGCTTATAGCCCTCGTCACAGAGCTTTTTCAGGTAGGAAAAGCTGTCGTAGCCCGGCGGCAGCTGGAATTCCGGCAGGTGGTACTTACCGAAGGTAAATTCCAGGTTGCACATATCCGCCACCTTGGCGGTATTGGCCACCGCCCCCTCATACCCGGCAAAGAGCGTTTCCATCTCCTCCCCGCTGCGCAGGTAGAAGTTCCGGGGCTCGTAGCGCATGCGGTTCTCGTCCTCCAGCAGCTTGCCGGTCTGGATGCAAAGCAGCACATCGTGGGCCTCCGCATCCTCCTTGCGCAGGTAGTGGGCGTCGTTGGTGCACACCATGGGCAGTCCCGTCTCCTGGTGGATGCGCAATATGCCCCGGTTCACCTCCTGCTGGTCGGCGATGCCGTGGTCCTGCAGCTCCAGATACAGGTGCTCCGGTCCGAAGATATCCGAAAGCTCCAGGGCGTATGCCTTGGCGTTTTCGTACTCGCCGTTGCGCAGCCTGCGGGGGATCTCGCCTGCCAGGCACGCCGTCAGGGCGATGAGGCCGCGGCTGTGGCGGCGCAGCAGCTCCAGGTCGATGCGGGGCTTGATGTAAAAGCCCTCCGTCCAGCCGGCAGACACCAGGTAGGAAAGGTTCCGGTAGCCCTCCTCGTTTTCGCACAGCAGCACCAGGTGGCGGCTCTCTGCGTCGAACTCGTGGATCTTGTCGAACCGGGAGCGGCCCTGGGGCGTCACATAGACCTCGCAGCCGATGATGGGCTTGACGCCCTCCGCCTTGCAGGCACGGTAAAAGTCGATGGCGCCGTACATGACGCCGTGGTCCGTGATGGCGCAGGCATCCTGCCCCATGGACTTGACGATCCCCGGCAGGTCCCGGATGCGGCAGGCGCCGTCCAGAAGGCTATATTCCGTATGGACATGTAAATGGACGAAGGGCATAGTCGTTTCCTTTCCAGTGGGATGGTATCAGCAGTCATCCTCATCCAGCGGCTTGCCGCAGTGGGGACAGTAGAGAGGCAAACTCATAGGCACGCGGCCGTCCTGGCACAAAGATGCGCCGCAGTGGGGGCAGCGCAGATAGCCATAAGCCAGCACCAGCCCGGCGATGACCAGTATGATCGCCAGGATGCACAGGGCAACGATCCAGGCCATGGAGATCTCCGTTCCCCCCTTAGCCACAGCTCCGCCCAACAGCAGCAGGGCAACACCCGCGAGACAGAGCACGTTGGAGAGCCACATGACCTGGGGCAGTGTCAGAGAATCCAGCTTTTTCACGGCGCATCCCTCCTTTTCCGCTTTTGCAGTTTGATTACTGCTCCGCTCTCTCCTCTTCCAGCATCTTTTCCACGATCTCCGTGGCGGTGACCACCATGTTGTCACAGTGGGCGGTGACGCCCAGGCGCGCCGAGGCGGGGTTCTTTTCCGTGACGCCGGGACGGGCACGCAGCAGATCGCCGCAGCGGGTCAGGCCAAACACCTCTTCATAGCGGCGGCGGAACTCCTTGGTGATTCCATAGGTCCGCACCTTGCCGGCGCGGTCAGCGCCGTCCGTATGGGGATGCAGGAGGCTGAGCACCATCACGCCGCCGCTGACAGCGCCGCAGAGCTCTTCGTGGCTTCCGCCCACGCCGCCGCCGAAGCCGCCGGCCACAGCCATCACGGACTCCTCGGGAAGTCCCAGCAGATCCGCGAAAGCGCCCGCCACAGACTGGGCGCAGTTATATCCCTGATGATGCAGTTCCAATGCCTTTGCACAACGATCCATTGTCTTTTTCTCCTTTTGTAGATGAATTACAGATTTTTCGCCAGCTCCACCAGCTTGCGCAGCCGATGGTTCAGGCAGGATTTGGTCACCGGCGGATCGAACTCCTCCGCAAGCTCCGAAAGCGTCAGCTCCGGGTTGGCGGCACGGAGGCTCGCCGTCTGCCGGAGCTTTTCCGGCTGTTTTTCCAAAAGCCCTGCCGCCTCCAGCTTGCGGATGGCCTCCAGCTGTTCCTGGGCCGCCCCCACCGCCTTGTCCAGATTGGCGCTGTCGCAGTTGAGCCGGCGGTTGACGCTGTTGCGCAGGTCTTTTTCCATTTTGGCGGTCATGACGTTCATGGCCGCCACCGGCGCGCCGATGAGCGTGAGGAAGTCCTCGATCTGGTCACTTTGCTTGAAGTAGGTCACAAAGCTGCCGTTTCGGCTGACGCTCTTGGGCGGATACCCGCACTCCCGCAACAGCACATCCAGCTCCCGGCTCACCTGCATATGGGAGGTAGTCAGCTCCAGATGGTACCGCTTGGCCGGATCCGTAATACTGCCGCCGGCGAAAAACACACCGCGCAAAAAAGCAGACCGGCAGCACTCCTCCTCCAGCATGCCGAAGTTGATATGCAGGACCGGGTTCTGCCTGGGATCGTAGCCCAGGAGATTGATGATGTGATCCAGCTTTTTTCCGTCCGTCAGCTGGAACACCCGCTTGCCCTCCTGCTGCTCCAGCTCCGGCTGGCGGTCGAACCGCAGGCCGAACGCCCGGTGGAACAATCGGGGCAGGCGGGCGGCAAAATTGGGATTCTCCGTCACCACCCGCACCTCGCCCGGGTGGAACGTGCTGCAATAGAGCAAAATGCCGTAGGCCTCCGCCCGGGCACAGCACAGCCGCTGTACCGGAAGCCGGCACAGCTCGTTTTTGGTGTCATAGGAAAAGGACATGTCGGTTTCCTCTCTGATGTATCAGACGCGGTTACTCCACGCGGTAAATATCGTCCCGGAAGGCTCTGCCCTCCCCGGCGATGCGGACGCTGCGCTCGGCGTGCAGCAAAATGAGCTCCCGGGCCAGATGGCCGGGATGGTGGCGCACATAGCCGTTTTTCACCGTGGCCACCGGGCGGTTCACGATCTCCACCCCCAGCGCCTCGCAAGCCTCCTTGTCGCAGCGCAGCAGCTCGGCCCCCTCTTCGGCATACCGGGCAGCCACGCCCTTGGGGATGGGAGAGGAATTGGTCAGGCACAGGTGGAACAGGCCCTGGGAGGAGTGCTCAAAAATGGCGCGGATATGGTCCGAGACCGTGTAGCCCTCCGTCTCTCCCTCCTGGGTCATGACATTGCACACATAGACTTTCAGGCCGTTGCAGTCCCGGATGGCATCCACGATACCGTCCACCAGAAGGTTGGGGATCACACTGGTATAGAGGCTGCCGGGGCCCAGCACCACCATGTCCGCCTCCCGGATGGCACTGACCGCGTCCGGCAGGGCCTTGGGGTGTTCCGGCACCAGCCGCACCTGGCGGATGCGGCAGTCCTCCCGTTTTTTGCAGTAAAAGATCTTGGACTCGCCCACTACCGTGGCGCCGTTTTCAAACTCCGCCTGCAGCTGGACGTCCGCCGTGGTCACCGGCAGCACCCGCCCCGTCAGGGCCAGGACTTCGCTCATGCGGCTCACTGCCACGTCAAAGGACGGAGAGATGCCGTTCATGGCAGCCAGAAAAAGATTTCCGAAGCTCTGGCCCGCCAGCGTTCCCTCCGTGAAGCGATAGTGCAGCAGCTCGCTCATGAGAGGCTCCGTGTTGGCCAGTGCCTCCATACAGTTGCGGATATCTCCCGGCGGGGGCATACCAAGATCCTGGCGCAGCATGCCGGACCCGCCGCCGTCGTCAGCCACCGTCACCACAGCTGAGAGATTTTCCGTATAGTGCTTCAATCCCCGCAGCATGGTGGAAAGGCCGTGTCCGCCGCCGATGACCACCACCCGGGGGCCATGTTCTTTCGGCAGCCGGTATGAGATACGGTTTCGCTCCATAACGTCTCCTTCCTCAGCTCTCACGGCTCATATCACGGTGGATCTCCTGCACCTGGTAGCCCTGAGAACGGATAAACTCCGTCAGGGCGTGGGCCACCGCCACAGAGCGATGGTGTCCGCCGGTGCAGCCTACGCCGATAAAGAGTCCGGTCTTGCCCTCCTCGGCGTACAGCGGCAGTGTCAGGGCCAGCAGGTCCTCCAGCCGCTTCATGAAGCTGCCCGTCTGAGGAAAGCTGAATACATAATCCCGCACCGCGTCGTCCAGACCAGTCTGGTGGCGCAGCTCATCGATATAGAAGGGATTGGGCATGAAGCGCACATCAAAAATGAGGTCCGCCTCCAGAGGCAGTCCGTACTTGAAGCCAAAAGACGCAACGGTCACGGCAAGGCCGCCCTTTTCGTCCTTTCCCTCAAAAATGCGTAAAAGCTCCATCCGCAGCTGGGCGGTGGAGGTTTTGGATGTGTCGATCACAAAGTCCGCCCGCTCCCGCACCGGCGCAAGCAGCTCCCGCTCCTTCTCCACCGCAGCCTCCAGGGACAGCTTGCCGTCACTGAGCGGATGACGGCGGCGCGTCTCCTTATAGCGCTTGATGATCGTCTCGGGCGACGCCTCCAAAAACAGCATCCGGCACTGGCCTTCCATGCTCTTGAGCTTATCCAGCACATCAAAAAGCTCCGTAAAGGAGCTGGCTGTACGCACGTCGTACACCAGAGCCACACGCTGATAGCGGCTGGACCCTGCGGCGCAGAACTCCGCGAATTTCAGGATCATGGCAGCAGGCATGTTGTCCACGATATAAAAGCCCATGTCCTCCAGGAACGAGGCCGTCTTGCTCTTGCCTCCGCCGGAAAGGCCGGAGATAATCAAAATTTCCAAAGCCGCGCCTCCTTACTCCACGATCCGCACTTCCGGTTCCAGCGTGACGCCGGTGGCGTCCAGCACCCGCCGGCGTACCTGCTCCATCAGCGCCAGCACGTCGGCGCAGGTGGCGCCGCCCCGGTTGATCACAAAACCCGCGTGCTTTTCACTGACCTGGGCACCGCCCACCGTCAGCCCCTTCAATCCGCACTGATCGATGAGCGTGCCTGCAAAGTGGCCCACAGGCCGCTTGAAGGTGCTGCCGGCGCTGGGGTACTCCAGAGGCTGGCTGGCCTTCCGCCGCCCCATCAGCTCCCGCATCTGTACCCGGATGGATTCTTTATCCCCGGGTGCCAGACGCACCACCGCGTCCAGCGCCACCGCGTCGGGCCGGTCGGTGAGGAGACTGCCCCGGTAACGGAAGTCCATCTCCTCCCCGGTGAGCAGCCGGATCCCCTCGTCCGGGAAGAGCACATGCACGCGCTCCACCACCTGGCACATCTCTCCGCCGTAAGCGCCGGCGTTCATGGCCAGAGCGCCGCCCAGCGTGCCCGGGATGCCGTGGGCAAATTCCAGCCCCGTCAGCCCCAGGTCGCAGGCAAAGGACGCAAGGCGTGCTAAAGAAACGCCGCAGGCGGCACGGATGGTGCCGCTCTCCTGCCCCTCCTCCAGCTCCGTCAGCCCCGCCGACAAATCGATCACAAGACGGTCCAGTCCCCGGTCCGGGCAAAGCAGGTTCGTGCCGTTGCCGATCACCAAAGGCCGGGCGCTGCACTGGCGGGCAAAGTCCACCAGCAGCACCACCTGCTCAGGCCGCTTGGGAAACGCCATGCGCCGGGCAGGTCCTCCGATCCGGAAGGAGGTATGGCGACTCATGGGTTCCTCCGCCGTCATCTCCAGGTCCGGCAGATAGGATGCCGTCCACTGATCCAATTCTTCAAACCACTCCATACTGGATGCTCCTGTCCATTCAAAGTACGCGTCCCAGGAAGGCCGCGCCGATGATGCCCGCGTCATTGCCCCGCTCCGCCCGCAGGATACGGGTGCTGCGGCCGCCGTGGCGGGCAAAGCTCTCCGTCTCCACGATCCGGCGCAGCGGTTCCAGCAGCAGCGCCTCCGGCGCAGCAGCAACGCCGCCGCCGATGGCCACCGCCTCCGGCCGCAGCAGATTCACCAGGCTCACCACGCCGTCCGCCAGATACTCCACATAGGTCCGGCAGACCTCCAGGGCCGTCTCGTCTCCCGCCTGGGCAGCGTCAAATGCCGTGCGGCCCTCCACGCCGCCCTGCTGGGCCGCCAGGGTATGCAGCAGGCTCTCCGGGTGAGCGTCCATGGCGGACTTCGTCTGCTGGATCAGCGCCGTAGCAGAAGCATAGCGCTCCCAGCATCCCCGGCGGCCGCAGTTGCACAGCTCACCGCCGTGCACCACGGTCAGGTGGCCGCCCTCACTGGAGGCGTCTCCGCAGCGCAGCTTTCCATTCAAAATGAGCCCCACGCCGATGCCGGTGCCCAGTGTGACCACCGCAAAGTCCTGGGTGCCGCGGCCCGCGCCGCCGAAATACTCTCCCACCGCCGCGCAGTCGGCGTCGTTGCCCAGCAGCAGCGGAAGATCCAGATGTTGGCGGAACAGCGTCTCCAAGGGCACATCCTGCATGGGGATGTTGGTGGTAAAGCGCACGTGTCCGCCGTCCACCGCACCGGGCAGACCCACGCCCACATAGTCTGCCTGCGCCTGCCCCATCACTTTGCGGGCCAAGGAGGCAAGCGTGGCCGCAAAGGCCTCCGGCCCCTGGAAATCCAGCGGCACCCGCTCCACTGCCAGAATGGAACCGCTCTCGTCCACCAGTCCCGCCTTGAGGTTGGTGCCGCCCACATCAATTCCAATATATGCCATGGCGATTCCTCCTCTCAGCTCTGCCGGCGGCTGCCGGCGTCCGCCCGCTGGTCCACCCGGCGGGCCAGCTCCTGGGCCGCGTTATAGCCGTAGCGGCGGTGACGGTTGTTCAATGCCGCCACCTCCACGATGCTGGCCAGGTTCCGTCCGGGACGGACGGGAATGGTGACGATGGGCACCTTCACATCCATGATCTCCGTAAAATGGTCTTCAATACCCAGTCGGTCATAAAACTTGGTCTGATCCCACGGCTCCAGATGAACGATGAGATCCAGCTGGGACTCCGTTTTCACCGTACGCATACCGAACAGCTGCCGCACATCGATGACGCCGATGCCCCGCAGCTCGATATAGTGGCGGATCACCTCCGGCGCCGTGCCGATCAGCTGGTTGGAGATGCGCCGCAGCTCCACAGCGTCGTCCGCCACCAGGCGGTGGCCGCGCATGATGAGCTCAATGGCGGTCTCGCTCTTGCCCACGCCGGAGTCGCCGGTGATCATCACGCCCTCGCCGTAAATGTCCAGCAGTACGCCGTGGCGCGTGACACAGGGGGCCAGAGCCCGGTTGAGATACTCGATGGCATGGCTGGTAAAGTCCACCGTGGTCTCTTCCGTGCGCAAAATGGTTTTTTCATGCTCCACGGCGCTCTCCAGGCACTCCGGGAAACAGTCCAGGCCCCGGGAGATCACCAGCGCCGGGATATCGTAGAGGAACAGGTCGTCAAAGCACTTGCGCCGCTGCTCCTCCGTCAGGCTTTTGAGATATGTCACCTCCGCCTTGCCGATCACCTGCAGGCGGCGGGGATCAAAGTAATCATAAAAGTCATGGAACTGCAGTCCGGGACGGTTCACATCCGTGATGGTCAGCAGCGCCGTCTCGTAGTCGCTGCCCCGGTTGAGTACTTCAAGACCGAAAAACGAGACAAAATCTGTGACCTTCAGGCCTTTTTCATACATCGCGCATCCTTCACCTTTCCGGCGCAAAGGCGCCCTCTCCTCCCTCTGGGACAACGCGAACGCCCGGCTGGGAGGTTAAAAAATATCAAAGCGGAAACTGCTTTTTATTATATATGAAATCCCCTGTTTTCGCAACACTTTCCCCCTACTCTGCCCCTCTGGAGGACTCCGGAAAATTCCTTGTATTTTTTTGAAATTTCTTCTTGCATTTTCTTCATCTTTCTGTTATGATATCAGCTGTGCTTGTGAAAAGCGGCACGGAAGTACGCAACAGCAAGGAGGTGCAACGGATGGCTAAGTGCGAGTTCTGCGATAAGGGCGTTACCTTCGGCATTCAGGTCTCTCACTCTCACCGGCGTTCCAATCGTCCCTGGAAGCCCAATGTGAAGCGTGTGAAGGCGATCGTCAACGGTTCCCCCCGCCATGTGTATGTTTGTACCCGGTGTATGCGTTCCGGTAAGGTCACCAGAGCGGTCTAACTTGGACAAACAAAATCCCGGACTTTTGTCCGGGATTTTCTTTTAGCAAAAAACGGCAAAAAAACCGGAGCTGCTTTGAGCAGTTCCGGTTTTTTTAGTTCAAAGCCAGGTGCGCTCCAGCAGCTCATCCTTTTTGGCCCGGCGCATAAGTTCACTGACCACCAGACGGGCATCTCTGCCCTTGTACAAAACCTCATAAGCGCAGGTACAGATAGGCATCTCCACGTCCTCCCTGCGGGCCAGCTGGCAGATGCTCTCAGCAGCGTAGTATCCCTCTACCACCGCGCCCACTTCCTGCATAGCCTCCTCCACGGTCTTGCCCTGGCCGATCAGGATGCCTGCCCGGTTGTTGCGGGAGTGCATGGAAGTACAGGTAACGATCAGGTCTCCCATGCCGGCAAGACCGCCGAAAGTCCGGCGGGTGCCGCCCAGCTGCTCGCCCAGGCGGGTCAGCTCCGCCATGGCCCGGGTCATCAGCAGCGCCTTGGTATTGTCCTGGAACCCCAGTCCCGCGCAGATGCCGCAGCTGAGGGCCACCACGTTTTTCATGGCGCCGGACAGCTCTACACCCACGATATCATAGCTGGTGTAGACGCGGAAATAGTCGTTCATGAACGCATCCTGCACAAACCGCGCCGCCGCCCGGTCCGGGCATGCAGATACGCAGCCGGTAGGCAGGCGGACCCCCACCTCCTCGGCATGAGAAGGGCCGGAAAGGGCCACCACTTTACAGACGTTTTTCGTCTCCTCCTGCAGGATCTGGCTCATGCGCAGGTTCGTATCCCGTTCAATGCCCTTGGACACGCTCACCAGCACCGTCTTTTCCGTCAGGTACGGGGCGATCTTCCGCCCGGTCTCCCGCACAGCAAAGGACGGCGCAGCACACACCACGATATCCGCCCCGTGCAGACAGTCAAGATCTCCGGTGATATGGAGCGTCTCCGGCAGGATCACACCCTTGAGCAGAGGATTTTCCCGGGTCTGCCCCATTTCTGCGGCTTTGGCCGGATTGTGGGACCACAGCCAGGTATCGTGGCCGTTGTCGCACAGCACCTGGCTCAGCGCCGTGCCCCAGCCGCCGCTGCCGACGACTACCGCTTTCATGAAGACCCCTCCTTTTTTCGATGGAAGCTGAATTTGTTTTCATTGCCGTGGATGAGCCGCCGGATGTTGCTCCGGTGCTGCCAGACCACCAGGCCGCCGATGATAAAGGCCAGGGCCACGATGGAAAAGTACGGATAGCAGTACCAGGAAATGAAAGGAAAGCTGGCTCCGGCCCACACAGAGCCCAAAGACACATACCGGGTCAGGATGGCCAGGATCAAAAATCCGCCCCAGACCACCAGGGCGATCCGCCAGTCCATCATGAGGGCGATGGTACCGCCGGAGAGGATGCCCTTGCCGCCTTTGAAGTGGAACATGCAGGGGAACATGTGTCCCAGGAGGCACCAAAGCGCCGCCCAGTACTTGCCCAGGAGTGTGAAGTAAGGCACCCAGGCCACGTGCTCAGGGATACCGCTGAACAGCGAAGCGCCCACCAAAACGGCCACCACCGCCTTGAGCACGTCGGTGAGGATCACCACGAAGGTCAAGGGGCCGCCGAAGGTGCGGTAGAAATTGGTGAGGCCTGCATTGCCGCTGCCGTGGTTGCGGACGTCGTCCCGCAGGATATACTTGGAGACGATGACGGCACCGTTGAAGCAGCCGCAAAAGTAGGCGATCACCGTGGCCAGCAGGGCCAGGATCAGGGGATTGCCGTTGACCATCAGTACAGGCATGATCTCATTCCTCCTTATCGCCCTTCTGGCGGATGGAGAGGATAATGGGTGTGCCCTCCAGGCCGAAAGTATTGCGGATGCAGTTTTCGATATACCGCTGATAGGAGAAATGGAACAGCCGGGCGTCATTGCAGAAAATGACGAAGTGGGGCGGGCGGATGCCCACCTGGGTCATATAGTAGATCTTCAGCCGGCGGCCCTTGTCGGAGGGCGGCTGCACGCGGGTCTGGGCATCCGCCAGGACGTTGTTGAGCATACCGGTGGTGATCCGGGTGCTGGCCTGATTGGACACATAGTCGATGAGCTCAAACAGCCGGTCCACCCGCTGGCC
>DYBL01000051.1 GCA_019418625.1 Clostridiales bacterium | reverse complement strand
GCCCACAGCGTCCCTGCCCCCGTTCCTCGCCGGCACCGGCTGGACGGACTGGCTGCACCGGGCCCTCATTTTCCTGGTGGTCTCCTGCCCCTGCGCCCTGGTCATCTCCGTGCCGTTGAGCTTTTTCGGCGGCATCGGCGGCGCCAGCCGACAGGGCATCCTGGTCAAGGGCGGCAACTACTTAGAGGCCCTGGCCCGGACGGAGACGGTGGTCTTTGACAAGACCGGCACCCTCACCCGGGGCGTCTTTACCGTGACGGACGTGCGCCCGGCGCCGGGCTTTACGAAGGAAACTTTGCTGGAAATGGCCGCCCTGGCGGAGCAGGACTCCAGCCACCCCATCGCCGCGTCGCTGCGGCGGGCCTGGGGCAGGCCGGCCGACCCGGTGCGCGTGGCTGCCTGCCGGGAACTGGCGGGCCTTGGCCTGGAGGCCCAGGTGGACAGACACACGGTGCTTGCCGGCAGCCGCCGCCTGCTGACCCAGGCCGGTATCGTCCCCACGGAGACCGAGCTGGGCGGCACCGTGGTGTACGCAGCGGTGGACGGCGTGTACGCCGGGGCCATCGTCATCTCCGATCTTCCCAAGGAAGAGGCCGCCGACGCCATCGCCCAGCTCAAGGCCGCCGGGGTGAAGCGGGTGGTCATGCTCACCGGCGACGCCGAGGCCGCCGCCCGGGCCGCAGCGGAGCAGCTGGGCGTGGATGAATTCCACGCGGGGCTCCTTCCCGGCGACAAGGTGGCCAAGGTGGAGGAACTGCTCTCCCGCCGCTCCGGAGGCGGCAAGCTGGCCTTTGTGGGCGACGGCATCAACGACGCCCCCGTCCTCAGCCGGGCGGACATCGGCATCGCCATGGGCGCCATGGGCTCTGACGCCGCCATCGAGGCCGCGGACGTGGTGCTTATGGACGACCAGCTCACCAAGCTCCCCATGTCCATCCGCATCGCCCGCCGGACCGTGGGCATCGTCCGGCAGAACATCGTGCTGGCCCTGGCGGTCAAGGGCGCGGTGCTGCTGCTGGGCGCCGTGGGCCACGCCACCATGTGGGAGGCGGTGTTCGCCGACGTGGGCGTGGCGTTCCTGGCTATCCTCAACGCCATGCGCTGCCTGCGCCCGGAAACGCCCCGCCGTACGAAATCCTGACAAAAAAGCCGCCCTGCGGGCGGCTTTTTTCTTGCCCCCATGGGGCATGGGCGGTATACTGGCCTTAGAAACGAGAGGAGGGAGCTCCATGCAGCAGCAAAGCGTCCCCTGGGAGAGCTGGCCCCGCAAGCCCATCTTCGATTTTTTCTCCCCCATGTCCCACCCCTTTTACGCCGTCACCTTCACCGTGGACGTAACGGAGCTGGTGGACTGGTGCCGCCGCACCGGGTGCTCCTTTTACTGCGCCATGGTGTACTTTTCCACAAAGGCCCTGAACTCTGTGGAGGCATTCCGCTACTATACGGCGGACGGGGACCTTTTTTTGCTGGATCGGCGCATCCCCAGCTTCACGGACCTGTATCCGGGGTCCGCGCTTTTCCACATTGTGACCCTGGATTGTGGAGACGACCCCGTGGACTTCTGCCGCCGGGCCAAGGCCAAAAGCGCCGCCCAGACCACCTTTCTGGACCAGGCCTCGGAGACACAGGACCTCATTTACTTTACCTGCCTTCCCTGGGTGGAGCTGACGGCCATGACCAACGAGCGGGATCTGGACGTGGACGACGCCGTGCCCCGGATCGGCTGGGGCAGGTACGTTCCCCGGGAGGGGCGGCTGGTGCTGCACCTTTCCCTGGAGGTGAACCACCGGTTCGTGGACGGCGTCCACATCGGCCAGTTCGCCCGGGCTCTGGAGGAAGAGCTTGCCGCCCTGGCCGACGCATAACAGGAAAAAAACCGCCGGAGGCGCAAAGCCTCCGGCGGTTTTTCTTGTTCAGTATCCGTATTTTTTGCGGCCCCACAGGAGAAATCCCGCGGACACCCCAAGCCCCAGCAGCTCCGCCGTGGGCACCGCCAGCCAGATGCCCACCGGACCCAGCAGCGCCGGCAGCACCAGCAGCGCCCCCACCAGGAACAAAAACGTCCGGGCAAAGGAGATGACGGCGGACACCACGCCGTTGGAAAAGGCGGTGAACAGGGAGGAGGCGTAGATGCTCACGCCCATGAAGAGGAAGCTCACCGCAAAGATGGGGAAGCCCTCCAGCGTGATGGCCGCCACCGGGCCGTCCAGGTCTGTAAAGAGCACCAGCAGCGTGCCGATGGCAAGGCGGCTCAGCACATACATGGCAGCGGAGCTCAAGACGATGAACCCCAGGCACACCCGGTGCACCCGCCTGAGCTGGCCCCTGTCCCCGGCGCCGAACTTGTAGCTCACCACCGGCGCCACGCCCATGGAAAAGCCCAGATCCACGGCGCTGAACACGAACTGGAAGTACATGACGATGGTGATGGCCGCCACGCCGTCCTCGCCCCACGTGCGCAAAAACAGCACGTTGAATAAAAACGTGGTCACTGCCACGGCGATGTTGCTGACCATCTCGGAAGAGCCGTTGCCGCAGGCGCCCGCCAGCATCCGCCACCGGGGCGCAAGCCTGGTAAAGCGCAGGGGGCGGCGCTTTTCCAGGGAAAAATAGACAAGGCCCGTCACCGCCGGCACGCAGTAGCCGATGCCGGTGGCCACGGCGGCGCCGGTGATGCCCCAGCCCATGGGGCCCATGAAGAGGGCGTCCAGCACCAGATTGGCGACGCCGCCCACCGCCGTGGACGCAAGGCCCAGGCCGGGCCGTCCCGCCGTGACGAACAGCACCTGAAAGACCGTCTGCAAAAACATGCCCGGGGCGAACCACAGCAGGATCCGGGTATAGGGCAGGCAGTAGGGCATCTGGGCAGCGCTGGTGCCCAGCAGCTCCAAAAGCCACGGCAGCACGGCGTTGCCCGCCAGGGCGCACACGGTGCCCGCCGCCGCGGCCGCCGCCACCACAAAGGTGAAGTCCTGCCGGGCCTGGTCCGTCTTTCCCTCGCCCAGCTCCCGGGCGATGACGGCGCTGCCGCCGGTGCCCAGCATGATGCCCATGGCCAGCTGCAAAGAGGAAAGGGGATAGGACATGTTCACGGCGGACAGCGCCAGCGTGCCCACGTACCGGGAGATGAACATGCCGTCCACAATGGTGTAGAGGGACAAAAACACCATCATCACGATGTTGGGCAGGGCGAAGCGCAGCAGCGAGGCGGCGGTGAACTGCCGCTCCAGCGCATTACGTTCCACGGTGCACCTCCCGCTCAAAAGCGGCGGTAAAGGCCAGCTGGCCCGTCACCACCGCCTGGGCCGCCTGGGCGCCGATGGCCTCCAGGGCCCGGTCCTCCACCTCGAAGAGGGGGCCCAGCCGCTCCTGGGCGTAGGCAAGGCCGCTGTCCGTGAAGAAGATGCGTTTTTCCTTCTGGTCCTTTCCGGCCTCCAGACGCACGTACCCCTGCCGCTGCAGCTCCTTGACCACGGTGTTCACCGTCTGCTTGGGAAGAAGCCACCCCTGGGTGATGGCCTTTTGGGTGATGCCCGGCTCCAGGTGCAGCGCGTAGAGGGTCATCATGGTGTTATAGCTCATGCCGCAGCGCTTGGCCCACTCGCAGTATAGCTCCGTCTGACGGCAGATACAGGTGCAGATCAGCTCGTTTTGCTCTCTGAGATTCATGTCGTCCTCCTTGAAAAGTCTGATTTCGGACTATCGAGCGCAGAGAGGAGTATAGTACGAAATCAGACCATTGTCAAGAGAGGGACTCACGCCTCTGAAAAACAGAAACCCCCCGCCCGGGAATGCCCCGGACGGGGGTGCTTTCTATGCCGCAAGGTCACGATCGGGCGACTGGCGGGACGTATCCGCTTCTTACAGCGTCTCCAGCTCCGCCATCCACAGCGCGGCCGACGCATCACTGGGCATCCGCCGCGTCGGCGCAAAGTCCGCTTGGCTCCGTTTCCCCCTGCGGCGAAAACTTCGCCCGCTCCCTTGCGCCTCCTTTCCCCGTCTCAAACGCTTCGCTGGTTTGATCCGGGGGCCCCATTTCCGGCGACTGGCGGGACGTAAGCGCTTCTTACAGCGTCTCCAGCTCCGCCATCCACAGCGCGGCCGACGCATCACTGGGCATCCGCCAGTCGCCGCGGGGGGAGAGGGCCACGGAGCCCACCTTGGGCCCGTCGGGCAGGCAGGAGCGCTTGAACTGCTGGGAGAAGAACCGCCCATAAAACCGCTTGAGCCACTTCAAAATGATCTCGCGTTCGTA
Organism: Clostridiales bacterium; assembly: GCA_019418625.1. Taxonomy (GTDB): domain Bacteria; phylum Bacillota; class Clostridia; order Oscillospirales; family Oscillospiraceae; genus Oscillibacter. The sequence continues at coordinate 3,196 of DYBL01000051.1, read as the reverse complement.
TTTTCCCGCAAAGGCCCGCTCGGCAAGCCGCAGGATCTTCCCGGGACCGAAGCCCCAGCGGACCGCGTAATAGAGGAAGAAGTCATGGAGCTCGTAGGGGCCCACCAGGTCCTCCGTCTTCTGGGCGATCTCCCCCTGAACGGCGGGCAGCAGCTCCGGGGAGACGGGGGTATCCAGAATGTCGTCCAGCACCGTGGAGAGCTTGGGGTCCTCGGCCTCCTTGTCGTCGGAGATGAAGCTCACCAGATGCCGCACCAGCGTCTTGGGGATGCCGGCGTTGACGGCGTAGTTGCTCATGTGGTCGCCGTTGTAGGTGCACCAGCCCAGCGCCAGCTCACTGAGGTCGCCGGTGCCGATGACCAGGCCCCCGGTGGAGTTGGCGATGTCCATGAGCACCTGGGTGCGCTCCCGGGCCTGGCCGTTTTCAAAGGTGACGGAGTGGTCGTCCATATCGTGGCCGATGTCCTTGAAATGGCTGCGGACACTGCCCGAGATGTCCACCGTCCGCAATGTGCAGCCCAGCCGCTCCGCCAGCAGCACCGCGTTGGACTTGGTGCGGTCCGTAGTGCCGAAGCACGGCATGGTGACGGCGATGATGTCCTCCGCCGGACGGTCCAGCATCTGCATGGCCAGGGCCGTGATGAGCACAGCCAGGGTGGAATCCAGTCCGCCGGAAAGGCCCACCACCGCGGTCTTGGCGCCGGTGTGCTCCATGCGCTGCTTGAGGCCCAGCGCCGCCACGCACAAGATCTCGCTGCACCGCTGGGAGCGGCTCTCCTCGTCCTCCGGCACAAAGGGAGTGGGGGAGACGTGGCGGCTCAGGCGGGTGGTGGTCAGGTCCATATCAAAGTGTACCCGCCAGATCTCCGGTCCATTTTCCGCAGCGGTATAGGTGTTCATCCGGCGGCGCTCGGCGGCCAGCTTATCCACGTCGATCTCGCTGACGGTGAGCCCGGTGGCAAACCGCCGCTCGGCCAGCAGCGTACCGTTTTCCGCGATGAGGTTGTGGCCGGCGAACACCAGATCCGTGGTGGACTCGCCCTCGCCGGCGTTGGCGTACACGTAGCCGCACACCAGCCGTCCGGACTGGCCCGTCACCAGCGAGCGGCGGTAGGCGGCCTTGCCCACGGTCTCATTGGAGGCGGACAAATTCAAAATAATGGTAGCACCCTGCCGGGCCAGCGCACCGGAGGGCGGCTCCGGCGCCCACAGATCCTCGCAGATCTCCACGCCCACCACCAGATTTTCCATGCTGGTGCAGCCAAAAACTCCATTGCTGCTGAGATTCACGTCCTGGCCGCAGAAGGCAACCATGTGGTCCACACCGCCCGGGCCGCCCGAGGACGCAAACCACCGCTGCTCGTAAAATTCCCCGTAATTGGGCAGATACGTCTTGGCCACCAGGCCCAGGATCTCTCCTTTGTGTATTACCGCGGCACAGTTATACAGTTTGTTGTTCCATTTGTCCCGCACGGGCAGGCCGATGGCCGCCACCATGTCCAGATTCCGGGTGGCCTCCAGGATGGTCTTCAGGCCCTCCTCGGCGCCCCGGAGCAGCGAATCCTGCAAGAAGAGGTCGCCGCAGGTGTAGCCGGTCAGGCACAGCTCCGGAAACACGATCACCTTCACGCCCTGCTGGTCCGCCTGGCGCATGAGGGTGAAGATCTGCTCGGCGTTGTAGCGGCAGTCCGCCACGCGGATCTTGGGGGTGGCAGCAGCCACGGTAACAAATCCGTCTTTCATATGCAAAACCTCCTTCAAAAAGAGCGATCACCGTTTTCTGTTATTTTACACCGCCCCGCAGTCTTTTACAAGGCACGGGGTTGATTCCGCCGGTGGGTTCTGCTATGCTGGAGAAAAGAATCCCCCGCCCCATTCGCGGACGGATGTGTCCGGAGACGGCCTGTGCCGCCGCCGGTTTTTTCATTTTTTACTAGGAGGCGCTTTTATGTCCTTTTCCCTTCGTCCCTACACGGCGCCGGACTTTTCCGGCCTCACCGGCGCGCCGGAGGCTGTGTTCCTGCCCGCACCGGCTGACGGCGTGGCCCCGGAGGGCTATCACGCCATGAGCATCTTCCCGGAGTACTTCCACATCGGCGGCCAGTGGCACCTGGCCGAAGAGAGCCGCATGGACTGCGTGGCCGTGTGGGAGGAGGGCCGCATCGCCGTGCGGGAGTTCCGCCGCCTGCGCCGGGGCGACCTGGTGGCCGTGGGCCGGACGGAGCACGGGGAGGAGGGCATCCTGGTGCACCCGGACGGGTTCCACGAGCCCACCGCCATGCGGGAGTCCTTTGCCTTCCGCCAGGGCCGCTCCCGGGAGACGGCGTTTTCCCGGGACTACGACGAGCTTTACGAGCTTTTGCGCCATGAGCGGGCCCACGGCAAGATCGTCTGGGTCATGGGCCCGGCCTTCGCCTTCGACCACGACGCCCGCACCGCCTTTTCCCGGCTGGTGGAGGGGGGCTACGTCCACGCGGTGCTGGCGGGCAACGCCCTGGCCACCCACGATCTGGAGGCGGCGTACCTGGGCACCGCCCTGGGCCAGGACATCTACACCCAGGAAAGCCGCCCCTTGGGCCATTACAACCACCTGGACACCATCAACGCCGTGCGGCGCTACGGCTCCATCCCCGCCTTTTTGAAAGGGGAGGGCATCCACGGGGGAATCCTGTGGGCCTGCGAGAAAATGGGCGTGCCCTACGTGCTGGCCGGTTCCATCCGGGACGACGGTCCGCTGCCCCCGGTGATCAGCAACGTGTACGATGCCCAGGACGCCATGCGGGACCAGGTGCGCTCCGCCACCACCGTCATCTGCATGGCCACCACCCTCCACACCATCGCCACCGGCAACATGACCCCCTCTTACCGGGTGCTGCCGGACGGCACCGTGCGGCAGGTGTACTTCTACTGTGTAGATATCTCCGAATTCACGGTCAACAAGCTCTCGGACCGGGGGAGCCTCTCCGCCCGGGGCATCGTCACCAACGCCCAGGACTTCATCGTCAACCTCAGCAAGGGCCTGGAGCTGATGTAAGGCAAAAAGCGCACAAAAGGAGCCGCCAATGGCGGCTCCTTTTGCTGTGTGTGTGTTTTAGGAGGGAGAAAACGCATCGGGTTTGGGAGGACCCTTTGCTTGAGTATTAAGATACCCGAGAATTTTTACCGAATTATGTTCTTCTTATGAACAGTTTGTGAA
>DYBL01000050.1 GCA_019418625.1 Clostridiales bacterium | reverse complement strand
GAGCGGCCCGGGACTGATGTTCATCTTCCTGCCCTACCTCTTCAAGACCATGCCCGGCGGCGGGATCATCATGGTGATCTTTTTCGTGGCGGCATTGTTCGCCGGATTCACCTCGCTTATCAACCTCTTTGAGGCACCGGTGGCTACGTTCCAGGAAAAATACGGCATGAGCCGCCGGCGGTGGCCTTGGTGGACGCTGTGGGAATGGCGGTGAGCCTTGCCATTCAGGGCATCGTCTCCGGCTGGATGGATGTGTGCTCCATCTTCGCCTGCCCCACGGGCGCCCTGCTGGCGGGGATCATGTTCTTCTGGGTATACGGCAGGGAGGGCTGCCTGGAGCAGGTGAACCTCTCCCGCCGGCAGCCTCTGGGCCCGTGGTTCTATCCCCTTGCAAAGTATGTTTTCTGCGGCGTGACGGTGGCGGTTTTGATTTTGGGCATATGGAAGGGAGGCATCGGCTAAGATGCGGGAGCTGTGGAAGAAGATGCTCCGGGCTCTGGAGGCCGGACAGCCGGTGGAACTGGTGACCATTCTGGATGCCAGCGGCTCCACGCCCCGGGGGGCCGGGGCGGTGATGGCGGTGTTTTCCCATGGGGAAAGCGCCGGCACCATCGGCGGCGGCGCCGTGGAGTATGAAGCCCAGCAGGCCGCGGCGGCTTTGCTGGAGCGCGGTGAGGACGATGTGCGCCGCTTTCGCTTCGTCCAGGGAGATGCGGCGTCATTGGGCATGGTATGCGGCGGCGATGTGACGGTCCAGTTCCAGTTCCTGCCCGGCGGCGAGGGACCGTGCACCCAGGCGGTCCGCTCCCTCACGGCGGCCTTTTCCGGCAGCCGGGAGACCTGGCTTTTGCGCCGGATCGAGTGCGGCCGGGTCGCGGAGATGCGGGCGGCGGACCAGACGGATGACCGGGTGCAGCCGGGACTTTTGGAAAACGGCCCTGTTTATCGGGACGGCTGGTTTGCCATGCCGGTGGTGCGGGCCGGGAAGGTGTATATCTTCGGCGGGGGCCACGTGTCCCGGGCACTGGTGCCGGTCATTGCGGCGGCGGAGTTCCGGCCCGTGGTGTACGATGACCGGCCGGAGTTTGTGACGCCGGAGGCGTTTCCCCAGGCGGAGGGGCTTTTGTGCGGACCGTTCACGGAGCTTAGCCGGTCCGTTACCGTGACACCGGAGGACTATGTGGTCATCATGACCCGGGGCCACCAGGCGGACTATGAGGTGCTCTCCCAGGTGCTGCGCAGCGGCGCCAAGTACCTAGGCTGCATCGGCTCGCGCCGTAAGCTGGCCCTGTGTAAGGAGCGCCTTCTGGCCGCGGGGTTCACGGAGGCGGAGTATGCCCGGCTCCATGCCCCCATCGGCCTTGCCATCGGCGCCCAGACGCCCCCGGAGATCGCCATTTCCGTGGCGGCGGAGCTGATCGCCGTCCGGGCGGGGGTGCGGCCCTGACGGGCACGGGACCCAAGCCAGCAAAGCGCGCAGACGCGGGAGCTTTCCGGAGCTCCCGCGTTTTTTCGCCTGTCCCTGAGCCAAAGACAGGAAAATGTCTGCTTTTCTTGCCAAGGGGGCCGGGCCGTGGTACAATAAGACATCAAAAAAGGAGGGCTGCCCATGGATCGGATCAGCAAGGAGAATTACTATCTGGATATCGCCGAGACGGTGCTGGAGCGGGCCACCTGCCTCAGGCGGGTCTATGGCGCCATCATCGTCAAAAACGACGAGATCATCTCCACCGGCTACAACGGCGCTCCCCGCGGCCGGGCCAACTGCGTGGATATGGGGTACTGCTCCCGGGAGGTCATGCGGGTGCCCCGGGGACAGCGGTATGAGCTGTGCCGAAGTGTCCACGCCGAGGCCAACGCCATCATCTCCGCCGCCCGGCGGGACATGGTGGGCGGCACGCTGTATCTGGTGGGGCGGGACGCCCAGACGGGCGAACTTCTCAATGATGCCACCTCCTGCTCCATGTGCCGCCGCCATGTGATCAACGCGGGCCTGGAGCGGGTGGTCATCCGCCGCACCAAGACGGAGTTTGAGGTGGTGCCCGTGTCCGACTGGGTGGCAGAGGACGACCTGGCGCCTGCCCAGGCGGAGATGGACCTGACGGAAAGAAGGGGAGACACGCTTTGAAAACAGGACTGGTCACCTTTTACCACATCCACCACTACGGGGCCCTTTTGCAGGCCTACGCCACGGAGCGGGCCGTGGAGGCCCTGGGCGGGGAATGTGAGATCGTAGACTACTATGTCAACCAAAACAACGCCCTCTTCCGCGCCCCCACGGGACTGGGCAGCGCCGCGGCGGACGCCCATACCGCCCTGCACTACGGGGCACTCAAGGCCCGCTACGACCGCTTTGAGGCGTTCTCCCGCCAGTACCTCAAGCGATCTTCCCACCGCTACGAGAGCGTATCGGAGCTGGCGGGCGCGGATCTTCCCTACGATGTGATCCTCTCCGGCAGCGATCAGATCTGGAATCCGAAGATCTTCCCGGACGGGAAGTTTGACCCGGTGTTTTTCGGCGCTTTTTCCCAAAAGCGCAAGATCGCCTACGCCCCCTCTTTCGGCATCCCGTCGGTGCCGGAGGGGATGGAGGAAGAGCTGCGGTCCTATCTGGACGCCTTTTCCCATATCTCCGTGCGGGAGCGGCAGGGACAAGCCATCGTGGAGCAGGTGACGGGCAAGACCGTACCTGTGGTGCTGGATCCCACGCTGCTGCTGGACCGGAACGCCTGGAGCGCCATCGCGGCGCCCCCGGCGGAGAAGGGCGGCTATATCCTGTGCTACTGCATCAGCAAGCCCGGTGCCCTGGCGCCCTATATCCGCCGCCTGGCGGAGGAGACGGGGCTGCCGGTGGTGCAGCTTTGCGGCATTCGCCAGCGGGTGCATCCCAAGGCCCGCTGTGTGCTGGACGCGGGACCGGCGGAGTTTTTGGGATTGTTCCGGGGCGCCAGCTATGTGTGCACCAACTCCTTCCACGGGACGGTGTTCTCCGTCCAGTTCCAAAAGCCCTTCTTCACCGCCGTGGCCCCCAGCGAGCTGGCTGCGCCGGAGAGCTCCCGCACCTTCAGTCTGCTCAGCCGCCTGGGACTTGCCCATCGGGTGGTGGGCAAGGGCGACACCGCCGGCGTACAGGATGCCATCTGCTGGTCGGAGGTGGAACAGCGGCTGGAGCACGCCCGGCGGGACTCGGTGGAGTATCTTCGCCGCGCACTGGCGGATGAGCCGCTGGAGCTTCGGGAGGAGCCGGCACCGCAGCAGGACGGCCTGCCCAAGCTGGCGTCTCATATCCACTGCACCGGCTGCGGCGCCTGTGCCAGCGGCTGCCCGAAAAATGCCATCACCATGGAGCGGGACAAAGAGGGCTTCCTCTACCCGGTGATCCAGGAAGACCAATGCGTCCGCTGCGGCCACTGCACCGCCATTTGCCCGGCCCTCCAGCAGCGGCCGGAGCATCCGCTGCCGGCGGCCTTTGCCGCCTGGAACCGGACGGAGGATATCCGCAAGGACTCCACCTCCGGCGGTGTGTTTTCCCTTTTGGCGGAATATGTGCTCGAGTGCGGCGGCGTGGTGTTCGGTGCCGCCATGGACGGCCACCAGCACCTGCGGCATGTGGCATGCTTCCGCAAGGAGGATCTTTGGCGCCTGCGGGGCGCCAAGTATGTGCAAAGCGACCTGGGAGACTGCTACCGGGAGGTGAAACACTGGCTGGAGAGCCGGATGGTGCTCTTTTCCGGCACGCCCTGCCAGGTGGACGGACTGTACCACTATCTGGGCGCGCGGCCGGAGAACCTGGTCACCTGCGATCTCGTCTGCCACGGCGTGCCCTCCCCCGGCGTGTGGGAGGACATGGTGCGCTCCATCGAGCGCCGCAAGGGCAAGACCATCCAGGCGGTGCGCTTTCGCAACAAGGTCACCGGCTGGAAGGACAGTCACTTCACCGTAGTATACAGCGACGGCAGTGTGGATTCCGCGCCGCTGTTTGCAACGGAGTACGGACATGCCTTCGGCCGGGCACTGTTCCTGCGGCCCAGCTGCTATCGCTGCGCCTATACCTCCGCCGCCCGGGTGGGAGACTTTACCCTGGGAGACTTCTGGGGCCTGCGGCCGGACGAACTGCCGGAGCAGCAGGAAAAGGGCGTCTCCCTGCTGCTGGTCAATACCGCCCACGGAAGCCACCTGTTTGATCAGCTGCCTCTGGCCAAGGAGAAATTCCCCCTGGAGCGGGCCATCGCAGGAAATCCCCGGCTGGCTTCTCCCATTGCACAGCCCCCTGACCGGTCCGCCTTTTTTGCCGCCTATGCTCTGGAGCCCTTTGACCAGGTGCGCAAGCGCTTTTTTGCTCTGCGCCCCCTGCCGGTCCGGGCGGCGGCCAAGCTCCTCAGCCCGGAGGTCAAGGAGAAGCTGCGGGAAAAAATTCGTTGATAGGTGTTGGAAAAACAACAGCTTTTTTGGCTATACTCTGCTATGATGCAGATAGAAAACATACAAAACACTTGAGGAGGAAAATAACATGAAAAAGTATGAGTGCGTTCTTTGCGGCTATGTGTATGACGAGGCTGCCGGCGACCCCGACAACGGCATCGCCCCCGGCACCAAGTGGGAAGATCTGCCCGCCGACTGGGTGTGCCCCCTGTGCAGCGCCGGCAAGGATCAGTTCGAGGAAAAGTAAAAAAAGTGCCGCCGGTACCGGCGGCACTTTTTTTGTGAAAAACGGGAAAAATCCCATTTGTCCGGTTGACAGGGCGGGGCCTGCTTTTTACAATACTGGTGGAAAAAAGAGGCAGGGGGGAGCGGAATGGCATACAGAGGAAAGTCCCGGACCTTGGAGCGGCTGGGGCTGCTGGATACCCTCCGGGGCCTTACCCTGGTGGAAATGGTGGTCTATCATGCTCTGTGGGATGCGGTGAACCTTGGCGGGTGGGATCTTGCCTGGTATGACGGCTGGCCGGGCTTTCTCTGGCAGCAGCAGATCTGCTGGAGCTTCATCCTGCTCTCCGGATTTTGCCTGCACTTGAGCCGCCGTCCCCTGCGTCATGGGGCCAAGGTATTTGCGGCGGGACTTTTAGTCATGGCGGTGACGGCCCTGGCCACGCCGGAGGACGCGGTGCGCTGGGGGATCTTGACGTTCCTGGGCGGGGCGGCCGCTGTGACGACGGCGGCACGGCCGGTGCTGGAGCGGATACCGCCGATCCCCGGCGCGGCGGTATGTGCCGCACTGTTCGCCCTCACCCGCAAGATCGATGAGGGGATGCTGCTGGGGGCGGCCGTCATGCCGGAGTGGCTGTATCAAAATGATATCACGGCATTTCTGGGGTTCCCGCCCCATTCTTTTTCCTCCACGGATTATTTTTCCCTGCTGCCGTGGATCTTCCTTTTCTGGGTGGGATGGTTTTTGTTTCCGCTGTGGAAGGACAAGGCGGTGCTGCGGCGGGGCGCCGAGGGGCCGCTGATGTTTTTGGGCCGCCACTCCCTGATCCTCTACCTCATCCACCAGCCGGTCCTCTACGGCGTATTGCAGGCGGCGGCATATCTGAAATCATGAAAAAAGCACCGGCCTTTCGGCCGGTGCTTTTGTTCAGCGCAAAATGGCGTCTGCCAGTGCCTCCAGGGCAGGCATGTCGCTTTCCTTGAACGCACCCCGCAGCGTGACGGTGGGCTCCACCACGGTGATCTCCTTCATCTGGGAGAGGATCTCCTTCATGGTGCGGGCGGCGGAGGGGGCCCAGGAGCCGTTTTCCATCAGGGCCACGGTCCGCTTCTGGAAGTTCTTCCCCTTCAGGTGGTGGAGGAAATCCTCCATGGCGGGCATGACGCCGGCATTATAAGAGACGGCGGCCAGCACGATCTTGCCGTAGCGGAAGGCATCCTCCAGCGCCTCGGCCATGTCGCCCCGGGTCAGGTCGGCCACGACTACCTTGGGGCAGCCCTTGGACTTGAGCAGCGCCGCCAGCTTTTCCGCTGCCTGGGCGGTGTGGCCGTGGATGGAAGCAAAGGCGATGAACACGCCCTCAGACTCCACAGCGTAGCTGCTCCAGATATCGTACTTCTCCAGATAGTGGCCCAGGTTCTCCTTCAGCACGGGGCCGTGGAGGGGGCAGATGATCTGGATGTCCAGCCCGGCGGCCTTCTTCAAAACCGCCTGCACCTGGGGGCCGTACTTGCCCACGATGTTGAAGTAATACCGGCGGGCCTCGCAGTCCCAGTCCTCGTCCGTGTCCAGCGCACCGAACTTGCCGAAGCCGTCGGCGCTGAAGAGGACCTTGTCACAGTCATCATAGGTCATCATGACCTCGGGCCAGTGTACCATGGGGGCCATCACGAAGTGCAGGGTATGGCGGCCCAGGCACAGGGTGTCGCCCTCCTTGACGGTGACGGAGCGGCTCAGATCCAGATCGGGAAAGTACAAAAGCAGCATCTGGAAGGTCTTGGCATTGCCCACCAGCTGCATGTTAGGATACTTCTCCTGCAGGCACTGGATGTTGGCGGCATGGTCGGGCTCCACGTGGTTGACGACCAGATAGTCCGGCTGGCGGCCATTCAGCGCCGCTTCCAGATTGGCCAGGAATTCTTCGGTCTTGCGCTTGTCCACCGTGTCCATCACGGCGATCTTCTCATCCAGGATGACATAGGAATTGTAGGCAACACCGTTGGGCACGGGATACTGCCCCTCAAACAGGTCCAGATCCTTGTCGTCCGCGCCGATGTAAACGATGTCCTTCGTGATCATAGGCAACCTCCTAAGTAAATGCATATATGCAGATTTTATATTGCAGATTCGACCCGAAAACAGCGGAATCGAGGGAAAAGATGGGTTCCAGCGTTTATCCTATCACACTGCTGCGGGATTTTCAAGGACTTGGGAGGGGCGAAGGGGGCAAAAGGAAGAAATTCCCGGGCATGAAAAAGGGGCTCCGCGCTTGTACGGAGCCCGTAAATCGCATCAGGCACGCTTGAGGACGGGAACACGCTCCAGAGCGCGCAGCAGCAGTGTGCCCAGCACAAAGCAGGCGATGGCCTCGCCAAGGCCCACGGTGAAGGCGTTGAACGCGTAAGCGGGCCAGAAGGCGGCACCGTCCAGCGTGGCGAAGTAGGCGATCTCCGCCCCTACGATCACGGCGTTGCACACCACCGGGGGAAGGGGCGCCAGGGCACGGTGCTTGATCCGGGATGTCCAGAGGGCGGCCAGCAGCGTGGCCAGCGTGCCGAAGATCCAGTCCAGCACGTAGGGCGAGCCCAGCAGATTGGCCAGGAAGCAGCCTACCGCCAGGCCGGGGATGGCCTCCGGGAAAAAGAAGGGCAGCACCGTCATGGCCTCCGCCACCCGCAGCTGCACCCCGCCGTACTGGGGGATGGGCAGCAGCAGGGTCAAGGCGGCGTAAATGCCGGCAATGATGGCGGCTGTGGTCAGCTGCCGGACGGTGAAACGGGATTTGGACATAGGAAAAGACCTCCTGAAAAAATTTCGGAGGTCTTTTGCACAAACACACACAAAAAGCCCGTGGTAAGGCCCGGGCGACCTCCATTTTTTTGTTTAGAGAACGACTCCGCAGAGCCGAACGAACGCCCGAAGCGGGCGCTTGGACAGGGAGATGGCACCTGTCGGAGAGCACTATACCACACCCGGGAGAAAAATGCAAGCAAAAAGGCCGGGGGAAATTTCCCCCGGCCTGCGGCTGGATCTTATGGGGCGGCGGTGACGATCACCAGGGCAAAGGCATCGCCTTCGCTCTCCTCCGACACCGCCTGGCTGAGCTCCTCCGTGTCGGGCAGGCTGCCCGTGGCAATGAGGGCGCATTTGAGCTGCACATAGGCGGCACTGTCCAGACGGTAGACGGTCTCGCCGTCGCTTTGCTCCACCGGTGTATACGCCTCCAGCGCATTGCCGGCCTGGTCCTCTGTCAGCGTCAGCGTGGCAAAGGGGACCTGGGCGCTGTTTGCCGACACGGTAGCCTCGGAGACCGGCGGCTCATCCTGGACAGGGGGCGCATCCTGCGCGGGAAGCGCATTCTGGGCGGCAGGCTCTTCGTCCTGCACGGGGGGCTGGTCCTGGGCGGCAGGATTGCCGGAGGCCAGGTAGACCTGGGGCTCGTCGGCACTGCCTGCGCCGTTTTCCCCGGTCAGCATCCGGGGCGGCTGGGCCGCAGAATCGGTGCTCTCGCTCGCTTCCGAAGAAGCGGGGGCTTCACGGAGCTGCTGCCCGGCGGCGTCCTCCTGGACAGGCGTCTCCACATCCGGCGCCAGGTCCGCCTCCGTGGCCGGGGCAGTTTCCTCGGCGGAAGCTTCGGACTGGGCCGTCTGAGGCATCTGGGCGGCGGGGGCGGGGGTCTGCTCCGGGGATTTCAAAAGCTGCGTACGCAGAGGCAGTGCCAAAATGGCCACGGCAAAGCAGGCGGCCAGAGGCAGCACCACCTTTTTCCAGGGGGTGCGCCGGCGGCGGGGATGGGCCCGGACCGCATCCATGACGCGGCGTTCAAAGCCCTCCGGGACCGGAGTATCCTCCCAGCTGCCCAGAGCGGCCCGGATGGCCAGGGCATCGTCCACGTAGGACCGGCAGGCGGGGCACTGGTCCAGATGGGACTGGACACGGGCCATTTCCTCCGGAGAAAGCGCTCCGTCCACAAACGAATCCAGCAGGGCTTCAAATGAGGTGCATTCTTTCATTGTTCAGCCCTCCTTTCCTGTTTTTTTGGACGCAGATGGCGGAGAAAAGTTCCCGCTGCGGATCAAAAAATTTCTCAGCTGCTTCCGTCCCCGGTTGATGCGGGATTTCACTGTGCCAAGATCCAGCGCCAGGGACTGGGCGATCTCCTCATAGCTGAGCTGGTGGATCTCCCGCAGGATGAGCACCTGCCGGTGCTCCGGCGAAAGGGACTGGAGCCCCGCCTCGATCTGCTCGCGCAGCTCCTTGCGCTCCGCCGATTCCTGGGGGGAGGGAGACGTGTCCGGTACATCCAGGGAGATCTCCTCGTCGTTGAGAGAGGGACCGGCGGCGCCGCTGTGCCGGCCCTCCCGCCGCAGCAGGTCCACACAGGCGTTGGAGGCCAGCCGATAGAGCCAGGTGGAAAAGCTGGCGTCCCCCCGGAACGAGGGAAGGCCCTGCCAGGCGGCCAAGAACGCCTCCTGGGCGGCCTCCTGGGCATCCTCCGGGTTGCGGCACATGCGCCCCGTCAAGGCCAGTACCCGCTTTTCATAGCGCCGCAGCAGCGACTCAAAGGCGGCCGTATCGCCCCGCCTGGCGTCCGCTACCCATTTTTCTTCCTGCAAGTCTCTCATGTCAGATCCCTTTTGATCCCTTTCGTCACCTGATACACGTCTTCCAGGGTGTTCATCTGCACGATCTTCTCTTTATAATAGCCGGAGTGGGGCACGCCCTTGAGATACCAGCAGTAGTGCCGCCGGGCCTCCAGCACGGCCACCCGCTCGCCCTTGGCCTGGGCTGCCAGCTCGAACTGCCGTACCGCTGTGTCGCACCGCTCCGAAAGGGGCGGCAGGGGCGGGATCTCCCGCCCTTCCAGCACGGCCTTGGCCTGCTGGAAGATCCAGGGGTTGCCGAAGCACCCACGGCCGATCATGGCCATGTCCGCCCCCGTGTGGCGCAGGATCCGCGCCGCGTCCTCCGGCTTCCAGATGTCGCCGTTGGCGATGACGGGGATGGAGACGGCCTCCTTTACCTGGCGGATGCAGTTCCAGTCCGCCGTGCCGCCGTATACCTGGGCCCGGGTGCGGCCGTGGACCGCCACGGCGGAGGCGCCCGCCTGCTCCAGCGTTTGGGCGAACTCCACGCAGTTGCAGCTGCCCATGTCCCACCCCCGGCGGAACTTGGCGGTCACCGGAACGGACACGGCTTTTACCACCGCCTCCACGATGCGCCCGGCCTTGTCCGGGTCTTTCATGAGGGCGGCGCCGTCGCCGTTATTGACGATCTTGCCCATGGGACAGCCCATGTTGATGTCCAGAATGTCCGCCCCGGTCTCGGCGATGGCGATCTGGGCCGCCTCCGCCATGCACACCGGGTCGCTGCCGAAGATCTGCACGGCGGCCGGATGTTCGCCCGGCGCCTGGCGCAGCAGGGAAAACGTCTTTTTATCGTGATAGCAAAGGGCCTTGGAGGAGATCAGCTCCGTGATGGTATAGCCGGCGCCCAGCTCCCGGCAGATCTGCCGGAACGCCACGTCCGTGACGCCGGCCATGGGCGCCAGTGCCAGACGGGAATCGATCTCCACGGTTCCGATGCGCATAAAAAAGCCCCTTTCCAAATCAAAACTCAAATCATCATATCATGTCCCACGGGAAAAGTCCACCCGGAACGTGGGAGCGAAAATTCCGCACCGTACCATTTCCCGACGGCTTTTTCCGGCGGAGACCTGTAAAATGATGGAAAACTACGGATGCGGGAGGGACAGGCTGTGCAGCACGGTCAGATCACTTTGGGGAAAGAGCAGCGGGCGCGGCTGCTGGCGGCGGGGATCCGCTTTTTTCTGACGGCGGCGCTTTGCGCTGCCCGCTGCCCGGGGGGCTACGCCCCCTTTGCCCTGGGGTGTGTGTCCGCCGCCGGGCCGGGCGTGGGCGGCGGCGCGGCGCTGGCGGGAGCGGGCCTGGGGGCACTGGTATTCATGGACTTTGCCCAGGGCCTGCCGTTTCTGGCCACCGCCGCCCTGATCTTCACCACCGCCCAGGCCCTGCGGGACTGGCGGGCGGTGGAGGACCGGCGCTGGAGCGCGGTGGTGGCGGCGGGCCTTTTTTTGACGGTGGGGATCATCTATGTGGCCCAGTCCCTCTCGCCGCTTGCGGACGCGGCGCCATGCCTTGCCTCCGCACTGCTCACCGGCGCTGCCGCCTGGTTTTACCGGCCCCTTCTGCGGATGGGGCAGGAGCGGCTGGAACCGGACGGCGTGCTGTTTTTGACCATGTCCCTCCTGCTGACCCTGGGGGATGTGACGGTGGGAGAGCTGTCCGCCGGACGGGCGCTGGAGTGCGCGCTGGTGGTGTATGCCGCCTGTCAGCGGGGCGCTGCGGCGGGGGCCGCCATGGGCCTTGGCACGGGCCTGGTGACGGATCTTTGCGCCGCCTCCGGCAGCATGCTCTTCGGCGGAGCCTACGGCCTGGGCGGGCTTTTGGCAGGTCTCCGTCAGGGCCGGCGGGG
>DYBL01000005.1 GCA_019418625.1 Clostridiales bacterium | reverse complement strand
CATCCACACACACAGGAGCACCAGCAGATCTGAGATGCGGTAGTCCGCTGTGCAGATCTTTTCTTTCCCGATCAATCTTCCCAGCAGTGCCAGTCCGGCCACCAGCATTACGGTGGTGAGCATTAAGCCAATAGAAATCCGATATCCAAACAGCAGCACCCGGCCCCAGTCCACGACCGTGCTGCCGCACAGCGCCAGCAGCATCAGTGCAAAGACAATCCCCGCCGGTCTGCGTTCTTCTGTATTTTTAACGCTTTCTTTCTTCAGCTTTTTGCCGCACTCGGGGCAAAACTCCGAGGTTTCCGGGATATCCCGCCCGCAGTATTTGCAAAACATGCAGCTCGCTCCTTACTTCTCGTTTTTTGTGCCGCATTCAGGGCAGAAAACAGCATCATCATCCAGTTCGGCGCCGCAGTTCGCGCACTTGCGCATAGGGATCTGGCTGCGCTGCATGGCTTCCATACGCTCCATGGTCTTCATCATAGCCTCGCAGCTCTCGGCGATCTTGCCGTAGGCGTACAGGCGCATTTGCCCCAGCCAGGCCAGGAAAATACCGACAGCGATCACCAAAAATCCAACCCCGGGACCGATTACCTCAGCCTCATCGCCCCAAAGTACCGACTGAACCGTAGCACCCGCCAGCACACCGGCCAGAATGCTGAAAAACACCTCAATGACAAACACCAACATGGAATAGCCCTGGATCTTTTTTCCAATATTCTTAAACATAACAAACACTCCTCTTTTTTATTTTACTTCTGTTCGATATTATAATGCCGGCCGCATTCGCTGCAAAAGCCGGTCTTTTCTTTTCCTGGAATGGGGAGAAGCGGCTTGCCGCAGTTGGGGCAAAGCACTGTAACAGGTTTTGGCCTCTCCGGCTGCGCAGTACCGCAGTTGGGGCAAAACCGACCGGAAGTAAATATGCCGGTTTTGCAGGTCGGACACTGCCAGACCGGCAGCTCATAAGGGCGATGGGGGTTATACTCCTCGGTTTTTCCCTCTTTCTTCTTGCGCAAAAGCCACCGGTATGCCAAAGGACCGATGATAGCCCAGCGCAGCACAGCGAGGAAAAAATCCTTCCAGTTGATTTTCTTTTTCCATCGTCGATAAAGCAGGATGCCCACATAGGGAAAGTAGGTAATAAGTATGATGGAAAACGCCCAAAACCATCCGAGGGTTGCATTTCCTGTACGGTTTAGAGACATCATCAATATCCACAGCACCAACGGCATGGCAGCTGCCACGACCAAGGCGTAACCCAGCAGAGCGATAAAAAGCTTTACGCCAATCATGATGATTCCATACAGGAGCGCAATAACAGGCGAGCTTTCTCCGCCATCGTCTTCCTCCTGGGAGACGGTGCGGGTTTTGTCCGTTTCTTTCTTCCGCCGCTCCGCTTTAGCCTGTTCCCAACCATAGCGGGTCTGCTCGGTTTTCAAATAGTAGTCGCCCCACCAATCCCGTTGGACAGTGCTGCGAGCCAGACGGTTGCCTTGGGCATCTTCGTGGATCATGTAGACCTCGCCCCGATAGTCGGTGGTCTCATAGCTGCGGCCAACGGGGTTATGGGCAGTGTCGTAATGGGTGATATGAATGAGGCCATCCCGATCTGTGGTGATGACGTCCTCACCGATGCGATTACCGTGTTTGTCGTAGATGGTCTTGGAACTCAAGTTGATCCCTCCTTAGAGATAGATAGACTCATTATAGCGGAAAACATATATCAGCAGGCTGTGCTCACCAAAACGGGCCATTTTTCGGCATAACAGGCCTCGAATTTATGCGCATATGTATGTATGATTATACCATTTACCATTTGTTTCCGCAAGCGCATATATAAAGGAACAATTAAAAAGCCATCGCGGCACAGTTTCAAAGCTGTGCGACGGGCTGGATATTTCACTGGGCGAGTTTTTCAGTGCTCCGATTTTGACGATTTGGTGACCTCACCCGGCAAACACACCCCCGGGTATATATAATCCAAAAGTCATAACAGAAAATCAATAAAACAAGCAGGGACTACTCCCAAAAGAGCAATCCCTGCTTATCGGTTATTCCAAATAACGATTTAGTGATAAATTATCTCGCTTCGAACAATTTCTTCTGACCGGTTGCGGATGTTGTTCATGGTACCCACCCACGCCATTGGATCATGGGCTTTCAATTCTTCGGTAATGTTTTCTGCTGCTTTCATCTGATTGATGAGACAGTTCATTCGCTCTTGTGCTTGCTCATTTAGATCAGCCAGATAGGCCCAGAGTCTGCCACTCAAAATCAGGTCATTATACTGGGCTGGATGGTACTGCTCCAAATAGTCTTTGTGCATCCGCCCCCAAATCCCAATAGGCCGGGTCTCTTCCGGCAATTCCAAGTCGGGGACGTAGTAGTCGCCAACCAACGTATAATTCAGGCCATTGTGTTCATCGTAAATATGTTTTTTGAGTTCTTCCATGTTGTTGATCTCCTCATTCCGGTGTGATAGTTAGCAAGCCTGGCTCTCCAGAAATATTGGTAAATCGTTGGTAAAACTGAGGTCAAAACACAGAAAGTGCTTGATTTACAGGCGTTTTTTCATGTCCGGTAAATCCTGCCGTGGCAAACAAATAGGATTTTGGTCATCTTGTGGCATTCCTTTCCAAGCTCCCAGCTATGGTAAGCTTTCCCGTGTTTTTTCATTGTACCACAGGCGGATTTCCTTTTACAGCAAAAATCGCCGCCGCATTTTCGCTCTGCCGCAGGACACAAAAATGCCGCAGGCGAAAAACGCCTGCGGCATCTGGCGGAGGTGAAGAGATTCGAACTCTTGCGCCGGCAAAGCCGACCTACCGGATTTCGAATCCGGACCCTTCAACCACTTGGGTACACCTCCAAGGGGGGCGCGCACCTGACATTTTGGCTCGCGCCGTATTGTGTATTATGCCATATTTTTTCTTTAGATGCAATACCGGGTTGCCAATTTTAATCCGACAGCGTAAAATGACCGTGAACTCATCCCAAGGAGGCATCTCATGGAAGTTCTGATCCTGATCCCCGGTCAAGCGGAGGCCTTTCAAAATTATGCCCGCGCAGTAGAAGCGTCCGGTGCAGCGGCCGTATTCTGGACACCTGGAACTCCCCTGCCCGCTTTCAGCGGCCTGCTTTTGCCCGGCGGCGGCGATATTTCTCCCTCCCGGTATGGTCAGGAGAACTTTGCCTGCACGGACATGGACCCGGCCCGGGATGAATCCGAGTTATATGCACTCTCTCAGGCAACGGCACAGGGCAAGCCCGTGCTGGGCATCTGTCGGGGAGAACAGCTCATCAATGTATTCTTCGGCGGCACCCTTCGTCAGGATCTGCCTGGACACAGCCGCCTGGAAGGGCGCATGGACCGCCTCCACCACGTTCGCACCGCGCCCTCTTTTTTGGCACAGCTGTATGATGCAGAGGTCATCGTCAACAGCGCGCACCACCAGGCCGTGGATACCCTGGGCACAGGTCTTCGCCCTATCCAGTGGGCACCGGACGGCACCATAGAGGCATTCGAGCACAGCGCGCTTCCGGTGTGGGGCGTCCAGTGGCATCCCGAGCGGATGCGCGGACTGTTCGCCAAGCAGGGTGCTGCCGACGGCGATTTGCTCTTCCGGGCATTTTTTGAAAAATGCAAATAAAAATTTTGGCAAAACGGGTTGACATTTAAAAATATCTATGCTAGTATATCCAAGCTGACGATTTCCACGGAGGGCAAACGCAGGTGTAGCACAATGGTCAGGGCACCAGCCTTCCAAGCTGGGGATGCGAGTTCGATTCTCGTCACCTGCTCCAATTTATATTCGCGCCAGTAGCTCAGCTGGATAGAGCAACTGCCTTCTAAGCAGTGGGCCAGGGGTTCGAGTCCCTTCTGGCGTACCAGCTCTTCTTGGAGCGAAGGTCAGCACCATATTGCGCCTTTATATGTGGTGGGTGTAGCTCAGTTGGTTAGAGCACCGGATTGTGGTTCCGGGTGTCGTGGGTTCGAGTCCCATCTCCCACCCCAGAAAAAGTAGGGGATCGGGGTTATCCCGATCCCCTACTTCCGCCACATTGGGGCGTCGCCAAGTGGTAAGGCAAGGGACTTTGACTCCCTCATCCGCTGGTTCGAGTCCAGCCGTCCCAGCCAGAATCGCTCCCCCTGTTTTGGGGATCATATAGAACTTTGACCCGGTAGCTCAGTCGGCAGAGCAACTGCCTTTTAAGCAGTGGGTCCGGGGTTCGAATCCCCGCCGGGTCACCACGTCGGAGCAAGCGTCCCATCGCTTGCTCCGATTTTTTTAAGTCAGAGCGCGCTCATTCTGCTGCTCCTCCTTTCCAAACCGCAACCGCTTGCGCTGGGTTGCGGTTTGGCTTTGGGGCAGAATCGGCGGGATGCCAGAAAAATCCGGGCATCCGATTTGCAAACACGCCAAAATCAGAACACAAAAAGCATGGTTTCAACACAGTATTGTGATATGGTACTGCATCATGAAAGGCGGTGTGGTGGGTCATGGACACAAAAGTAAAAAGAAATATTGTATGTAAAGATCCGGCAAGACAAACGGCATGGAACCTCAAGGTAAACAACCCGATCAACGCGGAGCAGTTTTTGATTATTGATCTAATTATACACTCTCTACAAAACGCCCCCAACAACTACCTGATTATTGATATAAATCCAGAACCCCTTTCCTGTGGACCATTGACCTATATACAAGCGATCCGTAACGGAGAATCCCTATGGGAAGTAGAACTCCATTTTGAAGTGCCCTGCGTTTTTAGTTATGCTTACAAAGGCACTGTAAGGGTGCGGAAACATCCATGGACTCAGTTTGGCGCGCAATTTCACAGGGTCGAGGATGTAAGCGGCGTTTTTGAACAGATCCTTTGCCACGATTCCGTTCCCGACCTTAGTAAATGGAGAGATTATACAAAAAGAATATATCTGCAACAACGAAAGAAAAGAGGCAAAAATAATCCCCATTCCAGCAGGTAGGCATCGATAGTGTTGTGATCTTTCACGTCGGAGCAAAGTCCGCTTTGCTCCGACGCTTTTTTATGCTCATGCACAAAAAAGCGCCATCCGCCCGCTCCCTTGCTCCTCCTTTCCAAATCGCAACCGCTTGCGCTGGGTTGCGATTTGGGTTTGGGTGCAGACCTGGAAGGCAGTCCTCGAAACTGTCCACCCGTTTCACGTGGTCGCAAAGTAAACTTTGCGACCACGATTTTTTTATGCCCGCCCGCTCAGGCATTGAAAGTCCGGCGCCCAGTCCAGAGGAAACTGCTTCGCCTCCGGCCCCAGATCCCCCAGCGTCACATACCGCACACGCTGGTTTTCGTAGGTAGTCCAGTAGTACCGGCCGGTCTCTGCGCAGCAGACAGCGGTGTAAACCGTGTAGTCAAATGGCAGCACGCCGCTGTCCAGCGCCGTCACATGCCCCGGCTGACTCACCCGCACCATCCCCAGCGGAAGTGCCGCGCTTTGCAGCAGCCGCAGCATTCGAGCCACCCCCTGCGTCTCATTGACACCCTTGACTGCGTATTTGCGCAAAAATGCCAGCCGCACGAACCGGGACGGAGCGCTCCAGTCTCCGGGCAAACCTTGTGCCCCGCTGCCGGAGAAGCACTGCTCCAACCGCTCATCCCCAAATGTCACAGTATCGTGATCCAGGTCCCGCACAGCCGCATAATTGAGCAGGTTCATCCGGTGCCAGGCATAGCCGGGACTGTTGGTCATGACCCCAAGGGTATGCCGGTAGATTTTGAGTCCCTCCGCTTCCGGCTCCACGATCACCATTTCCCCCGTCCGATCGCTGAATGCCCAGTGCAGCGGCGGCACTGCCCCCAAAAGGGGGCGATTTTCCAAAGACAGCTTGTTTTCCAGGGCGTCCACCGCCTCCTCCACCGTGGCGCACTGGGCCAGCAGGTGGTACACCAGAAACGGCGGCTGAATGGGACACGCGCCCTTGGGCCGCTGGGTGCCGTAGCAGGCAAAGCCACGGTAGCAAAGCTGTCCGCCCATGAGCCCCTGGTCATTGATGCCCTCATATAAGATGGGGGAAGACGGGATCTGCAAAAGCCCCGTTCCCACGGCTGCATACCAGGCGGTCTGCCGACTCCGGTCCACCACATCTCCCGTCAGCGATGAGCCGCATACCGCGTACTTGGTCCCGGCAGGCACATAGATGATCCCGCTCCCCTCCGCCAGACGGTTGAAGTCAAAGTTTCTCCCCCAGAAATGTCTTCCGTCCGTGGTGCTCCAGCTCAGGGCGCTGCACCCCCCCTCCAACATTGCAAGCGCTTGTTCCATACCGCGTCCTTTCCGCCGCCGGAAAGTGCCATATCCGTCTATCGGGCGGCCAAATGATCGTCATCTATCCTGCCCGATTCGTTCCGCTTCAAACCGGATGCTTGCTTTTTCTCTTTTGGGGCATGCTAACAGGGAAAAGGAGGATGCGCACATGCTGCAATTTTTCTGGAACCGCTCCGCCTCTGTCTGGACCGCCGCACTGTATCTCTTGCTTGGCCTGCTCCTGCTGCTGTTTCCCGCCGAAAGCGGAACATTGCTGGTCTGGGTGCTCTGCGCTATTACCGCCGCTTACGGACTGGGGCATCTGTGGCGGTACATGCAGAAGCGGCGGTATGGGCTCCCTTGGGGCAGCGAAGTATTTTTAACCTTGTTTCCGCTTGCCTTTTCCGCCTTTGCTCTGCTGCGTCCGCAGGCGGTCTTGTCCTTTTTGCCGCTGGTGCTGGGTGCCTTGCTGACGCTGGACGGCGTGGGCAAGCTCCCGCCGGTGGTATCTGCCCTGCGCCGCCGGTCGGAAGACACTCTGGCTCTGGGCCTTTCCGCTCTGCTGCCGCTGGTGCTGGGGATCATTTTGCTGTGGGACCCCTATCGCGCGGCCAGAACGGCCATCGCCCTGTTCGGCGCGGGCCTGGTGGCCGGCGGTGCCGGCGATCTGGCAGCTGCCCTGCTTGCCCGCCCCCGGTCCTGACGCTCATCCCGCCGCCAGGGCGGAGATGGGCGTACCCGCCAGAAAGCGTGCCCGGCACCGCTGTGCACAGCGGTGGTATTGATCAAAGCGCCGCTGGGCCGCCCGGGGGTCTCCGTACACCTTCCAGCAGCCGCTGAGCGTAAACTCCCGTCCCCGGTGGCGGATGAACCCCACCACGTCCTCCAAAGGATACCCCAGGAATACGCCGATCTCATGCGGGTACTCCGCCTCCAGGCAGAACCGGTAGGAAAGCCGCTCCAGCATGGCATCCACGTCCAGCTCCGGCCCGTAGCCGCACTCATACAAAAACGCCCGGGTCTGCGGCTCATTCACCAGCCGCTGCAGCCATGTGGGACGATAGAGATACACCATGCACGCACCGGTCACCGGACAGGTCTTGAGCACCCGGAGCACGATCCCCCGGGGCTCCAGCTCCCGGCGCCACCGCTCCACCGCCTCCGCCGGGCAGCGTCCGCCGTCCGCCCGGCAGCGAAACAGGCTGGCAGGCTTGATCCCTGCCAGCGTCGGCGCACACTGCTCCACCATGATCTCATCCAACGAACGCTCCATCTGTATCCTCCTTACTCCAGCAGTTAGTTTTAGCTAACCGTCATTTAGAAAAAACAGCGCAACGGGCGCTGCAAGGTACTGTTTTGTTAGCTAGTTAGTTATATCTAACCGACAGCATAGCATGCTGCGCTCCCCTTGTCAACGCTTTTTTCTGACATTGCGCCGCCGGCATAAACGCGCTATACTGAAGAAAACCGCGAAAGGAGCGCAAACATGAAGATCCTGGTCCTATCAGACTCCCACGGGAACATACGAAATATGGAGGAGGCGGCAGCGCGCACTGCCCCGCGGATGATCTTTCACCTGGGAGACTGCTGGCGGGACGGAGAGCGCCTCCATGACCGTTTTCCGGACATCCCCTTCTATCAGGTGCCCGGCAACTGCGACTTCCGCCCCGGAGAGCCTTCGGAACGACTGGTGTTCGTAGAGGACTTCCGCATCCTCCTGTGCCACGGCCATACCTACGGCGTCAAGCAGTCTCTTCTCACCGCCGGTTTTGCCGCCGAGGAGCAGAATCTGGACGTGTTCCTCTTCGGCCATACCCACCGTCCCCTGGTGGACCGGCGGGGCAAGACCTTTTTCCTCAATCCCGGCAGCATCGGAGATCCCCGCCGCCCCTCTTACGGTCTGGTGACCATTACCGGCGGCAAGCTGGACGTATCCACCCACCTGCTGGAATGAACGCCGCGCCCTCTATACGAAAAACCGCCCCGTCTTTCGACGGAGCGGTTTTTTGCTTACTCACAGTGTCCGCAGGTGTCGCAGTGGCCCTGGCAGGCAGTAAGCTCGTCGCCGTAGGGAATGTGGTTTCGGTCGTAGTAGTCCTTTACCGCCGCCCGGACGGCCTCCTCCGCCAGCACGGAGCAGTGGATCTTCTGGGCGGGCAGTCCGCCCAGGGCCTCCACCACCGCCCGGTTGCTCAGCTCCAGCGCCTCACTCACCTTCTTGCCCTTGATCATCTCCGTGGCCATGGAGCTGGTGGCAATGGCGCTGCCGCAGCCGAAGGTGTTGAACTTCACGTCGGTGATGACCTGGGTCTGGGGATCTACCTTGATGTACATGCGCATGATGTCGCCGCACTTGGCGTTGCCCACCTCGCCCACACCGTCGGCGTCCTCCATTTTGCCTACGTTCCGGGGATTCTGGAAATGGTCCATAACTTCCTTACTATAAAGCGCCATAACAAAGGCTCCTTTCTTTAAATGAGATGGGGACGCTCGCCCCGCTCCAGCTCGTCCCACACCGGGGACATGTTCCGCAGATATTCCACCACACCGGGCACCACGGAGAGGATGTGGTCCACGTCGGCGTCGGTATTGTAGTGACTCAGGCTCAGCCGCAGGGAACCGTGGGCCACCTCGTGGGGCCGGCCCAGGGCCAGCAGCACATGGCTGGGGTCCAGGGACCCGGAGGTGCAGGCGGAGCCGGAGGAGGCCGCAATGCCCTTGGCATCCAGCATCAGCAAAAGGGACTCTCCCTCGATGCCCTCGAAGCACACGTTCACGTTGCCGGGCAGGCGGCGCACAGCATCGCCGTTGAGCACCGTGTGGGGAATGGCGGTCAGGCCCCGGATCAACCGATCCCGCAGGGCCGTCATCTTCTGCGCGTTCTCCTCCATGCGGGTGCAGGCTTCCTCAAAGGCCGCGGCCGCGCCCACGATGCCCGGCAGGTTCTCCGTACCGGCCCGGCGTCCCCGCTCCTGGGCACCGCCATAGATGACGTTGGTGAGGGCCACGCCCCGCCGGGCGTACAGCACCCCCACGCCCTTGGGTCCGTGGAACTTATGGGCGGAGAGGGACAGCATGTCCACGCCCAGTTCCTTTACGTCGATGGGCAGATGCCCCGCCGCCTGGACGGCGTCCGTATGGAACAGCACGCCTGCCTCACGGCACACGGCGGCGATCTGGGCGATAGGCTGGATGGTGCCGATCTCGTTGTTTGCGAACATGACGGAGACCAGCGCCGTGTCGGGCCGGATGGCCTCACGCACCTGCTCCGCTGTCACCACGCCGTCGGGCGGGATGTCCAGCAGGGTCACCGCAAAGCCCTCCTTCTCCAGAGCCTGAAGCGTATGGAGCACCGCGTGGTGTTCAAACTTGGTGGAGATGATGTGCTTCTTCCCCTTCCGCAGTCCCAGCATAGCGCCGGAGCGGAGGGCCTGGTTGTCGGACTCGCTGCCGCCGGAGGTGAATGTGATCTCCGCCGGGGACGCTCCCAGATGCCGGGCAAAGATCTCCCGGGCTTCGGTCAATTTCTCCGCTGCCCGCTGGCCGGGCGTATGGAGGCTGGAGGGGTTGGCATATTCTTCACGGAGGCAGGGCAGCATGGCCTCCAGGGCAGTTTCACTCATGGCGGTGGTGGCCGCATTGTCTGCGTAGACGTACATCTTTATTTCCTCCTTTTCCTATATATTTACTATGATATAGTCATAGCATACTATTTCCTACTTGTCAAGTAGGATTTATAAAAAAGGAAAACGCCTCCCGAAATTTGGGAGGCGTCCGGGTATTTTTAAATACGATATGTAATTTTACGCATTTTCTTTACTTTGTGTATTGGAATTTTCCGTTGGGAGCTGCCAGCCGCCCCCCGGAGACAGTGCCGCATCTACCGCTGCCTGCAGCTGCTGGGACGCGCCTTCCGCTTCCGGGACAGCTATGTATTCCTCCAGGCAGATCCCCCGCTCGCGGATGGAAGCTGCCACCTCCCGGCCCACATACCGGTAGTGCCACGGCTCGTAGCCGATGCCGGTGACGGAGGACTTATCCGTGGGGTAGCGGAGGATGAAGCCATATTCCCAGCAGTGCTCCATGAGCCACTGCTGCTCCTCTGTCTGGGCCTGCTTCTCATCCAGCACCGGGTAATCCGTGGCCATGATGTCCACCGCCAGTCCCGTCTGGTGCTCACTGGTGCCCGGCGGGGCCACCCAGCGTCCCGCTTCCGCCAGTGCCTCCTCCCGGCTGTATCCGGCGGCACGCAAGCGGGCGATCTTGTTCTGGTAGAGCCGGTTCTGGGTGGATTCCGTCCGGTAGGCGGAACAGACGGTCACATCCAATCCCGCCGCCTGGCAGTCAGAGAGCATCTGCTCCAGAGCCGGACGAGCCTCGGCGGCGATCTGGAGCCCCCCCTCCAGCTTCTCCAGTTCCACAGTGTAATCCTCCGGCAGGGGATTCCACAAATTCACCAGCAGCGGCAGCTGCTCCAAATCGGGTGCCTGCTCCAGCAATACCGCATCCTTTTGGGGCCCGGTCTCCGCTTCCGGCGCCACCGCCTCCGGCGGCGCTGTCTCAGCCGATGCCGCTTCCGCCGGGGGAACCGCGCCTGTCTGAACAGGGATCGTCTGGGCAGCCTCCAGCTCCGCGGGGGACTCTTCTTCCAGCGCCAGAACACCGCTGCCCATCGCCCCGCTCAGCATGGCCGCTGCCAAAAGCAAAATCCAGAGTTCTTTTCCTTTCATCCTGGATCCCCTCCTTTTTGGGACTTCTCCTTTTCTGTCTTTATGGTATCGTGTTTTTCCACAGAAAACAAGGGGATTTTTGTAAACAAAAAACAAGGCCGCCCATCTGGGCGGCCTTGCAGACCAAGCGATTTACTTGTACAGCTCGGGCTTTTCCATGGTCTCCACCTTCAGGAACTGAGAGGTGCCGCGGGAGGCGTTCAGAGCGTCGCCGGCCACGCAGGCAACATAGCCGTCCCAGGAGGAGGGGCCAGTGAGCTTGCCGGCGTGGACAGACTCCACCCACTTGCAGAACTCAATGTCGTAGGCCTCGATGAAGCGCTCCTTCCAGTCGGTCATGATGGGCATGGACTCGGCAGGCTGCAGGGTATCCCAGCCGGCGGGACGGGAGCGGCGCACCACAGCGTAGGGATCGGGCAGCTTGACAGTGCCGTTCTCGCAGACCACCTCGCACTGGATATCGTAGCCGTAGCCGTCGGCCACCTGGACCTCCACGTCGATGAAGCAGCCCTTCTTGGTGCGCATCAGCATGACCTGGGGGTTGTCATAGCCCTTGTTGGAGTTGGAGGACTGGCGGACCTTCACGCACTGCACGTCCTCATACTCGTCGTCCAGCAGCCAGCGGCAGATGTCCAGCTCGTGGATCGCCACGTTGGTCACGCCGTTCTCGGTCTTGAAGCCCGGGCCCTGGGAGACGTTGCGGTGGCAGGCCTTGATGAGCAGGGGCTTGCCGATCTCGCCGGAGTCGATGATGCGCTTCATCTCGGCGTAGCCGCGGTCATAGTGACGCATGAAGCCCACCTGCACCAAGCGCTTGCCGATCTCCAGCTCACGCTTGATGATGTCCTCGCAGTCAGCGGCGTTCTGGCTCAGAGGCTTCTCGCAGAAGCACCACTTCTCCTCAGCCAGGGTCTTCATGACATAGTCATGATGGGTGGGGTCGATGGAGGTGATGACCACGGCCTCCACGTCGGGGTCCTTGATCATGCCGTCGCAGTCGTTGCCATAGGACTTGATGCCGTACTTGGCAGCCGTCTCGTCAGCGGCAGCAGCCACGTAGTCGGAAACAGCCACCACGGTAGCGCCGGGGACCGTCTCAATGATACGGCGGCAGTGATCCTTGCCGATGGCGCCGCAGCCGATGATACCGATTTTCAAAACCTGATCCATGTTGATTACCCTTCCTTTATATATATTATAATGTAGGGATGCCGTTAATACTCCACGATGATCTTCTTGCATTGGGTACAGCGTTGGGCGCGAACATAGGGAGATTGGAACAAACCGTCCGCTTCGCACAGCCCCTCCGCACCCTTCAGCCACTGCGGCGGGCAGTGCTTGGCAGGCCCGTTCACCCAGTAGATGCCATGGGTACTCTGCAAGGCCCCTTTCTCCATTTCACCGCCGCAATATGGACAAACCATGCTCTTGCCCTTTCCGTTCCGGAGGGGCTCCGCCTGCCCGGAACTCCCATGCCCGCGCCACTGGGCGCGGCTCCTCCGCCGTGCGGGGGAGAGGGGGGTATCGGACCTGCTGTGCCGCCAAGGGCGGCGCGGCGGGTCCGTATCCAGGGGGGATGTAATCCCCCCTGGAAGGATTTTAGTACTTCCGCGCGTCCTTCACGTGCTCGAGATGGCTTGCGTAAGCGTCCAGGTTCTCCTGGCGCTCGGACACCTCCGTGTCACCCACGCGCCACCAGGAGCCGTAGCCGTCGGTCATGGTCTTGGGCAGCACCTTGATGTCGAAGAGCACGGGACGGTTCTTCACCTTCTTGGCGTCCTCGAAGGCAGCCACCAGCTCCTCCATGGTGCGCACATGGTAGGCCTTGCAGCCATAGGCCTCGGCCACCTTGGCGTAGTCGATGTCCATGAAGTCGCCGAACAGGCCCTCCTTATTGCGGTAGCGCAGCTCCGTGCACAGCGTCACGTTGCCGTGGCCCACCTGGAGGTTGTTGATGCAGCCGAAGCTGGCATTGTCGAACAGGCAAATGTTGATCTTCTTGTGCTCCTGGCAGGCGGTGATGAGCTCGCCGTGGAGCATGTTGAAGCTGCCGTCACCGCAGAAGGCATAGACCTCGTGCTTGTCGCCGATGGCCAGCTTCACGCCCAGGGCACCGGCCACCTCATAGCCCATGGTGGAATAGCCGTACTCCATGTTATAGGTATCCACAGCCTTGGGACGCCACACGCGCTGCATATCGCCGGGCAGAGAGCCGGCAGCGCCGATGGCCACGTCCTCGTCGTCCATCATAGCGTTGATGGCGCCCAGAACGGTGGTCTGGCACAGCTGGGCGTTCAGGTCCTTGGCAAAGCGCTTGGCAGAGTCGGCGTTGGCGTCGTTGATGATGGGCTTCCAGCTCTTCTTGTCCTCGAAGGTGATGCCGTCCAGACGCTCCAGCTCCTTGAGCCACTTTTCCTTGGCAGCGGCGATCTCGGTGGTATAGCCGCTCTTGTAGCCCTCCAGCAGCATTTCCAGGCGGGGCAGGGCGTCCTTGGCGTCGGCCACCACGGGGACAGCCTCCAGCTTCAGAGCCTGGAACTCGGAGACGTTGATGTTGACGAACTTGCAGTTATCCTTGAACAGCCACTTGGAGGAGGTGGTAAAGTCGGTGTAGCGGGTACCCACGCCGATGACCAGATCCGCCTTCTTGGCGATGTCGTTGGCAGCGGAGCAGCCGGTAACGCCCATACCGCCCAGGTTCAGAGGATGGGTCCACACCACAGCGGACTTGCCCGCCTGGGTCTCGCCGAAGGGGATGTTGAAGGTCTCGGCAAAGTGCAGGAACTCGGCATGTGCCTCGGAATAGCGCACACCGCCGCCGCAAACCAGCATGGGACGCTTGGCCTTGCGGATAGCCTCCGCCGCGTCGGCCAGGGCGGCCTCGGTGGCGGGACGGCGCTCCAGGCGCCACACGCGCTTTTTGAAGAAGCTCTCGGGATAGTCATAGGCCTCGCCCTCTACGTCCTGGGGCATGGCCACGCACACGGCGCCGGTATTGGCGGGGTCCGTCAGCACGCGGAACGCGGAGATCATGGCGCTCATGAGCTGCTCGGGACGGACGATGCGGTCCCAGTAGCGGCACACGGCCTTGAAGGCGTCGTTGGTAGAGATGGAGAGGTTATGGGTCTGCTCCACCTGCTGGAGGACGGGGTCGGGCTGGCGGCAGGCGTACACGTCGCCGGGCAGCACCAGCAGGGGGATGTTGTTGGCGGTGGCGGTGCCGCAGGCGGTGACCATGTTGGCGGCGCCGGGGCCCACGGAGGAGGTCACAGCGAAGATCTGCTTACGCTTCATCTGCTTGGCAAAGGCCACGGCCGCCTGGGCCATGCCCTGCTCGTTCTTGCCCTGATAGACCTCCAGGTGCTTGGCTTCCTGGCTCAGCGCCTGGCCAAGGCCCACCACGTTGCCGTGGCCGGGAATGATGAACACGCCCCGGACGAACCGGCTCTGGGCGCCGTCCACCTCGATATACTGGTTTTCCAGGAACCGGACCAGGGCCTGGGCCATGGTCAAACGAACGGTTTTCATACTCTCAAATACCTCCTGATTTGTTCAGCCCTGATAGATGTGCTCATTGGCGTCGGACTTCCACAGCCACTCGTGCTCCTTGTCGTCAATGCGGGTCTTGAGCCAGGGATCGCCCTCCAGGTGCCGGATGCCCCAGGCATAGCACATGGCGTAGCCGGGCGCGGCAGTCTGGGAGTGGAAGCCGTGGTTGATGACGGCACAGCCGTTGTGGCCGGTCTTGTAGATCTCGCCGTTGGCAAAGCCGGCGCCGAAGCCCTGAGGATAGTCAAAGCGGTAGAAGTACACCTCAGGCTGAGGATGATGGTGCGGCGGATAGGAGGACCACTTGCCGGGGTGGTTCAAAACCTCGCCCAGCACCATGTTGGAGAAGGGTGCGTTGTCATGGTCGAAGAAAGTCTTGATCTCCCGCTCCATGCAGCCCAGCAGCTCGCCGTTGCAGCCGGCGTGCTGGGTCTGGACGGTCTCCGGCGTGTACATGACCGCCTCGTAGTCGCGCTCGTTGACGGTCTTCTGGATATAGAGCTCGCTGTGGTCATGGGCAGTCAGCGTGACCTTGGTGCCCCGGGGCGCCAGCAGGCAGAACGCCTCATGATGGAAGCAGTCCGGCCGGTCGGCCTCGCAGGTCTTGCCGTTCCACTCGTAGGTAACACTGCCGGCAAACAGCAGCACCGCGATCTCCTTTTCCGCCTCCTCGAAGGTGAAGGTGTCGCCCTTTTCCATCAGCAGCAGGCCGATGTCCATCTGGGTGCCCATGTCGTCCACGGAGGAGTCGATATAGGCGTTGTACCCGTTCTTCAGTTCAGCATTTTTGTTAAAATAGGTCATTGGAAACATCTCCTATTTTGAATTGCAGCGGGAAATATGCGGGGGGCCCTCCAGAGAGGACCGGCTCCCCCTGCCGCGTTTTACAGGCCCGTGTGCTCGCGGATGTACTTGCGGCCCTTCATGGCGTACTCCAGAGGATTGGCCTTGGCGGGATCCTGCTCGGCCTCCACCAGCAGCCAGCCCTGATAGCCGGCGTCGGAGAGCACCTTGAACACGGGATCGAAGTCCACGTCGCCGTCACCGGGAACGGTGAAAGCACCGTTGCGGACCGCCTGGAGGAAGGACCAGTTGTTCTTCCGGGCCTCTTCCACCACCGGCAGGCGCATGTCCTTCAGATGGACGTGACCCACCCGGTCCACATACTTTTTCAGCATGGTCAGGGGATCCTCACCGGCAAAGGTGAAATGGCCGGTATCATAGCAGAGGAACACATACCGGGGATCGGTGTTGGCCATCATGCGGTCGGTCTCCTCGCTGGTCTGCACCACGGTGCCCATGTGATGATGGAAGCAGAGCTTGAAGCCCCGGTCGGCAGCGATCTTGCCCAGCTTATTGAGGCCGTCGCAGAAGCGGTCCCACTCCGCGTCGTTCATCACGTGCTTGTGGCCGCCGGTGAGGACAGGGGTATCCATCTGGCCCTGGATGGAGTAGCTCTGCTCGCTGACATTGATGCGGTTGGCGCCCACGGCAGCCAGGAAGTCCAGGTTGGCGATGAAGTCCTTCTCCTCCTCCTCAAAAGGACGGGTCAGGATGAAGGAGGAATACCAGCGGCTGGCAATGCGCATGCCCCGCAGGTCCAGGGCCTTCTTCAGCTCAGCAGGATCGGTGGGATACTTGTTGCCGATCTCGCAGCCGGTGAAGCCCGCCAGGGCCATCTCGCTGACGATCTGCTGGAAGGTGTTCTCACCGCCCAGCTCCGGCATATCATCGTTGCACCAGCCAATGGGTGCGATTCCAAGGAATACGTGGTTCTGATCGAACATGGGTAACGTCCTCCTTAATAAATATGATAGGTTTTTCCGCCTGCCGCGCAGGTCTTTCGCAAAGGTCCGAATCGTATCTGTGTCCGTTCACAGAAAAGCACACACAAACACGAACGCTGCAAGCGTTTTCACTATAAAGAAAGTATCATCGTCCGGGTCAAAAATCAACGATTTTTCCGGCACCGGCAGGATTTTTTCCAATTTAGCCAAAGGGCCTCCCTATTTTTTTATGGATATGTCAGTCTGCTGGTTTTCCGCTGCGGGCAGTCATTTCTTCCAAAAGCGTCCGCAGGCAAGATACTTTTGTCTATCTATGAAGCATTTTTCGCCGGAATGTAAAATCCATGTAAAATCAGACTGGCTTTTTTCGCAATTTTTTTCAGGATTATTGTGGTAGTGTCCAAAGGTGCACAAGTTTTTTCTGTAATAATGGACATAAATTGTGCAACCTATTGACTTGAATTTCCCTTTGATGCTAAAATCCAGACAGATTGACCGGGGGCTGTCTGTAGTATTTATGCATATTGTTCCCGGAATTTTGAATGAAAAGGAGAAAAGATGTACATGAAGAAGTTTTTTGCTCTGGCTCTGTCTCTGGTTATGGCTCTGTCTCTGGTAGCCTGCGGCCAGAAAGAAGAGGCTCCCGCCGAAGGTGAAGAGACTCCCGCTGAGGAGACTCCCGCCGAGACCAGCGACATCGAAGTCGCCGTTGTTCTGAAGACCCTGGCTTCCGAGTATTGGGGCTACGTGGAGGCCGGCTGCAAGGCCGCCGCCGAGGATCTGGGCATCAACGTCACCGTGGTTGGCCCCAACGCTGAGAGCGACATCGAGGGCCAGGTTGCTCAGATCGAACAGCAGATCGGCGCCGGCTGCGACGCCATCGTCTGCGCTCCCAACGACGCCGGTGCTGCCGCCGGTGCCCTGCAGGCTGCTCTGGACGCCGGCATCCCCGTGCTGTCCGTCGACACCAACGTGGGCATCGAGGGTCAGACATCCTTCGTCGGCACCTCCAACGTGGACGCTGCCTATGAGGGCGCCAAGTGGGCCATCGAGCAGGTCGGTTCCGACGCCAAGGCCGTCATCATCTACGGCCAGGAAGGCGACAACACCTCCAACATGCGCCGCGAGGGCTATGAGAAGGCCTGCACGGAAGCTGGCGTGGAAGTCCTGTCCGCTCTGTCCGGCCAGAACACCACTGACGGCGCCACCAAGACCATGGAGGACCTGCTGAACGCCTATCCCGACCAGATCAAGATGGTCTTCTGCCACAACGACGATACCGCTATCGGCGCCATGAACGCCTGCAAGAACGCCGGCGTCACCGATATGACCATCGTGGGCTTCGACGGCAACGCCTCCGCCGTGGATCTGATCCTGGCTGGCGAGATGGTCAAGGCCACCGTGGCTCAGCAGCCCTATGAGATGGGTTATCAGGTCGTTGAGGCCGCTGTGAAGGCCATCAATGACGAGACTGTGGAAGAGGTCATCAACGCCCCCGTTGAGGTCGTCACCGCTGAGAACGGCCAGGCTTATCTGGACAACCTGGCAGCCATGAAGGGCTAAGCGCTCTGCTTTTTAAAAACTGCATTGTCGCTGCATAGCTGAAAACCGATATGATATGGCGGCAGAATCTTTCTGCCGCCATATCTTCGTCTCCCCCGCCGGTGCGGCGGGGAAGTGCACAAATCAGGAAAGAAACGAGGTAATTCCATGAGCGAGTATGTCGTCGAACTGAAAAATATTACCAAGCGTTTTCCTGGTGTCGTCGCATTGAAAAATATGTCCATTGGCATCAGACCCGGTGAGATCCACGGTCTGATCGGAGAAAACGGCGCAGGCAAATCCACCCTGATCAAGGTGCTCACCGGCGTCCATACTCCGGAGGAGGGAGACATCTTTGTTGACGGCCAGAAGGTCGTTTTCAAGAACCCTGTTCAGTCCCGGGAGGCGGGAATCGCCTGTGTGTACCAGGAGCTGAACATTGTCAAGCAACTGCCTGTTACGGATAATGTTTTCATGGGGCGCGCCGTGAAAAAGGGTCTGCTTCTGGATTATCCCAGAATGCACCGGGAGGCCGCCGAGGCCCTCAAGACTCTGGGTCACCCCGAGATCGATGTAAAAATGGAATGCGGTAAGCTGGGCGTTGGACAGCAGCAGATGGTGGAGATCGCCAAGGCTGTTTCCCTGGACGCCAAGCTGATCATCATGGACGAACCCACCTCCTCTTTGGGCAAAGAGGAGATCGCGCAGCTGATGGAAACTGTCCGGGGCCTGAAGGCCAAGGGCGTAGCCATCCTGTTTGTCTCTCACAAGTTGGAAGAACTCTTTGAGCTCTGCGACCGTGTCACCGTCATGCGCGACGGCGAGCACATCGTCACCAAGGACATCGGCGACATGACGGAGGATTCCCTGATCACCGCCATGGTGGGCCGGACGCTGGACAATCTCTATCCCAAGGAATTCGGCGTCAAGGGCGACGTGTGGCTGGAGGCCAAGAACCTCAACGAAGCCGGCGTCCTCCACGATGTCTCCTTCCAGGCCCATGCCGGCCAGATCACCGGCTTTGCCGGACTGGTTGGCGCAGGCCGCACCGAGACTATGCGGGCCATTTTCGGCGCCGATAAGCTCGACAGCGGCGAGGTCTATGTCAAGGGCGAAAAAGTACATATAAAAACTCCGAAAGACGCTATCAAGAAGAAGATCGCCTTCCTCACGGAGGACCGCAAGGGCCAGGGCCTGGTACTGTCCCTGGACGTGCGGACCAACCTGATCCTGGCCAACATGAAGGGCTTTTCCAACGGTCCCTTCCTCAACAAGGCGCAGATCGAAAAAAACGGCCAGGACAACGTGGAATCCCTGAAGATCAAGACCCCCTCTCTGGACGAGGTCACCGCCCAGCTTTCCGGCGGCAACCAGCAGAAGGTGGTTATCGGCAAGTGGGTCAATACCGATGCCGAGATCTTCATTTTCGACGAACCCACCCGCGGCATCGACGTGGGCGCCAAGATCGAGGTTTACCGTGTCATGAACGACCTGGTCAAGGCCGGCAAATGCGTCATCATGGTCTCCTCCGAGCTGCCGGAGATCCTGGCCATGAGCGACCACGTGGTGGTCATGCGGGGCGGCCGGGTCATGGCCAATATCGACCGTGACACTCCGCACTTCAATTCTGAAGATATCATGAAAGCGGCCTGGGGAGGAGAGTTAGACTAATATGAAAAAGAATAATTCCGCGAAAGAGCTGCTGCAGAAGCTGGGCACACTGCTGGCTCTGGTTATCCTGATTGCGATTTTCTGCATCACCATGCCCGACAAGTTCCCCCGTGTCAGCAACATCATGAACATCCTCAAGCAGGCATCCATCAACTGCCTGATCGCCTCCGGTATGCTGTGCGCTCTGATCACCGCCGGCATTGACCTGTCCGTGGGCTCCAACTGCGTGCTGTGCACCTGCACCATCGGCGTGCTCATGCAGAACTTCGGCATCACCAACGCACTTCTGCTGGCCATCTGCGGCCTGGCTGTGAGCACCTTCGCCGGCTTCATCAACGGCACGCTGCTGACTCGTCTGGACCTGCCCCATCCCTTCGTGTCCACCATGGGCATGAAGAACGTGCTGCTGGGCATCGCGCTGGTCATCACCGGCTCCAAGTCCATCGGCTTTACCAACCAGGGCGTGGATTCCCTGATGTGGATCGGCGGCGAGTCCCTCTTCAAGACCTACACCGCTGATGGTAAGCTGGACTTCCCCGGCATCCCCGTGAGCTTCATCCTGGTCATCTTCGTGTTCATCCTGTTTGACATCTTCCTGAAGAAGTCCGCTCTGGGCCGTCAGATCTACTGCTGCGGCGGCAACCCCGAGGCAGCTCGTCTGTCCGGTATCCCCTCCAAGAACGTGCTGACCTTCGTGTACACCCTCTCCGGCTTCATGGCCGGCCTTGCGGGCGTGGTGTCCGTGGGCCGTCTGGCCTCCGCCAACGCCAACGCCGGCTCCACCTACGATAACGACGCCATCGCGGCGTGTATCGTGGGCGGTGCTTCCTTCACCGGCGGCAAGGGCACCATCTGGGGCACCCTCATCGGCGCTCTGCTGATGGCCGTCATCCGCAACGGTCTGAACCTGGCCGGTGCCTCCAACGATATCCAGTATATCGTCATCGGCGCCGTTATCATTCTGGCCGTTACCATCGACGTGTTCCGCAACAAGATGGAGGCCAAGGCCCGCAAGATGGCCGCTGCCTGATCCTGTTTGAAATGAAAAAAGACCGGCCTTACGGCCGGTCTTTTTTTGCGTCTTTCCGACGCCAGGACTTCCGGGCTGCCGCCCCCTTCCCGTTCGAGAAGCCTGGCATAAAAGAAGCCGGCCCTTATGGGCCGGCTTTTCTTGTTCATTCGATCTCCAGGTGGACGGATTTGTGGTACGCCGGCTCCACCAGGCCGGGAATGGACACGGCGTCGGTGAAGTACAGCTCCTGCACATACTCCCGCAGCAGCGAGATGATGTAGGGATGGGGCCGCTCGTCAGGCCGGCCCGCCGCCACGGATACCACCGCCGTCTTGGGCCGCAGCAGCGTCAGGAGCTTGCGGGTCGTGGAGGAAAGGGAGGCGTGATGGGGCACTTTCAAAATGTCACAGGGGGTGGCAGTGTCCGTCTCCCACATGTGGGCGTAGGCATCGCCGCCCAGGACGATCTCCTTGCCGTGATAGTACAGCCGCTGGCGCAGGCTGGACACGTTCATGGACTTGCCCCAGTGCACCAGTCCGTAGCCGTCCCGCACCCCGGCAAAGGCGGCATCATAGAGCTTTCTCTGGCGGGGATAGAGGGCGGGCTCGCCGGCCAGGATATCCATCCGCAGGTCGGGTGTCAGCTGCCATTGCTCCAGGCGCCCGCCGGAAAGCTCCGTACAATGTCCCACCTGCCCCGGATGATCCGCCAGGGCCCGGGCATACAGATCCACGCACCGCAGCACATTCCGGGCCGCCTTGGGCAGTCCGTTGTCCCCGTCCGGATCCAGCGGCGCCGGGCACAAAGGCGGGATATAAGTGGCCGCCAGCTCATCCACCGCCACCTGATCCAGCACCCGGCCAAGACCTCCGATATGGTCCCGGTGGAAGTGGGTGATGAGCAGCAGGTCCAGCCGCTCCACCCCCTGCTCGCGAAGGAAATCTCCGGCATAGATCCGGCAGGAGTGCTCGTCCTCCAGCGGCGGATGGTCATCCCGTACCAGATTGTCATGGCCGCAGTCCACCAGCATGGCAAAGCGCGTCCGTCCCGCCGCTATCTCCCGCACCAGAATGGAATCGCCGTTGCCCACGTTGATAAAGTCCAATGCAAGCATGTCCATCCCCCCTTATTTGCTTGGTTCTACGATATCACAACCTCTGTCCGCGGGCAACGGAAAGCGGGGAGGCACGGCGCAGATTTTTCCTGCTGATTTTTGTGAAGGTGCCCAATATCTTCCATCGCTTCCTCCTCTTTTTTCGGGCAAACTTGATTTGTTCACACTTTTCCTGTATCATGGTGGATATCTTTATGGATCAACCTGGAAAGGAGATTCTTCCATGCCCTTTGTATTCAATTTCGGCGGGTTCTCCGGCGGCTTCCAGCAGCCCGGCGCCAGCGGCTCCACACCACCGCCCCAGCGGCGGCAGCGCAAGGCCCGCAAGCCCATCGGCAACGCCTTCACCCGCACCCTCATCAATCTGGCCGTGACCGTGGTCTTCGGCCTGGTGTATTTTTACGCGGAGCTGCCCGCTCTGAACTTCCACGCCGAGGACTTCTATGTGTTCGTCTTCCTCCTGTGCGCCGTGTACTGCGTCAGCGCCGTTTTCACCTCCGGGTTCCAGAGTGAGGGCGTGAAGGGCTACGTGGGCTTTGTGAAAAAGCAGTGCGTGGTGCCCTTCTTCGTGTTCCTGGTCCTCATCGCCGCCATCGCCCTGGGCTCGATCTCCTCCTGGGTGGTGCTCCGTGCCGGAGCGTACAGCAAGCTTCTGACCATTGAGACCGGCGACTTCACCGCCGATATTGAGGAGATCTCCTACGACCAGATCCCCATGCTGGATGCGGATTCCGCCGCCCGTCTGGGCAGCCGCAAGCTGGGTGAGCTGAGCGACATGGTCTCCCAATTCGAGATCCTGCCCTCCTACAACCAGATCAACTACCAGGGCCGCCCGGTGCGGGTGACCTCCCTGGCCTACGGCGATCTCATCAAGTGGTTCACCAACCGCTCCGCCGGCCTGCCCGCCTACATCGTCATCGACATGGTGACCCAGGAGGCGGAGGTAGTCCGTCTGGAGGACGGCATGAAGTACACCACGGCGGAGCATTTCGGCCGCAACCTGTATCGCCACCTGCGGTTCAACTACCCCACCTACATGTTCGACGAGCCGGTCTTTGAGATCGACGAGTCCGGCACCCCCTACTGGGTGTGCTCCCGCCTGGTCAAGACCATCGGCCTCTTCGGCGGCACGGACGTGCAGGGCGCCGTGCTGGTCAACGCCATCACCGGTGAGAGCCAGTACTACGAGGAAGTGCCCAGCTGGGTGGACCGGGTGTACTCCTCCGACATCATCATGGAGCAGTATGATTACTACGGCCAGTATCACAACGGCTTTTTGAACTCCATGTTCGGCCAGCGGGACGTGACGCTCACCACCGATGGCTGGAACTATATCGCCATTGACGACGACGTGTACATGTACACCGGCGTCACCTCGGTCACCTCCGATCAGTCCAACATCGGCTTCATTCTCTCCAACCAGCGCACCAAGGAGACCCACTTCTACCCGGTGGCCGGCGCCACGGAGACCTCCGCCATGGAGTCCGCCCAGAGCCAGGTACAGCAGATGCGCTACACGGCCACCTTCCCCCTGCTTTTGAACATCGCCGACCAGCCCACCTACTTCATGGCCCTCAAGGGCGATGACGGATTGGTGAAGATGTACGCCATGGTCAACGTGGAGCAGTATCAGATCGTGGAGACCGGCCAGACCCTGGCCGCCTGCGAGTCCAACTACCGCCAGGCCCTGGCCCACTCCGGCATCATCGCCGCAGGCGAGGCCACCGTCTCCGGCGGCGAGACCCGCACCCAGGACGGCGTCATCGCCGAGATCCGCACCAGCGTCATCGACGGCAACACCCACTTCTATGTGCGGCTGAAGGACTCCCTGGGCTTTTTGGACTTCAACGCCGCCGAGGTGCCCCGTGCGGTGCTGCTGGATGTGGGCGACCATATCTGGTACGACTTCACCCTGGAGGGCGCCCAGTTCCCGGAAAACGGCATCGTGCCCGCCACCGGCTTCCGCT
This sequence comes from Clostridiales bacterium, assembly GCA_019418625.1. Taxonomy (GTDB): domain Bacteria; phylum Bacillota; class Clostridia; order Oscillospirales; family Oscillospiraceae; genus Oscillibacter. The sequence goes on along the minus strand of DYBL01000005.1, from coordinate 2,752 downwards.
TCGAGGGCGAGACCCAAGAAGCAGCTTCCTGATAAAAAGCAGTCCCCGCTTTGGGGGCTGCTTTTTTTACCGGAAAAGGCCGTTGACATCCTTTTTTCCTGCGCCTATACTGGATTTCATACGAAAAAGGAGCGTGAGAGCCATGAAGCTTACATTGAACAGCGCCGTCACAGAGGTAGAGCTGTCCGGCATCCGCCAGTTCACCTATCTGGTGCGGGACACCCCCGGCGCCTGCGCGCTGACCATCGGCGAGCCGGATCTGGATACGCCGGAGCATATCCGTGCCCAAGCCAAGGCAGCCCTGGACGCAGGCGACACCCACTACCCGCCCGGCAACGGCTACCCCTATTTGCTGGAGGCCATCTCCCGCTTTGAAGCCCAGGCTCACGGCCTGCACTATGCCCCCCAGGAGATCATCGCCACCGTGGGCGCCACGGAGTCTCTGTTCGTGAGCTTTTCCACCATCCTCAACCCCGGCGACGAGGTCATCATCCCCACCCCGGCCTTCGGCCTGTATGACGCGCTGGTGCGCCTCAGAGGCGGTGTGCCCGTGGCCCTGCCCACGGAGGACAACCACTTCCAGATCGACCCGGCGGCCCTGCAGGCGGCCATCACCCCCAAGACCAAGGCCATCATCCTCAACTCCCCCAATAACCCCACCGGCTGTGTATACACCAAGGAGACTCTGGACGGCGTGCACGAGGTCCTGCGTGACAAACCCATCTTCGTCCTGTGCGACGACGTGTACCGGGCCATGGTCTACGGCACGGAGTTCCACAGCTTTGCCGAGTACCAGGACATGCGGGACCGGATCATCGTCATCCAGAGCTTCTCCAAGCCCTATGCCATGACCGGCTGGCGCCTGGGCTACTGTATGGCGGACGCCCCCATCCTGGACCGCATCCAGGTATTCCACCAGTATGCCGTCACCTCCATCCCCTCCTTTGTGCAAAAGGCCTGCGTCACGGCGCTGGAGACTCCCACGGACGACGTGTGCGCCCTGTTCCAAAAGCGCCGGGACTATGTCTACCGCCGCCTGAAGGAGATGGGCCTTTCCGTGGAGGAGCCCCAGGGCGCTTTCTACATGTTCATCGACATCCGCCCCTTCGGCATGGACTCCACCACCTTCTGCACCCGCATGCTCAAAGAGGGCCTGGTGGGCCTCATCCCCGGCGTCCATTTCGGAACGGAGGGCTTCATGCGCCTTTCCTACTGCTATTCCGACGCGGACCTCAAAGAGGGTCTGGACCGGATCGAGCGGTTTATCAAGACGCTCTGATGCAGCAAAAAACGCCCCGTGCCATCTGGCACAGGGCGTTTTTTTATTTTCGCCGGGTCCGGCGCTCGTTTCCAGCCGGTCAGTTCAAAGATACGGCGGTACCGGAGACGGTGACCATGAGCATGCCGTTGTCACTGCCCAGCACCTCGTAGTCCACGTCGATGCCCACCACGGCGTCGGCCCCCAGCCGGGCGGCCCGCTGCTCCAGCTCAGAGAGGGCCTGGGTGCGGGCGTTCATCAGCTCTTCTTCGTATGTATTGGAGCGGCCGCCGAAGAAGTTGGAAAGCCCCGCCGCAAAGTCCTTGATGACATTCACGCCGGAGATCACCTCGCCGAATACGATGCCGTGATATTGGGTGATGGTGCGGCCCTCTACGGTGGGAGTGGTTGTCAGGATCATAAAACTACCTCCTTTTGTTCTGCGCCCGTTTGCCGGGCTCACCCCGGAGCTTTTCAGGAAAGCCCCAGCAGCTTTTCAAAAAACGCCGCGCCGGCGGGCAGCACGGCAGCGTCATCAAAATCAAAATTCTGCGCGTGAAGCGGCGGCGTGGCCCCCGTTCCCAGGAAGAAGAACACGCCGGGTACCTGGCGCTGGTAGAAGGAGAAGTCCTCCGCCGCCATGGCGGGCGTCTCCAGCACAGCGGGGGCCTCGCTCCCCAGCTGGCGCCGCACGGACTCCAGCAGTTCCGCGTGGTTCCACACGGCCGGATAGCTGATGCCCAGCTTCACCTCCACGGTGCAGCCCGTCTCCCGCTCGATTTGGGCGCCGATCTCCTCCATCCCCCGGCAGCAGGCGTCGTATGTCTCGTCCCGGTAGGTCCGCAGGTTGCCCTCCAGCACGCTCAGGGCGCTGACGGCGTTGCGGACCGTACCGGAGGTCATCTTTCCAAACCGCAGCACCACCGGCTCCTCAGACGGCATTCCGGCGGCCATGTCGTAGGCCCGGCGCAGAAATTCCGCCGCCGCGGCCAGGGCGTCACAGCCCTGCCGGTAGCTGCTGATATGCACGCTCTTGCCGCGCACGATCACATTCAGCTCCCCCGCCCGGGCCATCATGGGCCCCGGCCGTGTGGCGATCGTCCCCGCCGGGAGGCCCGGCCAAAGATGCATGCCGAAGATCCGGTCCACGTGATACTGCTCCAGAACGCCTGCCCGGCAAAGATCCCGGGCGCCGCTGGTGGTCTCCTCCGCCGGCTGGAACAAAAGCAGCACGTTCCGGGGCAGCGCGCCCGCAGGGTACGTGTTCAGCCGCTCCGCCAGGGCCAGCAGCATGGCCGTGTGGCCGTCGTGGCCGCAGGCGTGCATGATCCCCGGGTGGGTGGAGGCGTAAGGTGCGCCGGTGGCCTCCTGTACCGGCAGGGCGTCCATGTCCGCCCGGAGGGCCAGGGTCGTCTCCCTCCCCTGGTCAAAATACGCGCAGACGCTGCCCTCCGTAGGGGAGAACACCTTGCAGGAAAGCCCCTCCAGCACCCG
>DYBL01000049.1 GCA_019418625.1 Clostridiales bacterium | reverse complement strand
AGCCATGGGCATCACCGGCACGGAGGTGGCCAAGGACGCCGCCGGTATGGTGCTGGCGGACGACAACTTCGCCACCATCATCAAAGCGGTGGCCAACGGGCGCAACGTGTACCGCAACATCAAGAACGCCATCCAGTTCCTGTTGTCCGGAAATATGGCCGGAATCCTCTGCGTGCTCTACACCTCCCTCAGCGCCCTGCCCATGCCTTTTGCGCCGGTGCACCTGCTGTTTATCAACCTGCTGACGGACTCCCTGCCCGCCATTGCCCTGGGCCTGGAGCCTCACTCCGACGCGGTCATGCGGGAAAAACCCCGCCAGCGCAGCGAGGGCATCTTGACCCGTCCGTTCCTCATCAGCGTTGTGATAGACGGCGTGATCATCGCCGCGGCCACCATTCTGGCGTTCCATCTGGGTCTTGCTGCCGGCGGCGCGGCGGTGGGCAGCACCATGGCTTTTGCCACGCTGTGCCTTTCCCGCCTGTTCCACGGCTTCAGCTGCAAGTCCGGCCGTCCTGTGCTGTTTACCAGAAAGTTCTGGAACAACCGCTTCCTGCTTGGCGCCTTTGTGCTGGGCGCGGTGCTGCTGACGGCGGTGCTGACGGTCCCCGTGCTGGAGCCGCTGTTCCAGGTGGCGCCGCTGACCATGGGCCAGCTGGGCACCGTGGCGGGGCTGTCCCTGGGATCCATGGTGCTCATCCAGCTGCGCAAGCTGATCCGCAAGGGCTGAATCGAAGAAAAGAGAAGCTCCGGCATGACCGGGGCTTTTCTTTTTGCCTCGGAGCGGTTATAATGGCGAAAAAGGGAGGGATGGATGTGATCAACTCCACTTTGTGCTACTTGGAGCGGGGCGACGAGTACCTCATGCTCCACCGGGTGAAAAAGCGCAACGACGTGAACCACGACAAGTGGATCGGCGTGGGCGGAAAGTTCCTGGAGGGAGAGAGCCCGGAAGAGTGCATCCTGCGGGAGACGGAGGAGGAGACAGGCCTCCAGCTGACGGAGTACCGCTACCGGGGCTTGGTGACGTTCGTGTCCGATGAGGCGGAGGGCGAGTTCATGCACCTGTTCACCGCCACCGGCTGGACCGGTACGCCCCATCCCTGCGATGAAGGCGAGCTGCAATGGATCCAAAAGGAACAGCTGCGGGCGCTGCCCATGTGGGAAGGGGACAAGATCTTTTTGAAGCTCCTGGAAGAGGATGCGCCGTTCTTTTCTTTGAAGCTGCGCTATGAGGGCGAGCATCTGGTCCAGGCGGCGCTGAACGGACGCACACTCATTTAATAGAAGAGAGATCTGAAGGAGGAAGCAACATGAGCGGAACGATCCTGCTGTTCGGCTTTGACTCTTTGCTGAATATCCTGGCGCTGAGCGCCGCCGTGGCACCCTTTGACGCGGAGGTGGTGCCCGTGGCCAGGGGAGACTACAACAAGCCCATGGGAGTCCTGGCGGGACTGGATACGGAGGCGGCGCCCTCCATGCCCTATGCCGGCGGCACGCTGGGCGGGCGCATGGTGGTGCTGTGCGGACTGGATGAGAGGCTGGAGCCGGTGCTCGCGGCGCTGAACCAGGCGGGAGCGGACTGCATGAAAGCGGTGCTCACGCCCCACAACCGCACCTGGAGCGCCCTGAAGCTCTATGGGGAGCTGCAAAGAGAGCGGGCGGCCATGGAGCAGGGAGGCCGGCGATGAAGCTGCTGGTCTCGGCTTGCCTTTTGGGCTGCCGCTGCCGCTATGACGGCGCCTCCAAATCCCATCCGGCGGTGGAGGCGCTGGCGGCAAGACATGAGCTGGTGCCGGTCTGTCCGGAGCAGCTGGGCGGCCTTTCCACGCCCCGTCCCCCGGCGGAGCGGCAGGGAGACCGGGTGGTCACCGAGAGCGGCACGGATGTGACGGAGCAGTATCGTCGGGGCGCGGCGGAGGCCGCGCGCCTTTGCGCCCTGCTGGGGTGCCAGGCGGCGGTTTTGAAAGAGCGCAGCCCTTCCTGTGGAAAGGGACAGGTGTATGACGGCACTTTTTCCCGCACGCTGACGGCCGGGGACGGCGTCACCGCCGCCGTTCTTGCGGAGATGGGCGTTCCGGTCTATGGAGAATCTCAGGTGGAGGAGCTGCTGAAGTGACGGCGGCTCCTCCGTCATTTTCGACAATTTTCCTCGCGGATTTTCCCTGCCTTTTTAGCCGGACTGCCCTTGCAAAGCAGCGGCGGGGCCTGTATAATAAGGCGAACTGAGAAAGGGAGGTACTACCATGGGAATGATGCATGTTCTGTCCGCGGTGTCCTCCGGGGCCCATTTGCCCTCTTATTCCTGAAACCGGCATTGCTGCCGGTATTTTTTTTGCGCATTTGTGCGTGACGAGAGGAGAAATGACATGAACGAGACAAAAAACAATGCCGCACCCATTCGGGATGCCCGGACGCTGGGTACGCCCAAAATGCTGCTCCTGGGACTGCAGCACATGTTCGCCATGTTCGGCGCCACGGTGCTGGTGCCCATTCTGGTGCAGGGCTACGGACTGCCCCTGCCCATCCAGACCACGCTGTTTTTCGCCGGCTTCGGCACGCTCTTTTTCCATGTGTGCACCCGCATGAAGGTGCCTGCGTTCCTGGGCTCCTCCTTTGCGTTCCTGGGCGGCTTCCAGGCCATGGCGGCCATGGACAGCGGCATCTACGCAGGCATGGACCCGGCGGAAAAGCTCCAGTACACCTGCGGCGGCATCGTGGTGGCCGGTGCGCTGTACGTGATCCTGGCGCTCATCATCAAGGCCGTGGGCGTGCATAAGGTCATGCGCTTCCTGCCTCCCGTGGTCACCGGCCCCATCATCATCCTCATCGGATTGAACCTGGCGCCCTCCGCCGTGTCCAACGCCTCCACCTGCTGGTGGCTGGCCCTGGTGGCCATGGCCATCATCGTGGTGGCCAATATCTGGGGCAAGGGCATGATCAAGATCATCCCCATTTTGCTGGGCGTAGTCGGCTCTTACATCGTGGCTCTCGTGGCCGGCAAGGTGGACTTTTCCAGCCTGGCCGGAACGGATCTCATCGGCTTCCAGCCCTTTGTGACGGACTTCGGCGGCTCCATCGCCAAGTTTGACATCTCCGCCATCCTGGTCATGGCGCCCATCGCCATCGCCTCCATGATGGAGCACATCGGCGACATGTCCGCTATCTCTGCCACTGTGGGCGAAAACTTCATTGAAGAGCCCGGCCTCCACCGCACCCTGGTGGGCGACGGCATCGCCACCGCTCTGGCGGGCCTCTTCGGCGGCCCCGCCAACACCACTTACGGCGAGAATACCGGCGTGCTGGTGCTCTCCCGGGTCCACGATCCCCGGGTGATCCGGCTTGCTGCCATTTACGCCATCGTGCTGTCCTTCAGCCCCATGTTCGCTGCCTTCGTCAGCTCCATCCCCTCTGCCATCATCGGCGGCGTCAGCTTTATCCTCTACGGCATGATCTCCGCCATCGGCGTGCGGAACGTGGTGGAAAACCAGGTGGACTTCACCAACTCCCGCAACCTGATCATCGCGGCGGTCATCCTGGTGTGCGGCCTGGGCTTCACCGGCGGCCTCGCCTTCCATGTGGGCGGCGTTTCCATCACGCTGACCTCCCTGGCCATCGCGGCCATTGCCGGCATCGCCCTCAATGCCATCCTGCCCGGCAACGACTTCCAGTTCGGCAAATCCGCCAACTCCGATACCGCTGCCTCTCTGGGCCGGTATTGAGCCCTGCAAAAAGACCGTCCTGCGTCAAAAGCGCAGGGCGGCCTTTTTTGCCTGCAGCGAAAAAAGGGAAAAACCGCAAAAAGAGCGGGAAAAGGTTGACAATTTTTTCATATCTTATATAATGTACACGCAACGAAACCCATGATAGAGGCGCGGGCTTCAAAAGTACCGCCTTCCAACGGCAGAGCACCGGGGAGGCGGGAAAGGGGAGACCGCCGAGGCGCCTTTCCGCTGCCTGGCGGAAGGAGGCCGGGCCGCCGGAGAATATCCGTCGGACTGTCACCCCCGCGGTGGAGCGCTGTCATGACCTATGGGATCTTCCCGTGCTTATCCTGAAGTCATGATGCTGTATCATGGCTTCATTTTTTTATGTGAGGAGAGAGAACGACATGAAGAGGAATTTGCGCCGTCTGCTGCCCATGCTGGTGCTGGCGGCCCTGGTGGCCACGGTGCTGTCGGTCACCGCACTGGCTGCCGATCCCACGGAGGAGCCGGGCACCAAGATGATCGAGTGCCCTGTCTGCGGTGCTGCGGGCGCGTGTATGGACTGCTATGGCCTGGACCCGGCGTGCGAGAGCTGCGGCGGCGCCAACGTGTGCAGCAACTGCGGCGGTACCGGCTACGTGACCTCCCCCAGCCGGTTTTACAATACTCTCTGGGCCCTTTTGCCGCCGGTGATCGCGATTGCCCTGGCCCTGATCACCAAGGAGGTGTACAGCTCGCTGTTCCTGGGTATCGTGGTGGGCGGACTGCTCTACTCCAACTTCAGCTTTGAGGGCACGGTGCTCCATGTGTTTGAAGACGGTATCGTCTCCGTCCTCTCGGACAGCTACAATGTGGGCATTCTGGTGTTTTTGGTGATCCTGGGCGCCATGGTGTGCCTGATGAACAAGGCGGGCGGCTCCGCGGCCTTCGGCCGGTGGGCCCAGACCCATATCAAAAGCCGCGCCGGCGCCCAGCTGGCCACCATCGTGCTGGGATGCCTCATCTTCATCGATGACTACTTCAACTGCCTGACCGTGGGCAGCGTCATGCGGCCCATCACGGACAAGCACCGGGTCTCCCGGGCCAAGCTGGCCTATCTGATCGACGCCACCGCCGCGCCTATCTGCATCATCGCGCCGATCTCCTCCTGGGCGGCCGCCGTGGCGGGCTTTGCCGAGGACGGCCAGGGCCTGAACCTCTTTATCCGGGCCATTCCCTTCAACTTCTACGCCATCTTGACCGTGGTGATGATGGTGGGCATGGTGCTGATGAAGGTGGAGTTCGGCACCATGGCCATTTTCGAGCGCAACGCCGAGGAGACCGGCGACCTGTTCTCCGGCCCCAACCCCTACGCCATGATGGACGAGGAGACTGTGGAGGACAAGGGCCGGGTGCTGGATCTGGTGCTGCCCATCGTGGCGCTGGTGATCTGCTGCGTCATCGGTATGATCTATTCCGGCGGCTTCTTTTCCGGCACCGGCTTCGTGGAGGCCTTCTCCAACTCTGACGCATCGGTTGGCCTGATGCTGGGCTCTGCTTTTGCCCTGGTGTTTACCGTGGTATACTATATGATCCGCCGCAGCCTGACCTTCCGGCAGATGATGGAGTGCATCCCTGAGGGCTTCAAGGCCATGGTGCCGGCCATTTTGATCCTGACCTTTGCCTGGAGCCTCAAGGCAATGACCGACTCTCTGGGTGCCAAGTACTTCGTCCGTGACTTCGTTCAGGGCAATGCCGCCAGCTTCCAGATGTTCCTGCCGGCCATCGTGTTCGTCATCGGCTGCCTGCTGGCCTTTGCCACCGGCACCAGCTGGGGCACCTTCGGCATGCTGATCCCCATCGTCCAGAACGTGTTCTCCATGGACGATCCTCTGGCCATTGTGTGCATCTCCGCCTGCATGGCCGGCGCCGTGTGCGGAGACCACTGCTCTCCCATCTCCGATACCACCATCATGGCCTCTGCCGGCGCCCAGTGCGACCATGTGAGCCATGTGTCCACCCAGCTGCCCTATGCCGTTGTAGCCGCGGCTGTCAGCTTTGTGAGCTACATCATAGCGGGCATTGTGCCCAACGCGTTCATCGCGCTGCCGGTATCCATCGTGCTGATGCTGTGCACGCTGGTGGTGATCCGTGTGATCCACGGCAAAAAGTCTGTGTAATGAAATGAAAAAAGCGCCGCCCGGCCGGGCGGCGTTTTTTTATTACGTGTTCGGTTCCAGCGGCTGCACGGTAAAATGCAGCTTGGCAGGAGAGTGGGGGTACTGGCGGAAAAAGGCCCGGACGATCCGGTCACAGACCTTGCAGCTGTTTTCATAGTTGGCCTGGGGCAGCATGAGAATGTACTGGGACACACTGCACCGGGCGGCGATATCGCCCCGGCGAAGGCTGGTGCGGATCAGCTCCTGCAGATTTTCCATGCACCGGTCCAGGCTGCGCTTGGCCAGCTCCTCACCGGCGGCATCCGTAACGGAAAGCAGACAGATGTGCACCGCGTCTCCGCTGCGGGCCACAGCCCGGGCCTCTGCGTGGTAGATGACCTTGAAGAAATCATAGTCGCAAAAGAGCGCGCCGCTGAGACCGTCAGGCTCCCGCAGCTGCTCGCGCAGCGTGCCCATGGATACGGCCCGGTCATTGACCGTGCGCACGGCCTCCCGGTACAGTGCCCGGGACTCGTCCGCCGGCATGATGCCGAAGTTGTCGAACAGCAGCTGGCTCATGTCCTCATAGACGGAGATGACTTCCCGCTGCTGACCCTGGGCCAGAAGATCCCGCATCAGATGCTGGTAGATGAGCTCGTTGTAAGGCTCGATGGTGATGGCGCTGCGGCACAGCTCCGCTGCCAGGTCCATCTGCTCCCGGTCTTCCAGAAGGGTGAGCGTTTCCAGCAGCGTGTGGATATAGAGATTGTGAAAATAAGCGGAGATGGGGATGACCCATGCCTCGCTGGAGAGCTTTTGCAAAAAGTCTCCCCGGTACAGCTCCAGGGCCTGCAGATAGTCCTCCAGCCGCTGGTCATCGCTTTGTGCCATGGCGCCGGCACGGCAGAGCCGCTCGAACTCGTCAACGTCAAAGAAAAACGAGACATCCGGGTTCCAGGTGTAGTTCCCGTCCCGGCGAATGATGAGAGAGTGGCCGGCGGTGCTGTCCAGCTGGTTCAGGGAAGAGCGCACCCGGTGAAACATGGTCTTGAGGGCATTGAGGGGATTGGAGCTGCTCTCGCCGTCACTCCACAAAAGTCCCACCAGCTCATCCTGGGTGATGGAACGGCTGCGGCAATAGATCATGTATGCCAGCAGCAGCCATACTTTTCGGGAGCGGTTGTCGTTGTCGTTGATCTCCTGGTCACCCTTGCGGACAGAAAAGTTGCCGAACATCCGCACTTCAAGGACATGATCCGCCATCTGACATCACCACCTCTTTCCAAAACCTTCCACGCATAGCTTGCCCAATATATATATGTACAACATAGCACACTTGGAAAAACATTGCAAGCAAAACCGGGCAGATACACGATTTGCCAAAAAAAGAAAGCACGGATCAAAAAAATACTTTACCTTTTCAAAAGGGTGTGCTATACTGATGATGTCAAATTTTACTTATAACCTGGTACATATAGAAAGGAAGACGCATTTTGCAGAAGTTTTTCAAGCGTATGCTGCCGCTGGCGCTGGCGGTGTGCCTGCTGAGCGGCTGCGGCCAAAGCGGCAAGGAGCTCTCCGACGAGCAGGCCGAGGCCGATCTGACCCAGACGGAGGAGGTCGCTCCCGAGGAGGCCTACGTGGATGTGGCCACGCTGGACGAGGTGGAGCTGGAGGACGAGGCGGTGGCCCTGGCCGCCGCACCCGCGCTGGATACCATGCTGGTGCCGGAGGCGTCCGGTACGCAGACCAAGGAGAACGGCAAGGCGGTCATCGACTACTCCAACACGAAAGACGGCTATGTGATGGTCAAGTATACCGCTTCCACCTCCAAGCGGCTCAAGGCCCAGCTCAAGGGCCCCACCACCACGTATACCTACAACATCACAGCCGGAAAGTGGGAGACGTTCCCGCTGTCTGACGGCAACGGAAGCTATCAGGTGATCGTTTACGAAAACATCTCCGGCTCCAAGTACTCCACCGTGCTCTCGGCCAGCTTTACCGCCTCCATGACGGATGAGTTCGCTCCGTTCCTGCGGCCCAACCAGTATGTGGACTATGAGAACGCGCCCAATACGGTGGCCAAGGCCAAGGAGCTCACCGCCGGGATGACGGATCCGCTGCAGAAGGTGAAGGCGGTCTATGACTTCGTGGTCTCTACCCTCAGCTACGATAAGCAGCTGGCGGCCACGGTGCAAAGCGGATATCTGCCGGTGCTGGATTCTGTTCTGTCCAGCAAGAAGGGCATCTGCTTTGACTATGCCGCCATGATGACCGGCATGCTCCGCAGCCAGGGCGTTCCCTGCAAGCTGGTGGTGGGCTACGCGGGCACCGCCTATCATGCCTGGATCAGCGTGTGGTCGGATGAGACCGGGTGGATCAACGGTGCCATCTATTTTGACGGCACCTCCTGGCAGCGGATGGACCCCACGTTTGCCTCCAGCGGACGGCAGAGCGCGGCCATCATGCAGTATATCGGCGACGGTAAAAACTACACCGCCAAATACTTCTATTAAAGTGGATTTTGTCTTTACGAACCGGGGAAATTGGTTTAAAATGGGCTTGCGGTTGATCTGCAAGCCCATTTTTTTGAATTTGAGGACTGATGATGAAAAACGATAAACTGAGCAATGAGCAAATTTCGGGCCTCTGTATGGAGCTTTCCTTGCTGCTGCACGCCGGTGTGCGGGCGGGAGACGGGCTGGCGCTTCTGGCAGAGGAGTCCCGGGGAGATGACCGGGCCTGGCTGGAGGAGATGGCCCGACAGGTGGACGACGGCACGTCTTTGGCCGCGGCCCTGGGCGGCTCCGGCCGTTTTCCCGACTATGTCTCCGGCCTTTTGGAGATGGGAGAGCGCTCCGGGCGGACGGAGGAGGCACTGCGTGCGCTGTCTGGCTACTATGAAGAGCGCAGCCGGATGGAGCGCCGTCTGCGCAGCGCCCTTTTGTATCCGGCGGTGATGCTGCTTTTGATGCTGGCGGTGATCGTGATTTTGCTTGCCAAGGTGCTGCCGGTGTTTGACGAGGTGTACGCTTCCCTGGGCGGACAGCTCACCGGCGTGGCCGGCGGGCTTTTGTCTTTGGGCCGGGCGCTGGATGCGGCTATGCCGGTGCTGTGCGTGGTGCTGGTGCTGATCGTGGCGTTTTTGGCTGCCTTTGCCGCCGTGCCCTCGTTCCGGGCGCGGATCATGGCCCTGTGGCGCCGCACCCGGGGCGACAAGGGGATCTCCCGCATGATGCAGACCGCCCGCTTTGCCCAGGCGCTGTCCATGGGCCTGAGCAGCGGACTTCCTCTGGAGGAGGCGCTGACCCTGGCCGGACAGCTGCAAAAGGAGATCCCTGCAGCCCAGGCCCGCTGCCAAGACTGCCTGGACCGGCTGGAGCGGGGTGAGGACCTGGCTTCCGCCCTGGGCGCCTCCGGCGTACTGCCCAAGGCAAGCTGCCGCCTGGTGGCGCTGGGCCAGCGCAGCGGCACGGGCGATACGGTGATGGAAGAAGTAGCCCGCCGGCTGGGCGAAGAGAGCGAGTATGCTCTGGAGGCCCGGGTGGGCCAGGTGGAGCCGGCGCTGGTGCTGGTGACCTCCCTTTTGGTGGGCGCCATTCTGCTTTCCGTCATGCTGCCCCTGATGAACATCATGACGGCCATCGGGTGAGCGTATGAAGCGGCAAAGACGTTGGCCCGCCCTGGTGGCCGGGCTGCTGGCGCCGGTGGTATTCGCCGCCGGCGTACTGGCGTTTTTCACGGCGCTGAACCATCTGGACAGCGGCCGGAAGACGGAGGGACGTACCCAGCTGGAGCAGTCGCTGCGCCGGGCATCGGCGGCGTGCTATGCCGCCGAGGGGATCTACCCGCCGGATCTTGCGTATTTGGAGGAGCACTACGGCGTACAGGTGGATGAGGACCGCTACACGGTGGATTACCGGGCGTTCGCCTCCAACCTGATGCCGGATATCACGGTGCTGGAAAATGAGAAATGATGCGAAAAAAACCGGTTCAACACCATATGGAAGGGCTGCTGGTGCTGCTGTTGTTCGGCATATTTGCAGCGTGCATCCTGTCGGTGCTGCTGACAGGAGCGGGACGTTACCGGGCCCTGACGGAGCGGGACGATGCTTCCTACTCCTGGCGCACCGCGGCCCAGTACCTGACGACCCGCGTCCGTCAGGCGGACACGGCGGGCGGTGTGCGGGTGGGCGCCTTTGACGGCGGCGAGGGGGAGGATACCCTCTTTCTCACCGAACAGATCGACGGCGTGGCCTACACCACCCGGGTCTATTGGTACGATGGGACCTTGCGGGAGCTGTTTGCCGAGGAGGGAACAGAGCTGGATATGGACGCCGGAGAGGCAGTGCTTGACTGCGGCGGCGTGCGCTTTTTTGAAACGGACAGCGGCGTGGGCGCGGAGCTCACCGGAGCGGACGGAGAGATCACCCGGCTGGATTGGACCCTTCGCAGCGGAGAGGGGGCGTCGTCATGAGAAGCAAGGCGCCCCTGGTGCTGATGGAGCAGCTGGTCATGGTGCTGGTGTTCGCCCTGGCGGCAGCGCTGTGCGTGCAGGTGTTCGTGCTTTCGGATCAGACCTCCCGGAGCCACGAGGCCCGGGACCGGGCGGTGGTGGCCGCCCAGAACGCCGCTGAGCAGCTCAAGGGCTGCGGCGGCGACTATGCCGCTGCGGCAGAGCGCTGCGGCGGAGACTGGAACGGCTCCATGTGGGGCATTTCCTACGATAAGGCCTGGCAGATGTGTGAGGACCAGAGCCAGGCGGCCTACCATGTACTGGTGACGCCGGTGGAAAGCAGCCGGGATCTGCTGGGGCAGGCCCAGGTGGCGGTGTATACGGCGGAGGGAGACGTGCTGTTCTCCATCCCCGTGGCCTGGCAGGAGGTGACGGAAGTTGGGTGAAAAAGAGCGGTTTTCCCCGCCTGCCGTAGGCGGGAGTTCTCTGCTGGTCATCTTTGCCGTGCTGTGCCTGACGGTGTTCGCCCTGCTGGGACTTTCCGGCGTGCAGGCCGGCGGACGGCTTTCCGACGCGTCGGCCCAGGCCGTTTCCGCTTACTATGACGCCGACTGCCGGGCGGAGGAGATCCTCGCGGCCCTGCGGCAGGGCGTGGTCATGGAAGGCGTTTGCCGGGAAGCGGATGGGATATATGCCTATACCTGCCCGATTTCCGATACCCAGGCCCTGGAGGTGCGTGTGCGCCTGGACGGCGAGGACTGGTCCGTGCTGCGCTGGCAGGCGGTGTCCACCGCCCAGTGGGAGGCGGACGAGAGTCTGGATCTTTGGGACGGCGGCGTCCCCATGAGTTGAGAGAAAGGAGCGATTCTCATGCGTGAATTGCTGGATATTTTGGAACAGGTGGTGCAGGATCATGCATCCGACCTATTTATTGTGGCAGGCGGCCCGATCTGCGAAAAGCGGGACAAGCGCCTGATCCCCATCACGGAGGAGAAGGTGTTCCCCGGCGAGACGGAGCGGCTGATCGAAGGTATTTATGAGATGGCGGGCCGTTCCATGGAGCGCTACCGCCAGACCGGAGACGACGACTTTGCCCTTGCGGTGCCCGGCCTGGCCCGTTTCCGGGTCAACGCCTACCAGCAGCGCGGCTCTTTGGCCGCAGTGGTGCGTGTGGTGGCATTTGAGATCCCGGACTACACAGCGCTGCACATTCCCGAGTCGGTCATGGAACTGGCGGATGTGACCCATGGCATGGTGCTGGTCACCGGCACCGCCGGCAGCGGCAAGTCCACCACCCAGGCGTGCATCATCGACCGGATCAACCGCACCCGGCAGGCTCACATCATCACACTGGAGGACCCCATCGAGTATCTGCACCGGGACCAGAGAAGCATCATCAGCCAGCGGGAGATCGCCATCGACACCAGCGACTACCTCTCCGCTCTGCGTTCTTGCCTGCGGCAGGCGCCGGACGTGATCCTGCTGGGAGAGATGCGGGACCATGAGACCACCCGCGTGGCCATGACGGCTGCGGAGACGGGACATCTGCTCATCGCCACGCTGCATACCAACGGCGCGGTGAACACCATCGACCGCATCATCGACTCCTTCCCCAGCGCCCAGCAGGCCCAGGTCCGCATCCAGATGAGCATGGTGCTGCACACGGTGGTCAGCCAGCAGCTGCTGCCCGACAAGCGGGGCGGCATGGTCCCTGCTTATGAGATCATGCACATGACTCCGGCTATCCGCAGCATGATCCGCGACTGCAAGAACCACCAGATCGACAACGCCATCGCCGCCGGTGCATCGGAGGGCATGTGCTCCATGGATCAGTCCATTCTGGACCTTTACCGGAAAGACTTCATCACCCGGGAGACGGCGCTGGATTACGCCGACAATCCGGAGCAGATGCTCCGCCGCATGGGATAAGCGGATATGAAGAAAAAAGTGAGGCTTGGGATCATGGCGGTGCTGGCCGTCGTGCTGGTGGCCAGCGCGGTCATGCTGGTCCGCCAGCAGATGGAATACCGCCGGGGCGAGGAGATCTACCAGGAGGCGGAGTCGCTGGTGGAGCTGCCGGACCTGAGTGAGCTGCCCGCGCCGGAGGTGCAGGAGCCGGAAAAGGAGACGGAGCAGGAGGAAAAGCCGGTTTACGTGGACCCCTATGCCGATGCCCTGCGGAATATGGACTTTACCGCTTTGCGGGAAGTCAACGACGATGTGCTGGGCTGGATCCTCATTCCCAACACAGCCATCTCCTATCCGCTGGTGCAGGGGGACGACAATGAATACTACCTCAACCACACCTGGAAAAAGTGGACCAGCGTGGTGGGCGCCATTTTCATGGAGAGCGCCAACAGCCCGGATCTCAGCAACTTCAATACCGTCATCTACGGGCATCGGATGAACAACGGCTCCATGTTCGCCTCGCTGAAGTACTACAAGACCCTCAGCTACTGGCAGTCCCACCCTTATGTGTATATCACCAACGACGCCGGGAGCCACCAGTACGAGATCTTCGCGGCCTATGAGGTCAGCACGGCGGGGGAGACCTACCGCCTGCAGTTTGCGGACACCCAGGCCCGGCAGGATTTCATCGACTACTGCCTGGATCAGTCCGTCATCGATACGGGCGTGGTGCCCAACACCTACGACCGGATATTGACGCTCTCCACCTGTACCGGCAACGGCCACGCCACCCGCTGGGTGGTGCAGGCGGTGCTGCGGGGGGAGGCTCCGTCGGATACGGCGCAGCGGCAGGGGCCGGAGGAGGCCCAGCCGCCGGAGACTGTCCCCGAGACCCCGGAAAATCCTGAGACCGCGGAGCCCCAGGAGACGGAGGAGGGCTCTTCTCTGCTGGACATCGCCGTGGGCAGTGTCACCGGCGGTGACACTGCGGGGGACGAGGCACCGGCAGATGATACATCACCCACGCAATGACAAAAAAAGAGGGCGCCCCTGCACGGGGGCGCTCTTGCTTCAAAGCGCGGAAAAGGAGGCAACAGATGAGCCGGGAAACGGTTTTGGAGGCCCTGCGCCGCAGCGGCGGTGCGTTTTTATCCGGAGAGGAGCTGAGCCGGCAGCTGGGACTGAGCCGCACGGCCGTGTGGAAGGCGGTGGAGGCCCTGCGGCGGGCGGGATATGACATCGAGGCCCGGACGGGCCTTGGCTACCGGCTTGCCGCCGTGCCGGACCTGCTGACGGAGCCGGAGATCCGCAGCCTGCTGGGCCATGTGGACCGGGTGGGACAGACCCTGGTGTGCCTGGACGAGGTGGACTCCACCAATACCTACGCCAAGAGCCTGGCGGCCGCCGGCGCGGCGGACGGCACCGTGGTGGTGGCGGACGGGCAGACGGCGGGCCGGGGCCGCATGGACCGGGTGTTTCTCTCCCCCAAGGGAAAGGGCATTTATCTGACGGCTTTGCTGCGGCCCCACCTGCCGCCGGAGCGGCTGATGTCCGTCACGGCCATGGCGGGCGTGGCCGTGTGCCAGGCGGTGGAAGAGGTGTGCGGCGTGCAGCCGGGACTCAAGTGGCCCAACGACCCCATTTTGAACGGGAAAAAGCTCAGCGGCATCCTGACGGAGCTCTCCCTGGAGGCGGAGAGCGGGCGACTTCAGTACCTGGTGGTGGGCATCGGCCTGAATGTGAGCCAGGAGCCGGAGGACTTTTCGCCCCAGGTGCGCCCCATCGCCACGTCCCTGGTGCAGGCCCTTGGCCGTCCGGTGTCCCGCTGCGCCCTGGCGGCGGCGGAGATCCGGGCGCTGGACCGGCTGTACCGGGCCCTGGAGACGGGGGACACGGCGGCGTATCTTGCCCAGTACCGCCGCAGCTGCGTGAACCTGGGCAAGCAGGTGCAGCTGATCGGCCCCCAGGGGCGTACACAGGCGCTGGCTCTGGATGTGGACGATCAGTTCGGCCTGGTGGTGCGCATGGAGGACGGGACGGAGCGGGTCATCCGCTCCGGCGAGGTCTCCGTCCGGGGCATGGACGGCTATGTGGACTGAAAAAGCGGACGGCGTCTAAAACGCCGTCCGCTTTTTTGCGATTCAGTTTCCGTCAATGTGGTTTTGGATGCGCTGCATGATCATCTCCAGGGCCACCAGATTGTGTCCGCCCTCCAGCACCACGATGTCCGCATACTTCCGGGAGGGCTCCACATACCGCTCGTGCATGGGCTTGACGGTGGTCAGGTACTGGGTGACTACCGACTGAAGCGTGCGGCCCCGCTCCTCCACATCCCGCAGGCACCGGCGCAGGATGCGCACGTCTGCGTCCGTCTCCACGAAGATCTTGATGTCGAACATGTCCCGCAGGGCGGGGTTCTGGAAAATGAGGATGCCCTCCACGATGATGACCTTGTTGGGCACCACGGTGACCGTCTCGTCCGTGCGGTTGTGCTCCACATAGGAGTAGACGGGGCACTGGACGCTGTGACCTGCCTTGAGCTGCCGCAGGTGCTCCACCAGAAGCTCCGTTTCAAAGGCGGCGGGGTGGTCGTAGTTGACCTGGGCCCGCTCTTCGTAGGTCTTGCCCTCCTGGCGCTTGTAGTAGCTGTCGTGTCCGATGACGGTGACGGCGTCACCAAAGTGCTCTTTCAGGTGCCGGGTCAGGGTGGTTTTCCCGGAGCCGGTGCCGCCGGCGATGCCGATGAGGATCGTATCCATGCAACTTTCTCCCTTCCGCGGTACCTGGAAACAAAATCACCGCATAATTCGTCTTATTATACAGCCTGCGCCCTGAAACCGCAAGGGATGCGCCGGCAAGACAGAGAAAATTCCGCCGCTGCTGAAAAATGCCGAAAAAGCAAAAATTCCGCCCCGCCGCACTTGACGGCAGACAGGAAAGCCGATATTATGTTATGTAAAGCATCGAATCATTCGGAAGGAGTGCCCTCATGGCTATGAAACGCTGCCCCGTCTGCGGGGAAAAATATTCCGATACATATAAGAACTGTCCCTTCTGCGAGGAGGAGGCGGCTGAGCGCAGCGGCGGCAGGATCCGCCGGGGCGGCGGCAGACGCTCTGCCTCTAAGGGCCAGCCTAATCTGCTGACGCCCACGCTGGTGGTGCTGATCCTCATCATGCTGGCGCTGCTGGTGTACCTGCTCTTTGGGGACCAGTTCCAGAAGAAAGAAGAGGAGACGCCCAACACGCCGGTGGAGGAGGTCACACCGGGCGGGGAAGAGACGCCCGATGGCGAGACGCCTGCCGGTGAGGACAGTGAGGTGGACATGCCGGAAGATCCTGCCGTGCCCTCCACCGGGAATGAGACCCAGGAAAAGCCGGATACCTCCGGTGAGCTGAGCTATGAAAAGGCCTCCGCTCTGCCGGACGGCCTGACCCTGAGCACCACGGACTTCACCCTCAAGACGGTGGGCGAGAGCCATACCATCACGGCCTCCGGCGGCAGCGGCAGCTATACCTGGATCAGCGAGGACGAGGGCATCGCCTCCGTGGATTCCAGCGGCAAGGTCACGGCTGTCTCCCGGGGCACGGTGAACGTGCTGGTGACGGACGGCAGCAAGAAGGCCGTGTGCATCGTCCGGTGCAACGTGAGCGCGGACAGCACGGCATCCTCCTCCGGCAGCAGCGGCAGCACGACCTCTTCTTCCTCCGGACTGAAGGCGGGCTCTGCTGTGGTGACCAATGCCGGCAACGGCGTGTTCGTGCGCTCCGGTCCCGGCACGGACAATGAGGCTCTGGCTACCCTCCCCAACGGCGCGGAGGTCAAGATCGTGGAGAGCGCCGGGAACGGCTGGTATAAGATCACTTTCGCCGGCAATGGCGGCGTAGACACCACCGGCTATATGAAGGGCGAGTTCCTGGCCAATCAGTAAAGAGAAAAAGATCCCCGGATGCCATGCATCCGGGGATCTTTCATTGCGTATGGCCGGGAAATGTGATATCATATCAAACTGTATCAGTATGTAAAGAGCAAGGAGCGTTGCTATGACCACTCGTGAATTTCAGCAAAAGTCGCCGCTGGCGATCTTCCTCTCCTACTTCCGGCCCCACCGGAAGCTGTTCATCATGGACCTTACCTGTGCGCTGATGATCTCCCTGATCGATCTGGCGTTCCCCTACGTCTCCCGCTGGTGCATGTACGAGCTGCTGCCCCAGAGCGCCTACCGCACATTTTTCGCGGTGATGGCGGTGGTGTTCGTGGCGTTTGCCCTGCGGGCGGTGTTCCAGTATATCATCTGTTACTGGGGCCATACCTTCGGCATCCTGGTGGAGGCGGATATCCGCCGGGACCTGTTCCGCCACATGCAGGAGCTGAGCTTTGACTACTATGACCGCAACCGCACCGGCCAGCTCATGAGCCGCCTGACCGCGGATCTCTTCGACATCACGGAGCTGGCCCACCACGGCCCGGAGGATATCTTTAT
This sequence comes from Clostridiales bacterium, assembly GCA_019418625.1. Classification (GTDB taxonomy): domain Bacteria; phylum Bacillota; class Clostridia; order Oscillospirales; family Oscillospiraceae; genus Oscillibacter. The sequence continues at coordinate 19,462 of DYBL01000049.1, read as the reverse complement.
CTCCGGCGTGACCATTGTGGGGTCTCTTGCCATCATGTTCACCATCCAGTGGCAGCTGGCGCTGGTGATCGCGCTGATTTTGCCGGTGTTTTCCGCCGTGGTGTGGAAGTGCCGCAAGTCCATGAACGAGGCGTCCCGTCATGTCAAGCAGCGTACCGCCGTCATCAACGCCGACATCGAGTCGGGCCTGTCCGGCATCCGCACTGCCAAGGCCTTTGCCAACGAGGAGGCGGAGCTAAAGAAGTTCGATTCCTCCAACGACAGCTTCAAGACCTCCAAGCGGGCGTTCCACAAGGCCATGGGCCGCTTCAACGCCACCATGGAGTTCTTTTTGACCATCCTGTCCGTGGCGGTCATTGCCGTGGGCGGTCTGCTCATCATGCAGGGCCGCATGGACACGGTGGACCTCATTACGTTCAGCCTGTATATCACCACGTTCGTCAACCCCGTCCGCAAGCTCTCCAACTTTGCCGAGCTCTTTGCCAACGGCACCGCGGGCCTGGGCCGGTTCATCGAGCTGATGCGGGAGGAGCCTGCCATGCAGGACGCACCGGACGCCAAGGTGCTCACCGGCGTCCGCGGCCAGGTGGACGTGGACCATGTGAGCTTTGCTTACCAGGACGATCTGGCTGTGCTCCACGATGTGGACCTGCATATCCGGCCCGGCGAGACAGTGGCGGTGGTGGGCCCCTCCGGCGGCGGCAAGTCCACCTTGTGCCAGCTGATCCCCCGGTTCTACGATGTGACGGAGGGCGCCGTACGCATCGACGGACAGGATGTGCGCTCCGTGACCCAGGAGTCTTTGCGTCAGAACGTGGGCGTGGTGCAGCAGGAGGTGTTCCTGTTTGCGGCCAGCATCCTGGAAAACATCCGCTACGGCCGCCCCGGCGCCTCGGAGGAAGAGGTGGCCCGGGCAGCCAAGCTGGCGGAGATCTATGACGACATCATCGCCATGCCCGACGGCTTCAACACCTATGTGGGCGAGCGGGGCGCTCTGCTCTCCGGCGGACAGAAGCAGCGCATCTCCATTGCCCGCATTTTCCTGAAAGATCCTCCGGTCCTCATTCTGGATGAGGCTACCTCCGCCCTGGACAGTGTGACGGAGGCCAAGCTCCAGGAGACCTTTGAAAAGCTCTCCCAGGGGCGGACCACCATCATCATCGCCCATCGCCTGTCCACTGTCCGCAATGCCGACCGCATCGCCGTCATCGAGGAGGGCCGCATCGCCGAGCTGGGCACCCACGATGAACTGATGGCAAAGAACGGGGCCTACGCGTCCCTGGTGCGGACCCAGGAACTGCGTCATGGATAAGGGCGCGCTGCTGGACCGGCTGGGTGCGGCCGGAGAGGAGCGGCTGGCCCTTTCCCGGGTGCTGGACCGCTATGAGCAAAGCAGCCGCCGGGGAAGCGGCGAAGCCACGGATTTTCTCACGCCCCAGCAGCGGCTGCGGTCACTGGACCTTCTGCGCCTGGCAGGGGCCGGAGCAGGGACGTACGTGTGCACCGGCGGCTATCCGGACGCGGAGCGGCAGGTGCTCTTGTTCCTGCCGGACTGGCTGGATGCGGAGACGGCGGAGACCATCAGCCCCATCCGCTGCCTGCGGGCATCTTTCCGGGCGGAAAAGCCCCTGAGCCACCGGGACTTTCTGGGCAGCCTCATGGGCATGGGCGTTGCCCGGGAAAAGGTGGGCGACATTCTGGTGACATCCGAGAGCGCAGACATCCTGGTGCTGGACACGGTGGCGGATTTCCTGCTGCAAAGCTGGGAGAGCGCCGGACGGACGCGGCTGCATCTTCAGGAGGTGGAGCGCAGCTGCATCCATGTTCCCCAGGCATCCACGGAGGAGGTGCGGGACACGGTCTCCTCGTTGCGGCTGGACGCGGTGATCGCTGCGGGGCTGCGCATGTCCCGGGGAAAGGCGGCAGAGCTGGTGTCCTCCGGCCGGGTGCAGGTGAACTGGATGGAGTGCACCAAGGCGGACAAGCCTTTGACGGAAGGAGACACGGTCTCTGCCCGCGGCTTTGGGAAATTCCGCTTGGCAGAGGTGGGCGGCACCACGAAAAAGGGCCGCATCTCCGTGACGCTGCTGCGGTATGTGTAAAGAGAGGCGGACAATATGGTCAAGTACGAATATGAATTTGAGACGGTGAATTGCGACAGCGCCTCCGGGTACAGCCTTTTCGGCGGTGTGGGCCTGACCACGGAAGGACACAGGGAAATCATTGCCCAGCGTGCAGCGGAGGGCTGGCGGTACGTGGGTGTCATCCCTGCCAGCCAGCGGGCCGGGGGATTTATCGAAACTGTGGATCTGGTGTTTGAACGGCCTGCGGCCGAAGAATAAGGAGGAGCATATGGATCAGAAGAAGATCGATCGGATCAACGAGCTGGCCCGCAAGGCCAAGAGCCCCGAAGGTCTTACGGAGGCGGAGACGGCGGAGCGCGCCGCCCTGCGCCGGGAATATGTGGACGCGGTGCTGGGCAGTCTGAAAGGGCAGCTGGACCACACCTACATCGTGGATGAGAAGGGCAATAAGCAAAAGCTGAAAAAGAAAGGGGAGTAAGGTGTGGCTTCCCAAAAGAAGAAAACGGACTGGGGCTGGCCGCTCATCATCGTGCTGTTTGTGATCGGTGCGTGGCCTATCGCCCTGGTGCTGCTTCTGGTCAAACTTTTTAAGAATGACGGACAAAAGCAGCGCGTGCAGGCGCCGCCCCTGTCGGGACAGCAGCACAGCGGCCAGACCGCAGCGCCTGGCCATGCCCGGAGCGCGGTACAGACGGCCATGCAGTCTCCGCCACCGAAAAAGTCCAATGCGGCGTGGCTCAAAGTGGCCGGCATCGTGCTGTTGGTGGTGGGCATCGTGGGGATGACAGGCCCCATCGACGCCCTGTTCTGGTCGGATTACTGGTTCAGCCTGTGGCTGCCGGAGCTGCTGCAATTCCTGGCGGTGGCGGTAGGCGGCGGTGCCATGCTGGGCGCGGGCGTCGCCATGGACCGGCGCTTGAAGCGCTATGCCCGGTATCTGGCGGTCATGGGCGAGCGGGAGGCCATGCCGGTGGACGAACTGGCCCGCACCTTGGGCTTTTCCGGCGGCCGGGTGGAGCGGGACCTGGAGAAGATGGTGGAAAAGGGGTATTTCGGCCCCGCAGCGTATCTCAACGTAGAGCTGGGCTATCTGTTCCGCAGCAGCAGAGCTATGGAGGAACTGCGGGCAAAGCAGGCGGCCCAGGCCGCCCAGGCGCCCAAGGAGGCGGAGGAGGGCTACTCGGGCATCCTGCGCAGCATCCGCCGGGCCAACGATGCCATCGCGGATCCGGTACTCTCGGCCAAGATCTCCCGGCTGGAGGAGATCACTGCCCGCATTTTCCGGGCGGTGGAGGAAGACCCCAAGAAGGCCGGGCGCATCGGCACCTTCCTCAACTATTACCTGCCCACCACCCAAAAGCTGCTGGACTCTTACGCAGAGTTTGAAGCCGCCGGCGTGGAGGGGGAGAACCTGCGCCAGGCAAAGGAGCGCATCGAGTCCACCATGGATGCCATCATCCGGGGCTTCGAGCACCAGCTGGACGAGCTGTACAAGGCGGATGCCATGGATGTGGACAGCGACATCCGGGTCATGGAGACCATGCTCCGGCGGGATACGGCCACGGTGGAGGAGGACTTCGGCCTGGGTGCCGCGATGGAGCGGAAAGAAAAAACATAAAGGGACTTTCGGCAGGGCGGACCCGGTTTCCCGGGCCCGCCTTGTTGGCAAAATGCATAAAACACAAATGACCACACTGGAAAAACAACCAAGGGAATAGGGTGAAATTGCACAATGAAATATCATTAATTTTAGATAAAATTACAATTAAATTGAGGCGCGGAACGGTGCCTTTCAGGAGAAAGGAGACAAAACCACCAAAATGGGAAGCAGGATTTCTCTACCGCCATCAGGGCCTGTTCAATTGACACGGCGTGGCAGGAAAGGATATACTGGATATGCTGACAAGCGTCCCTAAAAAGGTGTTAATTCGCCGATTTTCGAACACTGTGAAACATTTGAACGAGGAGGATCAGACATGAAAGACATCGTAGAGATCCGCTGGCACGGCCGTGGCGGCCAGGGCGCAAAGACCGCGTCCCTGCTGCTTGCGGACGCCGCCTTCAACACGGGCAAGTATGTCCAGGGTTTCCCGGAATACGGCCCGGAGCGTATGGGCGCGCCCATCACGGCGTACAACCGGATCAGCTCTGAGCGCAGCACTGTCCACTCCAACATTTATTTCCCCGACTATGTGGTCGTGGTGGATGAGACTCTGCTCTCCGCCGTGGACGTGACCGCCGGATTGAAGAAGGAAGGCGCCATCGTCATCAACTCCAGCAAGACCCCCGCCGAGCTGCGTCCCCTGCTGAAGGGTTACGAGGGCAAGGTCTGCACCATCGACGCCGGCAAGATCTCTGAGGAGGAGCTGGGCCGCAACTTCCCCAACACCCCCATGCTGGCTGCTATCGTGAAGGTCTCCGGCGTTGTGGAGACTGACGAGTTCGTCAAGGATATGGAGGCTTCCTTCAAGCACAAGTTCGCCTCCAAGCCCCAGGTCATCGAGGGCAACATGCGTGCCCTGAAGCGTTCTATGGAGGAGGTACAGGTAGGATGAGTCATCTGGCTAAGGATATGACGCCCAGCGTCACTTGGAAGGATATTACCCCCGGCTGCAACATTTTCGAGGGCGGCACCTCTGTCACCGTGGAGACCGGCGACTGGCGCACCATGAAGCCCGTCATCGACTGGGACAAGTGCAAGCAGTGCCTGCTGTGCGCTCCCGTGTGCCCTGACATGTCCATCCCCGTGGGTGCCGATGGCAAGCGCGGCGATTTCGACTACTTCTTCTGCAAGGGCTGCGGCATCTGCGCGAACGCCTGCCCCTTCGGCGCCATCACCATGGTCAAGGACGAGAAATAAGGAGGGGATCACTATGGGAATCAGAGAAAGACTTTCCGGCAATGAGGCCATTGCCTACGCAATGAAGCAGATCAACCCGGACGTGATGGGCGCATTCCCCATCACCCCGTCCACCGAAATCCCCCAGTATTTCTCCACTTACGTGGATAACGGGGAAGTGGACACCGAGTTCATCGCTGTGGAGTCCGAGCACTCCGCCATGTCCACCTGCATCGGCGCCGAGGCTGCCGGCTGCCGTGCCATTTCCGCCACTTCTTCCTGCGGTCTGTGCTACATGACCGAGATGCTGTATGTGGCTGCTTCCGACCGTCTGCCCATCACCCTGGCGGTCTCCTGCCGTGCTCTGTCCGGCCCCATCAACATCAACAACGACCACTCCGACGCCATGGGCGTGCGTGATGCCGGCTGGCTGATGCTGTTCGCCGAGACCAACCAGGAAGCTTACGATAACTACCTGCAGGCCATGCGCATCGCTGAGGCTGTCAGCCTGCCCATCATGATCTGCCAGGACGGCTTCATCACCTCTCACGCCATCGAGAACATCGAGCTGGTGGAGACTGAGAAGGTCAAGGAGTTCGTGGGCGAGTACAAGCCCCAGCACTTCCTGCTGAACAAGGACGAACCCATGGCCGTCGGCGCCTACGCCACTCCCGTGTACTACATGGAGGCCAAGCGTCAGCAGGCTCAGGCCATGATCGACGCCAAGGACGTCATCAAGAAGGTCGGCGCCGAGTTCGGCGAGATGACCGGCCGTACTTATGGCCTGATCGAGAAGTACATGATGGACGACGCCGAGGTGGCCCTCATCATGATCGGCTCCTCTGCCGGTACCGCCAAGGAAGCCATCCAGGAGATGCGCGCCCAGGGCAAGAAGGTGGGTCTGATCAAGATCCGCTCCTTCCGTCCCTTCCCCGCCGAGGAGATCGCCGAGGCTCTGAAGAACGTGAAGGCCTTCGCCGCCATGGACAAGGACGACAGCTTCAACGCTCACTGCGGCCCCATCTACGCCGAAGTGGCTGCTGCTCTGTACTCCGCCGGCATCAGCGCCCCCAAGGGCATCAACTTCATCTACGGCCTGGGCGGCCGCGATGTGCGCGTGGAGAGCATCGAGCGCGTAGTTGCTGAGCTGGAGAAGGTCATTGCCACCGGCGAGGTGGGCGAGACCTATCGCTACCTGGATGTCCGGGAATAAGGAGGGAGACAAGTCATGAGCTACAATCTGAAAGAAAACATTATGAAGGAAGACCGTCTGGCTGGCGGTCACAGAATGTGCGCGGGCTGCGGCTCCCCCATCGCTGTGCGTACGGTGCTGCGCGCCCTGAACCCTGAGGATCACGCTGTTGTGTGCTCCGCTACCAGCTGCCTGGAGGTTTCCACCTTCATGTATCCTTACACCTCCTGGAAGGACAGCTTCATCCACAACGCCTTCGAGAACGCCGCTGCCACCATCTCCGGTGTTGAGACTGCTTACAACGCCATGAAGAAGCGCGGCAAGATCGACGAGACCTGGAAGTTCATCGCTTTCGGCGGTGACGGCGGTACCTACGATATCGGCTTCCAGTCCCTGTCCGGCGCCATGGAGCGCGGCCACGACATGGTCTATGTCTGCTACGATAACGAGGCTTACATGAACACTGGTATCCAGCGTTCTTCCTCCACGCCTCACTTCGCCGATACCACCACCACGCCCCAGGGCAAGGTGATCCCCGGCAAGATGCAGCAGAAGAAGAACCTGACCAAGATCATGATCGCCCACGGCATCCCCTATGTTGCCCAGACCACCTTCATCGGCAACTTCAAGGATATCTCCGAGAAGGCCCACAAGGCTATCTACACCCCCGGCGCTGCCTTCCTGAACGTGATGGCTCCCTGCCCCCGCGGCTGGCGCTATCCCTCTGAGAAGATGATGGAAGTCACCAAGGCTGCCGTCGAGACCTGCGTGTGGCCTCTGTATGAGGTCATCGAGGGCAAGTATGTTCTCAGCTACAAGCCCAAGGAGAAGAAGCCCGTTGAGGAGTACCTGAAGATGCAGGGCCGTTTCGCCCACATGTTCAAGCCCGGCAACGAGTGGATGATCGAAGAGGTCCAGAAGGAAGTGGACCGCAACTGGGAGGAGCTGCTGAAGCTCTGCGAGATGTAATCTCGGCCGGTTGGTCATCAACGAACAAAAGAACCCCGGACGTCCTCTCGGACGTCCGGGGCTTTTCATTTATGAATGCGTTGACGAGGAAAGGTGCGGCTGTCAGGGCACCCACTGACACTGCCCGAGGTCTACAGTCCCATCCAGCCTGAAGGTCACGCCCTCCGCTTCCAGCAGCGCGCGCTGGGTGCCGGGAGCGAAGGTGTCAAAGCAGGCCTTGGTACCCCCGAAGCGGTCCACCACCCGGTGACAGGGGACGGATGGATCCGTGCAGCCCGCCATGGCATAGCCCACTGTCCGGGCGCAGCGGGGCATCCCCGCAAGGCGGGCGACCTGCCCATAGGTGGCCACCTTACCCGGCGGGATCTGCCGTACGATATCGTAAAATCGGGAAAAAACGCTGCCGCTCATGGCTGTCCTCCAGAAATCCAATGTGTTTTATTTTGTGTATTCCCGCAGGATCAGCTCTGTGGAGCCGCCGTCCGGTGTCAGGTGTAGGCGTTTGACCCGGGGATGGGCGGCATAAGTCTCCAGCAGAAAGTCCCGCAGCGCCGTTCCGCCGTGGCAGCCGTGGATGAGCAGGATGCGGTAGGTCCCGGCACCTGCCCGGCGCAGCAGGGCGTCCACGGTGACCTTGGCCTGATATTTGTTTTTCCCGTGCAGGTCTGCCCGGATGATGCCTGGCTCCATACGCTTCGCCCCTTTGGGACTATTGTATCACGCCGCTCCCTGTGGTACAATGCAGAAAAAGAACGGAGGGAATTGCAATGGCCGTTTATACGGAAATCAAGACCTATCATACCAAAGCCCATATGGGGATGATCGATGTGACGGAGGACTTCCAGAATGCGGTGACAGAGGCGTGCCGGGCACATGGCATCTCCGCCGGCATCGTCACGGGCTTCACCACCGGCGGCGTGGCGGGGCTCACCACCCTGGAGTTTGAGCCGGGCGTGGTGAATCACGACCTGAAAGCGGCCATGGATGTGTTTTCCCCGTACCTGGATGAAAAGGGCCGGGTGGTGCCCTATTGGCACCATGAGACGTGGCACGATGACAACGGCTCGTCTCACATCAAGGCAGCGCTGCTGTCTCCGTTTATCACGGTGCCCTTTGTGAAAGGGCGCATCACCGTGGGCCCCTGGCAGAACCTGACGCTGGTGGAGTGCGACACCCGGGACCGGGTGCGGGACATCGTGTTCCAGGTGATGGGCGAGTAAAAGCGGAGCGGGCGCCGGAGCATTCCGACGCCCGCTGCAAAATTTTAGGATAATTTTGAAATCCTGTTGACAACGCCCGCCAGGTATGGTATCATTCTACAAGTGTTCGGGCAGCGGACAGCTTTCATTATGGAGAGATGTCCGAGCGGTTGAAGGAACCGGTCTTGAAAACCGGCGACGCGCAAGCGTCCGTGGGTTCGAATCCCACTCTCTCCGCCACATCTTTCATATCGATGCAGAAGTACCCAAGAGGCCGAAGGGGCTCCCCTGCTAAGGGAGTAGGCTGGATAAAACCGGCGCGAGGGTTCAAATCCCTCCTTCTGCGCCACGCGGCCGCAAAGTTCGCTTTGCGGCCGCGTTTCTTTTTTATTTTTGAGGATCGGGAGGGCGTTTCCATGTACGACGAGCTGACAGCGGTAGACATCAAAAAAATGCAGGAGGAGCTGGACCACCGGATCCGTGTGGAGCGCCCCCAGCTCATTGAGGAAGTGCAGACCGCCCGGGCCTTCGGAGACCTGAGTGAAAACTACGAATATAAGTGCGCCAAGCAGGCCAAAAACCGCAACGAGAGCCGCATCCGCTACCTGGAGCGCATGATCCGTACGGCGAAGGTCATCGAGGTGCAGGACAAGGGCGATGCCGTGGGCCTTTTTGACAAGGTGACCATCTACAATGAGATGGTCAAAAAGGAAATGACCATCCGCATCGTGACGACCCTGCGGCAAAACGCCCTCCAGGGGCTTATCAGCAAGGAGTCCCCTGTGGGACGGGCTCTGCTGGGCCGCCGTGTTGGCGACCGGGTCCAGGTGGAGGTCAGCCCGGAGATGAAGTATTTTGTGGAGATCCGTGCCATTGAAAAGGGCGAGGATGATGAGAGTCTGGAGATCGGCAGCTTCTAAGCTGCGGTACCAATGAGATCATAAAGGAGAGAACCTATGCTGTTTGTATGCTACCCCAAGTGCAGTACCTGCCAGAAGGCCCGCGCCTTCCTGGATGAACACGGTGCGGCCTATACCCTGCGGGATATCAAGACCGAAAACCCCACAGCGGAGGAACTGCGCTGCTGGTGGGAGAAAAGCGGACTGCCCCTCAAGCGGTTTTTCAACACCAGCGGCCTCCAGTATAAGGCCCTGGGGCTGAAGGATCGCCTCCCCGACATGGATGAACAGGCTCAGCTGGATCTGCTGGCCACGGACGGGATGCTGGTCAAGCGGCCCATTCTGGTGGGTGAGGACTTTGTGCTGGTGGGCTTCCGGGCGGCCGAGTGGGAGCAGCAGCTGGGATGATCGGGCGGGTGGACTTTGCCCCGCTGGACGGCATCACCAAGGCGGTGTTCCGGCGGGTGTTCCATGCCCGCTTCGGCGGCGCGGACCGGTACTTCATCCCCTTTTTCTCCCCCACGGACCAGCACATCGTCACCAATCGGGACCAGCGGGAGCTGGACGCTGCCAACAATCCGGGCCTTCCCCTGGTGCCCCAGATCATGACCCGGCGGGCCGATGACTTCTTGTGGGCGGCATCCCTCATGGAGGATCTGGGCTACCGGGAGGTGAATCTGAACCTGGGCTGTCCCTCCGGTACGGTCACCGCCAAGGGAAAGGGCTCGGGCTTCCTGGCAAAGCCCGACGAGCTGGAGCGGTTTTTTGATCAGGTGTTTGCTGCTGTGCGTCTGCCGGTATCCGTCAAGACCCGGCTGGGGGTGCAGTCGCCGGAGGAATTTGCGCGGCTGCTGGAGATCTACAACCGCTATCCCATCGCATGCCTCACTGTCCATCTCCGGGTGCAGAAGGAGTTTTACAAGGGAACCGTCCACCGGGACTGGTTCACCATGGCGGCGGAGAGAAGCCAAAATCCCGTCTGCTATAACGGCGACCTGTTGACCGTGGAGGACGTGCGGGCTTTTGAGCGGGACTTTCCCGCCGTGGAGGCGGTGATGATCGGCCGGGGCGCTGTGGCGGATCCGGCGCTTCTCAGAAAGCTCCGTGGAGGCGCACCTGCCACCCGGCGGGAGCTGATGGACTTCACCGCGGAGCTCTATCAGGCCTATCAGGAGTTTTACGGCCAGGTGGGCCCGGCGGCCCAGCGGATGAAGGAAGTGTGGTTCTACCTGATCCACCTCTTTGAGGGGGGCGAGAAGATCCACAAGTCCATGCGCCGCAGCCGCACGCCCAGGGAGTATGAGGCCCTGGAGGCGGAGGCCTTTTCCAGCCTGCCGCTGCGGGACCATGCGGTGGGCCCGCTGGTGTGAGCGCCCAAGAAAAAGAGAGGAGCGGATACCATGGATAAACAGCTGCAATTCCGGCAGGCCGGGCGGCAGGATGTGCCGCTGATTTTGCGGTTCATCCGGGACCTGGCGGCCTATGAGAAGATGGAGGACCAGGTGGTGGCTGATGAGGCCACGCTGACGGAGTGGCTCTTCGAGCGCCGGAGCGCGGAGGTGTGCTTTGCCGTGCTGGAGGGGGAAGAAGTGGGCTTTGCCCTGTACTTCCACAATTTCTCCACGTTCCTGGGCCGGGCAGGCCTCTACCTGGAGGATCTGTATGTGCTGCCCCAGTACCGGGGACAGGGCATCGGAAAGGCCATTTTGCAGCATTTGGCCCGCCTGGCAGTGGACCAGGGCTGCGGCCGGATGGAGTGGTGGTGTCTGGACTGGAACGCCCCCAGCATCGCCTTTTACCGCGCTCTGGGTGCCCAGCCCATGGACGAGTGGACGGTGTACCGCCTGACGGGGGATACCCTCCGGGGCCTGGCGGAAGAGAAGTAAAAAAGATCCTCCGGGAGGCTTCGGCCTCCCGGAGGATCTTATCTTTTGCTGCTTGCGTTTACTGTCATGTTTTTTGCCTGAAAAGGAGCAATGCGTCACTGTATGGAGGGACCTGGAGATAAATTATGCTTTCGTCTCCGCTTTTCAACCGATAGATCCTCGCATTGTAAAATTCCTCTCGGTTTGTTTGGTGATTGTCATAGCATGCTTCTGTTATTTCCAACAGAGTGTCTGTGGTCCCATCTTGGGTCAGGGTGTCTGATAGCTCCTGTAAACTGAATTCTCCTGCTTTCTTATCCCAGGAATAGAAAGAATCATTATAAAAAACACCGGGCCTTGCGACATATTTCTCTGTTGTGTTCATGGCTGCGATAACCAGCAATAATGGAATCAGAGCAATGACCAAAATGATGCACAGAAGCCTGACCATGTCTTTTTTTGAAGCTTTCATGTGCTCACGCTCCTTTTCCGCTTTTTGACTCAGAACTTCCAGAGGTTGAGTCCTACCTCCGGGCTGAAAGCGCGGTCCATGGCGCCGGGCAGCACCCGCACCGCCATCTCGCAGGTGGCGCTGATGACGGCCCGGTTCAGGTGGCCGCCCACCACATGGCCCTGGCTGTCCCCGGCGCTCATGTGCAGGTGGCTGTAAAATTCGCCGTTCATGGAGTCGATGGTGCCGGTGAGGGAGACGATCTCATAGGGGCCGGAGAACTCGTTGGCGTGATAGGTCTTGCTGACCGTGTCAAAAACGCCCACGGTGAACTCCCGTACGGCACCCAGGGCCTGCACGGTAGCCAGGCGGATGTCCTCTGCCAGCGCCAGCTTTTTTACCTGCTCCAAAATCTCCTCCCCGGGATCCATCCGCAGAAGGTAGGTGTCTCCAAATTTCCGATATTCCATAAGTGCCTCCTTAAGCTTCTTTTTTCCAGCATACCACACCTGACTTCCAGGTGCAACGGATCATTGCGTGACAAAACCGGACCCGGATGCTATGATGAAGTCGGAGGTGAGGCAGATGGTGGGACGCAATCTCAAACGTCTGCGCCAGCGCGCGGGGCTGACCCAGGACGCCCTGGGGGAGCGGCTCCATGTGATGCGGCAGGCGGTGTCCTCCTGGGAGACCGGGAAAACGGCGCCGGACGTGGAGACCCTGGCGGCTCTGGCTGCTGCCCTGGAGGTAGATGTGCGGGCCCTGATCTACGGGCCGGAGGCAGTAGAGGGCGGTTATCTGCGGTTCCAGCGGCGGTACGTGGTGTGCGCGGCAGTGTTTGCCGCCATGACACTGGCTCTGCTGGTGATGGAGATGACACTCAAGCCCTATCTGCATCAGCTGAAGGGGCAGACCTTTATCCTGTGGCCTTCTTTGACGTACATCATGGCAGTGGTGCCGTTGGGGTACGCTGCCGCAGGGGCACTGGTGCCCGCACTGCTGTCGCTGTGGGCGGATATCTGGGTACGCAGCGCCCGCGTCCGGTGGGTTTTACTGGCGGTGGGACTGCTGGCCCTGGGGACATATCTCCTTTGGGTCGCTTCGTTTTTCGGATATGGCCCCGAAGTGGTGTATGAATACCCGCTGCGGCGGTGGTTTGCTGCCATGTCCACCACAGGAAACGATTTGATCCGATACAGTTCTGTGACGTTGTCCGGCTGTGCGCTGTTTCTGGCCTTTAACAGATAAAGAAAGCCCCCGGCTCCAGGCCGGGGGGTTCTTTTTGTCAGGAGAGCTTCAGGTCCCCTTCACGGATCCAGCCGATGCGGCGGAAGAACAGGCCGAAGGCCCAGGTGAGGACGGCGGGGAGGATGAAGCACAAAAGAGCCATGGCCAGCCAATCCATGCCGGTGATGGCGGCCTTGGTACCGGTGGCCACGTCGTTGACCCAGCCGGTGTAGACGCCGATGGGGCCCACCATGCCGCAGGTGCCCATGCCGCTGGCCACGCCGCTGGCCGGGTCGTTCATCTCAAAGCGGAACACGCAGGTGGCAAGCGGTCCGGTGATGGCGGAGGTCAGGATGGCGGGCAGCCAGATCCGGGGATTTTTCACGATATTGCCCATCTGCAGCATGGACGTGCCCAGACCCTGGCTGATAAGACCGCCCCAGCGGTTCTCCCGGAAGCTCAGCACGGCGAAGCCCACCATGTTGGCGCAGCATCCAGCCACGGCGGCGCCTCCGGCAAGACCCGTCAGGCCGATGGCGGCGCAGATGGCGGCGGAGGAGATGGGCAGCGTCAGGGCGATGCCGATGACAACGGACACCAGGATGCCCATCCAGAAGGGCTGGAGCACCGTGGCCCACTTGACGAACTCGCCTACGGAGCTGGCGGCAGTGCCGATGGCAGGTGCCCACCAGGCGGCCAGGGCCACGCCGGAGAGGATGGTCACCAGGGGCGTCACCAGCAGGTCGACCTTCGTCTCCTTGCTGACGGCTTTGCCCAGTTCCGCGGCGATGACGGCGATGAACAGCACGGCCAGAGGGCCGCCGGCGCCGCTGCCGCCGGAGAGGGTAGTGGAGCCCAGGGCGTTGGCGGCGTAGCCCACAGTCACCAGGGAGAACAGCACCATGGGCGGTGCCTGAAGGGCATAGCCGATGGCCACGGCCATGGCCGCGCCGCTCATGGCGGAAGCGTAGCCGCCCGCGGTCACCAGGAACTCGATCCCCAGCTGTGTGCCCAAAGTGTTGAGGATGGTGCCGATGAGCAGCGAGCAAAAAAGGCCCTGGGCCATGGCGCCCAGAGCGTCGATGCCGTACCGCTTGCCGGAGATGACGATGTTTTTGCGTTTTAAGAAGGCTTTGAACTGTTCCATGGGAAGCACCTGTTTCTCTATAAAATAAAATGTGGTATACAGGTGTCATGACACCTGTATACCACATCATACTCGCAAAAGCGGGGGCTGTCAACCCTGATTTAGTCCTCCAGCAGCACGCCCAAAGTCCGCAGTGCGGCGCGGACCCGCCCCGCCGCGGCTTCGTCAGGACAGGAGAGGGTGTGCAGGTGAATGCCGCCGGTCAGGTCGGAGAGGGGACGGGCATCGGAGACGGCGCAGCGGTCCAGAAACTGGCGCACGTCGTGGCGGCTGGAAAGCTGCAGGGAGCCGGTGAGCTGACCGTAGACGGGGTGCTCCACGATCACATCCAGCACGGTGCAGCCCTCGTCCACCATGACATTGAGCTCGGCCTCCATACCGGCGGCACTGTGCCGGCAGGCAAAGCGGCAGATGAGTCCCGACATCTCCTGCAAGATCACGTATCCCCGGGGCGTGGCGGAAATGGCCTCTCCCGCGGCACGCAGCAGAGCGATGTCTCCCACGATGATCTGGCGGCTGACGGAGAACCGGCCGGCCAGTGCTGTGGCGCTGACGGGCTGGCGAGAGTGGTGTAATATTTCACGAATGGCCTGACGGCGTTCTTCCGCGCGCATAGGGATGCTCCTTTCACTGTCATGACAGCAGTATACCACACCGGCGGAAAAAAGCAAAGAAAAGAAAAACGGGAGCGCACGGTCTGTGCGCTCCCGAAGGAATATTCAGCCGCCCAGATAGGCTTTTTTGATCGCAGAGCTTTCCAGCAGCTCCTTGCCGGTGCCGGAGGTGACGATCCGCCCGGTCTCCAGCACGTAGCCCCGGTCGGCCACGGACAGGGCGGCCTGGGCGTTTTGCTCCACCAGCAAAATGGTGGTGCCTGCCGCATGGAGGTTCCGGATGATCTCAAAAATCTGCTCCACCAGAATGGGGGCAAGGCCCATGGAGGGCTCATCCAGCATCAGCAGCTTGGGATGGCTCATGAGTGCCCGGCCCATGGCCAGCATCTGCTGCTCGCCGCCGGACAGGGTGCCGGCGATCTGGCGGCGGCGCTCCATCAGGCGGGGGAAGAGCTGGAAGATCCGATCCAGATCGGTGTTCAGCGTGGCGCCGGACTGAGTGTAAGCGCCCATTTCCAGGTTCTCCTGCACGGTCATCTGCAAAAAGACCCGGCGCCCCTCGGGCACCAGTGCAAGACCCCGGGAGACGATCTTGTGGCTGGGGACTTTGCTCAGCGGTTCGCCCATAAAGGTGACGGAGCCGCTGCGGTTGTGGAGCAGGCCTGCGATGGTGTTCAGCGTGGTGGACTTGCCTGCGCCGTTGGCGCCGATCAGCGTCACGATCTCACCCTGGTTGACCTCAAAGGAGATGCCCTTGACAGCATGGATGCTGCCGTAATAGACGTTGATGTCGTCTACCTTCAAAATCGTTTCCATGCTCACGCCTCCTTCTGCTTGCCCAGGTACGCCTCGATGACGGTGGGGTTGGATTGGATCTCCTCGGCGGTGCCCTTGGCGATGACCTGGCCGAAGTTCAAAACGCAGATGCCCTCGCAGATGCTCATGACCAGGTTCATATCGTGCTCGATGAGCATAATGGCGATCTGGAAGGTATCCCGGATCTTAACGATGTTCTCCATCAGCTCCGCGGTCTCGGAGGGGTTCATGCCTGCGGCAGGCTCATCCAGCAGCAGCAGGCTGGGATTGGTGGCCAGGGCCCGGACGATCTCCAGGCGGCGCTGGGCGCCGTAGGGCAGGGAACCGGCTTTGAAGGAGGCCATCTGTTCCATGTCGAAGATGGACAAAAGCTCCATGGCCCGGTCGTGGGCGGCGCGCTCCTGCTTCCAGTAGCTGGGCAGGCGCAGCACGCCGGCCAGGGCGGAGTAGCGGGTCTGATTGTGGAGGCCGATCTTCACATTGTCCTCCACGCTCAGGTTGTTGAAAAGGCGGATGTTCTGGAACGTACGGGCGATGCCCATGCGGTTGATCTGCGCGGTGGTCTTGCCGGCGGTGTCCAGACCGTCCAGCAAAATGGTGCCGCGGGTAGGCTGATAGACTTTGGTGAGCAGGTTGAAGATGGTGGTCTTGCCGGCGCCGTTGGGGCCGATGAGACCGGCGATCTCCGTGCGGCCGATGGTCAGGTTGAAGTCATTGACCGCTTTCAGTCCGCCGAAGTCGATGCCCAGATGGCTGCATTCCAGAATGGGGGATTTGTCCACGTCCCGCTCGGGAACGATGGCCCGGCTGGGCACCGGCACCATCTTGCCTTTTTCAAACTGTTTAGCCATTGTTGGCGGCCTCCTTTCTGCTGCCGGGGATGGCACGGCCCAGCAGTACGCGGCAGCGCTCGTTGTTGGTGGCCAGCATCACCAGGATCAGCACGATGGCGTACACCAGCATCCGGTAGTCGGAGAACGCGCGCAGCAGTTCCGGCAGCACGGTCAGCGCTGCGGCAGCGATGAGAGAGCCCCAGATGTTGCCCAGGCCGCCCAGCACCACGAACACCAGGATCAGAATAGAGGTGTTGAAGTTGAACTTGGTTGCCTGGAGAGAGGAGAAGTTCAGGCCGTACAGCGCACCGGAGGCGCCCGCCAGGGCGGCGGAGGTGACAAAGGCCATAAGCTTGTACTTGGTGACGTTGATGCCCACGCTCTCGGCGGCGATGCGGTTGTCCCGCAGGGCCATGATGGCCCGGCCGGCCCGGCTGCGCACCAGGTTCAAAACCACTACCAACGTCAGCATCACCAGAATAAATCCGGCGGTGAAGGTGGCAATGGTGCGGGTGCCGGCAGCGCCCTGGGCGCCCTTGATGATCTCCACACCGCCTTCGGCAAGCCCCAGGTCGGCGATGGACATGTTGCCGGTGAGGTTGAAGGCCACATGCAGGCCGTTTTCATCGTAACCCACCAGCAGGCAGTTGACCAGGTCCTTGATGATCTCACCGAAGGCCAGTGTTACGATGGCCAGATAGTCGCCCCGCAGACGGAGCACGGGCATGCCCACGATGAAGCCCGCGGCGGCGGCAAAGAGCGCGCCTACGACCATGGCCACAGCCAGGCGCACGGGAGCGAAGGGAATAATGTTCTGCAGGCTCATGGCGGTGACGATGCCGGAGAAAGCACCTACGCTCATAAAGCCCGCGTGACCCAGGCTCAGCTCGCCCAGAATGCCCACGGTCAGGTTCAGGGACACGGCCATGGACATGTAGCAGCAAATGGGCACCAGCTGACCGGTCAGGGAGCGGGAGAGGAAGCCGCCGCTTTGCAGCAGGCTCATGACGATGAAAGCGATGATGACGCCCAGATAGGTGGCGAAATCCGTCCGAGTGGACCGCTTCAGATTACCAAGCTTTTTCATTGGACCACCTCACACTTTCTCGGGCACATATTTGCCCAGAAGTCCGGCGGGCTTCACCAGCAGCACCACGATCAGCACGGCAAACACGATGGTGTTGGCCAGGTTGGTGGAGATATAGGCCTTGGCCATGGACTCGATGATGCCCAGCAGCAATCCGCCCAGGAATGCGCCGGGGATGGAGCCGATGCCGCCGAACACGGCGGCGGTGAAGGCCTTGATGCCGGGCATGGAGCCGGTGGTGGGCATCAGGGTGCCGTAGGAGGAGCACAGCAGCACGCCGGCGATGGCCGCCAGGGCGGAGCCGATGGCAAAGGTGGTGGAGATGGTAAAGTTGACGTTGATGCCCATGAGCTGAGCGGCGCCCTTATCTTCAGAGCAGGCGCGCATGGCCTTGCCCATCCGGGTCATGCTGGTGAACATAGTCAGTCCCACCATGATGACAAGGCACGTGACCACGGTGAGCAGGGACACATAGGAGATGGACAGCTGGCCGTCAAACAGGCTGAAAGAGCCGGTGACCACGGGGGAATATACCTTGGGGGCCGCGGACCAGATGAGCATGGCGGCGTTTTGCAGGAAATAGCTCACGCCGATGGCGGTAATGAGCACGGCCAGGGAAGGGGCGCTGCGCAGGGGCTTGTAGGCCAGGCCCTCAATGACCACGCCCAGCACGGTGCACACTACCATGGCCAGCAAAATGGCAGGGATGCTGGGGATGCCCAGATAATTCATGGCGCAGTAGGAAATATAGCCGCCCACCATGATGACGTCGCCGTGGGCGAAGTTCAGCATTTTCGCAATGCCGTAGACCATGGTATAGCCCAGGGCGATGATGGCGTACACGCTGCCCAGGCTGATGCCGCTGATCAAATAGGAGAGAAATTCCATCAGGAAGCACCTCTTTTTCTTCTCTTTTCCATTCTATTCTATGGCAGAAATACGGGCAGCAGCGGCGCTGCCGCCCCTGTTTCCACCATAGAACCCGGGAAGGGCTGCCGGGGCTCCGGCAGCCGCTTCCCTGCGGTTGCTGTCAGGGGAAACCGATGCGTGAGGGGGAGATTACTGAGGCAGGACGTACACGCCGTTTTCGATGACCACGGCCATAGGAGCCTTGGAGACGGTGCCGTCAGCGGACCAGGTCATGCCCTGGCCGGTGAGGCCGTCGTAGGAGATGGTGGTCATGACGCCCACGATAGCCTCGCAGATGTCGGTGGAGGACATGTCGGAGGTGCAGCCGGCAGCTTCCAGAGCAGCCTTGATGATGTACACACCGTCATAGGCGTCGGCCGCGAACTGGTTGGGGATCTCGCCGAACTGCTCCTGATAGGTCTTGACGAAGTTCTGGGTCTTTTCGTCCTCAGCGTCGGCGGAGAAGGGGGTCAGCAGCATGACGCCCTCAGCCAGGGAGGTGTCGAAGTTCTCCAGAGTCAGGATGCCGTCCATGCCGTCCACGCCGAAGAAGGTGGGAGCATAGCCCATGGCATTGGCCTGGTTGAGGATGACGGAAGCCTGCTGATAGTAGATGGGCAGGAACATCATGTCGGCACCGGCGGCCTGGGCGGCGGTCAGCTGCACGGAGAAGTCGGTGGCGGTGTCGGTGGTGAAGGTGCCCTCATAGACGACCTTCAGGTTCTTGGCGCCGGCCTCGGAGACGAAGGTGTCCCGGATGCCCTGGGAGTAGGGGTTGTCGTTTTGATAGATGATGGCGATGGTGGCATCAGCCATGTTCTCCGCCATGTAGTCCGCAGCGCCGGTGCCCTGGTTGGGGTCGGTGAAGCAGACCTGGAACACGTTGTCCTTACCGTTGATGACGTCGGTAGAGGAGGCGGAGGGGGTCAGCATGAAGGTGCGGTCGGAGAAGCACTTATCCGCCACGGAGATGGAAGCACCGGTGGTGGTGGGGCCAACCAGGACCTGCATGCCCCAGTCCATCAGGTTGTTGTAGGCGTTGACGGAGGTCTCGCCGTCCGCCACGTCGTCCTCGCTCTTGATCTCGAACTGGATGTCGCCGCCGGCGGCGTTGATCTCGTCCACGGCGATCTTGGCGCCGTTGGCCACGGCCTGGCCGTAGATGGCGTTCTCACCGGTCAGGGGGCCGATGGTGCCGATCTTGAACGCACCGGAGGTGGTGGATTCCTTTTCGCCGCAGGCAGTGAGCCCGGCGACCATGGCCAGTGCCATGGCAAGACATGCAAACTTCTTGTTCATCTTCTTTTCTCCTTTATTGAAAGATATTATAC
>DYBL01000048.1 GCA_019418625.1 Clostridiales bacterium | reverse complement strand
CCGCCGCAGGAGAGGACATGCAGCACATGCTCCTGTACTGCCGGGGCCTGTTGGGCCTGAAGCGGCAGGCGGAGCTCCGCACCTCGGCGGCGGTGCGGTCTCCGCTGGTGACCGGCGTGCTGCACCCGGTCATCCTGCTGCCGGAGGAGACGGTGGAGCCCCAGGACCTCAAATGCCTGCTGCTCCACGAGCTCAACCATGTCCGCCGGCGGGATCTGTGGGTGCGTCTGTGCTCCGCCGCCGCGCTGATCGTTCACTGGTACAACCCATTGTTCCACATGCTGGACCGGACCGTCCGGGAGGCGGGGGAGGAGCGCTGCGACGAAGACGTGGCCCAGCTGCTCGACCGCCGGGAGCGGCTCCGGTACGGACAGATGTTACTGCAAATGGCCGCCGGGAACCCCGGACAAACGGGCCCCTGGGCCCTGTGTCTTTCTTCCCGGGAGGCCCTGGAAAGGAGGCTCAGCAAAATGCTGCACACAACGCCTATGAAAGGCCGCAAACGCCTGGCGGCCCTGCTGGCCGGCGCACTGGTACTGACCTGCGGTACAGCGGCGGCCCTCACCTGCAAACAGCCCCTCATTTCCGCCGCGCCGGAAGCGGACGCCGTCCAAACGCCCCCCGCATCACAGGCCGCTGTCCCCAAGGACACGGAAAAAACTGCTGCACCTGGGGAAGCGCTCACCGATGAAAGCCAAAAAGAGCCCGTTTCGGCGGAGTCTGCGTCCCGGCCGGAACCCCCATCGGAAACTGCTTTGACCGAAACTGAAGAGGTGATCCCGGCACAGCCGGAAACTTCCCCGCAGCCCGTTTCCCAATCCGCGCCGGAGCAGACGCCGGAGCTCTCCCAGGAGCTCCGCTCCATCATGGAGACGGCCATGGAGACGGCCCTCCGGGGAGACACCGACCTGATCGTCCGCCGGGGCGGCACGCTGCTGCCGGACGATGACCTGGGATCCTACTGCCAGATGGGCGACGTGTACTACAAGATGTATGTGGATAAAAACGGTTTCTACCAGAAAGAGTATTTTGTGGGAAACCAGGATGCTCTGCGTGAATCCAGGCAGCTCCTGCCGGACACCCTGGTGGACGGGGTATTTCCCACCAACAGCCTGGGAGAAACCTACGGGACGGACGTCCTCAGCGCCTATGTGGGATATGCGCCGGACCTGGTGGCCGCCAGGGGAACCAATGGGGAGCACGGCTATATCTGCCGCGCAGACGAGCAGTTCGTGCCCCACGACCTGCCTGCGGCGGAGTGCCCCCACGAATTCGCGATCCCTCTGTACGACAGCGAACACAACGTCATCGGGGAGTTCCACATGAGCTGCGGCGGTCACTTCTCCGGCGGGATGACCATTGAGGAGGCCAAGGAAGCCGTGGCAGCGGGCGAGGAGATCACATGACGGCGGACATTCCGGGGGACGAGCCCCTCTTCCGCATCTGGGTGGACCGGCAGCGGCGGGTGGTGTCCTTCCACCCCCTGGAGGGCTGCCCTCAGCTGGAATTCCGCAGCCAGGAGCTGTTTTTCCGCTGCGCCGACCAATATACCGCCCGCCAGTACCGCTGGCAATAAATAAACAGGACGCCCCGCAGGGGGCGTCCTGTTTTTCACAGCCGGACCGTATGGATGCATGTATACCGGGGGCTGCCCGGCGGCGCGGGACGGGAGGCAAGCAGCTCGATCTTTCCCACCTCCCACGTGACGGGCGGCACCGTCACCGCCGCCGTATCCCGGGGCCGGTAGTGCCGGGCCAGGGTGATGTGGGGGACGAAGGGCTTCTTTTCCAGGGAAAAGCCGGCCGCCTCCAGGGCGCGGCGCGCGGAGGCGGCCAGGGCCTCCAGCGCCGGGCAGGGGGCGGTGCCCGCCCACCAGGTGTCGCCGAAGCGGCCCAGGCCCTCCGCCGTCAGGGAAAAGCGCCCGCTTCCCGCAAGGGTCTCCAGCGCCGCACAGGCCGCGTCCAGTCGTTCCGTCTCGCCCAGAAAGGCCAGCGTCAGGTGCAGATCGTCCGGGTGGGGGAACGTGCCCCGTCCCTGGCGCCGCAGGTCCCGCTGTGCCTGCTCCAGCACCTCCCGGCTCAGTCCCGCCGGCCGCACCGCCGCAAAAAGCCGCATGGTTTTTTCCTCCTTTGATGGGATTTTCATTGTATTTTATCCTACCACGGTGCTACAATAGTTGCAAATGTTTGAAAAGCGAGGCAAATTCCATGAGACTGCAAAGCGCCATTTTTGACATGGACGGCACGCTGCTGGACTCCATGTTCATCTGGGACGACCTGGGGCCGGGCATGCTCCGCGCCCAGGGCATCACGCCGGGGGAGGGCCTGACGGAGAAGCTGAAAGTGCTGACGCTGCGCCAGGGCGCCGCCTACTGCAAGGAGCGCTACGCCCTGCCCCAGAGCGTGGAGGAGATCGTCTCCCTCATCGAGGGGCGGGTGGAGAAATTCTACAAGGAGGAGGTCCAGGCCAAGCCCGGCGTAGAGAAGTTCCTCTCCCTTTTGAAGATGGAAGGCGTGTGGATGTACGTAGCCACCGCCACGGACCGCCATCTGGCCGAAGCGGCCCTGCGTCATGCCGGCATCGACGGCTACTTCCGGGGCATCCTCACCTGCCAGGAGGTAGGCCACGGCAAGGACAGCCCGGAGATCTACGAGCGGGCCATGACGCGCCTGAAGTCCAACAAGCGGGACACCGTGGTCTTTGAGGACGCCCTCCACGCCATTGAGACCGCCAAGGCAGCGGGCTTCCGGGTGTGCGCCGTGTACGACCCCTACGCCGAGGCCGAGCAGGACAAGATCCGCTCCTTAAGCGACTACTACATCCGCTCCTTTGAGGACATGTTCACCACCGACACCCTGGCATAAACATTTGACGGGCCCCGGCCCGTCAAAATTTTTTCTCCCGGACTGTAACGAACCGCCCCCGGGGCGGATATAAGAGGCGAAAGGAGGGGAGAGACATGGATACCGCGCCCGATCTGCACGAAGCCTATGCCCGGCATGCCCGGACCGTTTACCGCTTTCTCCTCTCCCAGTGCGGCGACGCCGACCTTGCCGAGGAGCTGACCCAGGAGACCTTTTACCGGGCCGTGCGCTCCATCGGCCGCTACAACGGAGCGTGCAAGCTCTCCACCTGGCTGTGCCAGATCGCAAAGCACCTTTGGTACCAGCACCTGCGGCACCAAAAGCGGGAGAGCCCCTTGCCGGAGGACGGGGGAGAGGGCCTGGTTCCTCCGGCGCCCTCGGCGGAGACGGAGGTGCTGGCCCAGACAGGCCGGATGGAATTGCTGCGCCGGGTCCACGGACTGCCGGAGCCTTACCGGGAAGTGGTGTATCTGCGGGCCTTCGGAGGACTTTCCTTCCGGGAGATCGGCGACGTGCTGGACAAAACGGAGACCTGGGCCCGGGTGACCTTCTACCGGGGCAAGGAACGACTGAAAGAGGGAGGGGTGGACAATGAAAAATGATCTCAGCTGCGCCGTGGTGCGGGACCTGCTGCCCGCCTACGCCGAGGGCCTCACGGCCCCGGAGACCAGCGAGGCGGTGGAGCGGCATCTGGCCGATTGCCCGGCGTGCGCGGCGCATTTTGCCGCCATTTCCTCGCCGGAAACGGCGGAGCAGGCGGAAAACGACAAAGAGGTGGATTATCTCAAAGCTGTGCGCCGCCGGGGCCGCCGCCGGGTAGTGCTGGCAGTGGCACTGACGGTGCTGGCCATCGCCGCGGCCGCCGCGGTGAAGATCTACGTGATCGGTACGCCGGGCCGGGCCGCCCATGTGAGTGACCCCAACATCCGCCAGGAGCAGGGCACGCTGTTTGTATCCGGGTACTGCCTGTACGCCTCCCACGGCTTCTACGGTTGGGAGCAGACGGCGGAGGATGGGGTGGTGTCCTTCTCCGCCCGGGAGGTGCGCACCTCGCCGGTGCACCCGGAGGACAATTACAGCCTGTCCGTTCCTCTGGAGGGCACCCGGGAGGTGTGGGTGTGCGGCCGCCTGGTGTGGCAGGACGGCATGGAGATCCGGGAGAGCACCCTGGCCCTCTACGGGAAAAAGACCCCCTATGTGGGCAATGCCAGCGCCGTGGGCGCGGCGCTCAATGAGATCGACCACTGGTTTGGCCCCATGGGCCCTTACACGTTCTCCCTGGAGACCGCCGCGCCGCCCTACGGCCTCACCGTGAACCTGGAATCGCCCATGGCACAGAGCACCGAGATCCGGTACGCCGCGCTGGCGCTGGCTCTGGTGGAGAATCTGGACACGGTCACCTGGTGCTATCCCGACGCCCAAGGGGCACCCCAGTCCTTCTCCCTGAACTGCGCCGAGGTGGAGGCTCTGCTCTCCGATGCTGCCGCGGAGCGGGGGCTGGAGCCTTATTTGCAGCCCTCCATCAAGGACTACGCCGCCTCTCCCGCCGCCCTGGAACAGCTGACGGCCTTGCTGGCCTGAGACATCCCCACAGCGAAAACCGCCCCCGGACTTTCGTCCGGGGGCGCTTCCTTATCCCTTGGTAAAGAACCGGTAGGAGATGGTCTGATGGTATTCCTGCCCCGCCCGCAGAATGGGAGAGGCGAAATTCTCATGATGCACCGCATCGGGGAAGAACTGGGGCTCCAGGCACACGGCGTGGCGCTGGCCGTAGACCGCGCCGCCCTTGCCGGGCCGCTCCGTCAAAAATCCGGCGGAATACACCTGCATGCCCGGCAGCGTGGTGGAGAGGGCCATGCCGATGCCCGTACGGGGGCACCACAGCTCCGCCGCCTCTCCGCCGCCGGTGAGCACCACGTTATGGTCAAAGCCCCGGGTGGCGGCAAAGAAGGGATCGTCCGCCGTCTCGCCCACCCAGGCGCCGTGGCGCAGGTCCAGGGGCGTACCCTCCACCGGGGCGATGACGCCGGTGGGCACGTTGTCGCTTCCGGCGGGGGTATAGGCGTCCGCCCGGACGGTGAGCCGATGGTCGTCCACCCGTCCGGCGTCGTGGCCCGCCAGGTTGAAATAGACGTGGTTGGTGAGGTTCACCACCGTGTCATGGTCGCTGCGGGCGGAAAAGTCCACCGTCAGCACGCCGCCGAAGAGGGTATAGGTGACCTCCGCGTGGACGTTGCCGGGGTAGCCCTCCTCCCCATCGGGGGAGTCCAGGGTGAACACGGCGCGGTTTCCCTCAATGGTGTCCGTCCACCACTTTTTGTGGAAGCCCACAAGGCCCCCGTGGAGCTGATTTTTGCCCTCGTTTGCGGTGAGGGGATAGGTATGGCCGTCGATGGAAAACTCCGCGCCGCCGATGCGGTTGGCGCACCGGCCGATGGTGCCGCCCAGGCAGGCGTCCTGCCGGGCGTACTCATCCGCCGTGTCATAGCCCAGGCACACGTCCACGATTTTCCCGTCCCGGTCGGGGACGCGGATGGAGCGGATGGCTGCGCCGTAGGGCAGCAGCTCCACGGACATGGTCCCGTCGGTGAGCGTCACCAGCGAGATGGGGCGGCCCTCCAGGGTGCCGAAAGGCGTTCTCTCCGCCATGGCTCAGCCCTCGTAGCCGTTGGGGTGGCTGGAGTGCCAGGCCCAGGCGTCGGCAATGATCTCCTCCAGGCCCCGCTGGGGCTTCCAGCCCAGCACCTCGGCGGCCTTTTTGTTGGAGGCGATCAGCACAGAAGGATCGCCGGCGCGGCGGGGCTCCACCTTGGCGGGGATCTCCTTACCGGTGATGCGCCGGGCGGTGTCGATGATCTCCTTGACGGAGTAGCCGTCGCCGCTGCCCAGGTTGAAAATGCCGCTCTCGCCGGTCTTTTCCAGGTGCTCCAGGGCCAGCAGATGGGCCTCCGCCAGGTCGCGGACGTGGATGTAGTCCCGGATGCAGGTGCCGTCGGCGGTGGGATAGTCGTCGCCGAAGATGCCGATGTGGCTGCGCTGGCCCAGGGCCGTCTTCATGACCAGGGGGATGAGGTGGCTCTCCGGGCTGTGGTCCTCGCCGATGCCCACATCCTGGTTGGAGCCGGCGGCGTTGAAGTAGCGCAGGGCCACATAGTGGATGCCGTAGGCCTTGTCGCACCACTTGAGCATGCCCTCGATGGCAAGCTTGGTGGCGCCGTAGGGGTTGGTGGGCTCGGTGCGGTCCGTCTCCTCGATGGGCTGCTTCTCCGGCTCGCCGTAGGTGGCGGCGGTGGAGGAGAAGACGATCTTGTTGACGCCGTGGTTCTTCATGGCCGTCAGCATGGACTGGGAGCCGGCCACGTTGTTTCCGTAGTACTTGAGAGGATCGGTGACGCTCTCGCCCACCAGGGAGTAGGCGGCGAAGTTGATGACGCCGTCGATCTGGTTTTCACCGAACACGGTATCCAGGAAGGCGCCGTCTCTCAGGTCGCCCACGTAGAACTTCTTGGCGCCCTTGACTGCCTGCCAGTGGCCGGTGCGCAGGTTGTCCGCCACGATCACATCGAAGCCCCGCTCCACCAGCAGTGCCACCATGTGGCTGCCGATATAGCCGGCACCGCCGGCAACAAGAATGGTTTTCATATGCGTATCCTCCTTATGTTCTCCGCCGCCCGCAGGCGGTCTTGTTTATTCTTACCGGACGCTTTCCACAAACCGCCGGAAGGCCAAGCGTCCCTCAGGGGTGCACTTGTAGACGCCCGCGTCCTCCAGCACCCGGGCGAACACACGGCCCACCTCGTCGCGCAGGATCTCGTCCACGTTCTCCGCCGTGAAAGTGTACTTCTTTTGCAGTTCCTCCGCCCAGTCGGCGTGCTTGGCGATGGTCTCGTCGGAGCGCAGGTCGCCGCCCTCCACCAGCACCTTGGCAAGCTCGTGCAGCTCGCCCTTGAGCCGGGCAGGCAGCACCGCAAGGCCCATGACCTCGATGAGGCCGATGTTCTCCTTTTTGATGTGGTGCAGCTCCGGGTGGGGGTGATAGACGCCCAAGGGGAACTCCTCGGTGGTGATGTTGTTGCGCAGCACCAGGTCCAGCTCGTACTTGCCGCCGCGCTTGCGGGCGATGGGGGTGATGGTGTTGTGGGGCTCGCCGTCCGTCTCGGCAAAGATGAAGGCGTCCGGGTCGGAGTAGCCCCGCCAGGCGGCAAGGATCTTCTCCGCCAGGTCCACCAGCCGCCCGTCGTCGGCGCTGCGCAGCCGCAGCACGGACATGGGCCAGCGGACGATGCCCGCCTCCACGTCGGAAAAGCCGTGGAAGGTCACGCTCTCCTCCACCTCTGCCCGCTCCATGGCGAAGGTGTAGCGGCCGCCCTGGAAGTGGTCGTGGCTGAGAATGGAGCCGCCCACGATGGGCAGGTCCGCGTTGGAGCCCACGAAGTAGTGGGGGAACTGGATGACGAAGTCCAGGAGCTTGCGGAACGCGGAGCGGTCGATCTTCATGGGCACGTGCTCACCGTTGAAGACGATGCAGTGCTCGTTATAGTAGACATAGGGGCTGTACTGGAAGAACCAGTCACGGCCGTCGATGGTGATGGGGATGATGCGGTGGTTCTGCCGGGCGGGGTGGTTCATGCGGCCGGCGTAGCCCTCGTTCTCCCGGCACAGCTGGCACTTGGGATAGCCGCTCTGGGGCGCGGACTTGGCGGCGGCGATGGCGCGGGGGTCCTTCTCCGGCTTGGAGAGGTTGATGGTGATGTCCAGATCGCCGTAGGGCGTAGACGTGACCCACTTCACATCCCGGGCCACCCGGTAGGTACGGATGTAGTCCGTGTCCCGGCTGAAGCGGTAGTACCAGTCCGTGGCCGCCTCGGGGGAGACGGACAGCTTTTCCCGGAACGCGGCGATGACCGCGGAGGGCCGGGGGGTGAGCCGGCCCATGAGCTCCGTGTCAAAAAGATCCCGGGCAGTGACGTTGTCCTCCACGATGCCCGCTGAGACGGCGTAGTCCAAAAGCTCTTTTAAGATCTCCTCCAGAGGCCGCTCGGGCACGGTCTCAGGTTCTTCCCAGCTATCCAAATGCAGCGCGTCCAGGATGCGGTTGGCGGCCCAGGTGCGGTCGCTTTCTTCGATGAGCCCGCGGCTTTCGGCATAGCCGAGCAGCTGGGCAATGGCAGTATCGATCATATCCGTTTCCTCCTTACGCAAGGCGCGCGCCGCCCTCGGGACGGATGGTCACCACATGGCACTTGCCCGCGCCCAGCACGGCCTCGGTCTCTTTTTTGAACATGTCCAGCAGGTCCAGGGGCACGAACGCCTGGGCCGTGCCGCCGAAACCGCCGCCGTGGACCCGGACGGCCCCCCGGCCGCCAAGCAAAGACTCTGCCAGAGCGATGGTGAGCATCAGCTCCTGCTTCTGGGTCTGGCCCGTGGGCACCACGTTTTGCAGGTACATGGCAGAGGAGGCGCCGGAGGCGCGCACCAGGGCGAGGAAGCCCGCAAAGTCCCCCTTCTGCAGGGCCTGGGCCTGGGCCGCCGCCCGGTCATTTTCCGCGTAGACATGGAACGCCCGCAGGGCCGCGCGGTCTCCGGCGGCAGCGCGGACCTGGCTCAGATGGGAGAGGAACTCCTCCCGGGGCACCTGGCGCAGATAGTCCTTGCCGAACTGGGCGCACACGGCCTTGAGCTCGCCGGTGATGGCGGCGTACTCGTCGGTCAGGTCCGCGTGGTCGGCGCCGGAGTCCAGGATGCAAAGCGCGTAGCCGTCCTTGTGCAGGTCCAGGTCCATGCGCTCCACCACCGGATGGTCCGTGTCGGCAAAGTCGATGGCCACCACGCCGCCCACGGAGGAGGCGGTCTGGTCCATGAGGCCGCAGGGCTTGCCGAAGAACACGTTCTCGGCATACTGGCCGATCTGGGCGATCTCCACGGCGGAGCACTTGCCGCCCCAGAACAATTCGTTGAGAATGGTGCCGATGAGCACCTCAAAGGCGGCGGAGGAGGAAAGACCGCTGCCGCCGGGCACATTGGAGACCATGTAGGCATCCAGGCCCGCATTCTGCAGAGGGCAGCCCAGGGCGCTCATGCGGGCGGCCACGCCCCGGATGAGCGCTGCGGAGGTGCCCGCCTCCTCGGCGTGGGGATTAAGGTCGCTCAGATCCACCACCATCAGGGGATACCCCTGGGACTGGACCCGGATCATGCCGCTCTGGTTGGGGGCCACGGCCGCCAGGATGTCCAGATCCACAGCAGCGGCCAGCACCCGGCCGTGCTGGTGGTCGGTATGGTTGCCGCCCAGCTCCGTGCGGCCCGGCGCGCTGAACAGCGCCTCCGGCTCTCCCTCAAAGGTCTTGGCAAATCCGGCCGCCACCTCGCAGCAGCGGGCGCGGGCCTCGGCGGCCCCCTCCGCGCCGTAGAGTCGTTCCAGTCTGGCGGCAAATGCCGCTCCTTCCATGCACAGCTTTCTGTCTTCCACAGGCAGTCCCTCCTCGTTTTGATACTTCTATCATACCGGCCGCCGGCGGCGCTTTCCATGTGCCAGCGTCGCCGGTTCCATGGATTTTTGTTGCATAACCGATTACGCGGGAGTATGCTGTAAGAAGAACGACCCGCAGGGGAGGGGATGACCATGTCCCAGGATTTCAAGCACTCCTTCAAAGCCAGCCAGCGGCCGGCCCTTTCTTTGACCGTCTATAATGCAGGATTTCAAAAATGCCCGCCGGGCTACGGGTGGGGCCCCGGCGTCCGGGACCACTATCTGCTTCACTACATCGTCTCCGGCCGCGGCACCTACGAGTCCGACGGCAGGACTTTTGTCCTCGGCCCGGGCGACGCCTTCCTGGCCCGGCCGGACACGCCCATCTACTACCGCGCCGACCGCGCGGACCCCTGGGAATACTACTGGGTGGGCTTTGCCGGCCCCAGCGCCGCGCTGCTGCTGGCCCAGACGCCCTTTTCCCCCGGCCATCCCGTTTTGCATATGGCCGCCGGGGATCGGCTGCGCCGGGCCCTGCTGGATATCTACAAGGCCCGCGGGGCGGACTATCCCAGTGCCGTGCGCATGGCAGGGTATCTCCAGGCGGCCCTGGGCCTTTTGATGGACGCCGCCCCGGCCCGGGGCACGGACGCCCTTGAAGACTACGCCCGCCGGGGTGCCTCGTTCATCCAGCAAAACTACTCCCGGGATATTTCCGTGGAGACCGTGGCGTCCCACGTGGGCGTGAGCCGCAGCTACCTCCACCGGGCGTTCCGGGCCGCCTTTGGCTGCGCGCCCGGCGCATACCTGACGGACTACCGTCTGGACCGGGCCTCTCAGCTGCTGCGCCACAGCACCCTCAGCGTGGGCGCCGTAGCCGCCTCCGTGGGGTTTTCCGATCCCTTTTACTTCTCCC
>DYBL01000047.1 GCA_019418625.1 Clostridiales bacterium | reverse complement strand
GTCATGACGTTCTCACCGTCCGCCGCCAGCACCATCGTCTCGGGATCGGCACTGAGGTAGCTGTAATTCCGGCCCTCAAAGCTGGTGATCTTGCCAATGTCGTCGGCACTGACAGTGGAACCAGGCTTGCCGGTCTCGGTGCTCTGCGTGCTGCCCATAAATCTGCCGCTGGAGTAGTACTCGTGCACCACGGTGTAGGTGGCATCCACGCGGACATAGCTGATGGTGATGACGTTGTTGGCCGCATCATCATCCACGACCACGGTGTAGGTCTCGGGATTTGCGCTGACAAATTCATAATACAGGGAACCGTTCTCCAGACGGAGCGTGGCAGTGAATTTGTCGGCTTCCATGGCGGGGATATTCTCCTCGTAGCTGGCCTCGGTGGTGCCGGCCGCCAGGGCGTCGGCATCCTTGTAGTAGTTGTGGATGACCTTCACGCTGCTGGGAACGCGGCTGTCCACGTTCTTCACATAGTAGATATCGATGCGGTTATCGCCGCTGGTCAGCTCCACGGCCACGCGCTCGCTGAGGCTCACGCCGTTGTGCTGCACGTCCGTCACGTTGGAGAACTGGAACTGGCCCTCATAGGCATAGGGCAGCAGGTAATCCTGGAAAGCGTAGGCCTCCACAGGAGCCTCGTCCTCGCCCGCCGTCCACTCCAGGTCGCTTACATTGGGGTTGGCATCGTGGATCTTGTAGTGGTGCACCACCTTCACGGTCGCAGGCGTGGTATGATCCACTTCCATGACCCAGTAGAAGGTGAACAGCATGCCGTCTTCGGTCACCTGGACCCGGCCGGAGGGCTGGGTCTTGGTGGAATCCAGCTCATAGCCGGGCAGCTTGGTGCCGCGGTTGGTCAGATCGATCAGCTGGTTGACGTAGAGGGGATAGCTGGTGCTCTGGCCGGTGAAGGAAGTCTCGCTGGTCTTGACCTCACCGTTTTCAATGTAGGTGGTACGGGTGGTGTAGACGTTGTTCACCAGCAGGACCACGGGCGCGCCGCGGTTGTCCTCCACACGTTTGTAAACCACCGTGATGACATCGTCTTCGCCGGTGACCTCTACGGTCAGGTCCACAGTGTTATCCGGATCTGCCGCATCATAGGAGAAGCCGGGCTTGGAATAATCGCTGCTCAGCGCGGTAGCCTTCTGGCCCACGTAATACTGGCCCAGCTCCACCGTACCCATTTCGGGCTCACCCTTCAGCTCCGTGACCTCATCACCGTTGGCGTTGATGTACTTGGTGTAGGTCTTGTAGATGGGCTGCACCGTCACAGGGACCTTCTCGCCCAGATCATTCACGGACTTCTTGTAGTAGATGTAATAGTCGCCGTCCTCGCCCTGGAGGGTGACCTTCAGATCGGCAGTATCGGCCTTGTAG
This sequence comes from Clostridiales bacterium, assembly GCA_019418625.1. Lineage (GTDB taxonomy): Bacteria > Bacillota > Clostridia > Oscillospirales > Oscillospiraceae > Oscillibacter. The sequence goes on along the minus strand of DYBL01000047.1, from coordinate 21,517 downwards.
AACTCGTAGCCTTCCTTATCCCGCTTCTGAGCAACAAAGTTTTCGCCCTTGACGCCGTGGTAGGTCTTCTCAGACTCGGTGATGGTCGCCTCTTCATCCCGCTCGTCGAGCACCACGTTGCCGTCGGCGTCCACGTAGCTCCGATAGGTCTGATAGATGTGGTGAACGGTCACGTCCGCCGCATCCTCTTCCTTGCTCTCGTAGGCGTCATAGTACAGCTGGAAGGTGTTGTCGCCCTGCTCCAGCACTCTGGCGTCCAGATCAGACTCGTCCTTGTTAAGGACAAATCCGTCAGGATTGGGAACAGCCTGGTAGGTCTGGCCCACATAGAAGGTGCCATCGGGATGGCCGGGCTTCATGTCCTCCTTCACCAGCTCGTATTCACCCTCGCCGGTCTCAGGATTCACAACATTCCAGGCCCAGGTGCGGTAGTAGTGGTACACGCTGACATGCGTCTCCTCCCGCGTATCGCGGCAGTACTCCACCACGATCTCATTGGAGCCGGAGGCCATCACCTTGGTCATAGCGGCATCGGAGGTCACGCGGTTGAAGCCGCTGGGCGTGCGGTCCTCCGCGGTGTAGGTCTCGCCCACATACACGGTCTCGCCGGCATCCTCGCTGCCCATCTCATAGTAGGTATCCACCAGCTCGGGGCCGTTGATGCCCCGCAGGTAATATTTATGGACAATGGTCAGCGTAGCTTCCTCCGGATTAGTGGTAGGATCCTTGGAATAATAGACGTTGACCACATCCGGGTTGGGCTCTGCCTTGTCCAGCTTCAGCTCCCACTCGCCGGTGTTTCCCTCGATCTTATCCAGGGTATAGCCGTCGCTCTTATCGGCAATGGTGATGGTGTCGCCGTGCTTAGCCGTGCCATCGACCACATCGCCCTTGAAGTATTTGCCTTCCACCAGCTGATACTTGCCGTCCACCAGTTCCCAGGCGTTGTTGCGGTACCAGTACTGGATCATATACGGCACGTCCGTGCGACTGTCACCGCCATCCTGAATGTAGTAGATATTGATGACGGTCTGCTTATCCGTCAACTCCACATCGGTGTAGTCGTCGGTGGTATAGGAGGTGCCGTTCACCATCTGGCTCTGGCCCTCTTCAAGCAGGGTCAGTCCTTCTCCCTCCAGGAACTCCTCGTTGGTAAACTCGTCGCCCTGGCAGTATTCGGTATACGTCTGGGAGCCTCTGCTCACAGGACCGGTATACACATCTCCCGCATCCGTCTTCTCCTTGGTGATGACCCACTGTTTCACCACCACGCTGACCTCGATGGGATCATAATAGAGGTTGAATTCCAGCTTGCCCGGCTCCAGGGTCTGCAGACCGTCGTCACCATGGTCAAACGCATAGTTTTCTTTGCTGTAAGCTGCAGGGTCCACATTGACCTCGGACCACAGATCAGCCTTGCGGGTCGTAGAATCGCCTTCCACATACTGCTTCTTGTCCCGGTCATAGTACCAGTAGTTGATGGTGTAGTCCACCTCAGGGATCTCGCCGAACACGCCGGGAACATTGAACACTACATCCTCGCCGCCGGGGATCTCCAGACGGGTGTAGCCATTGGTGGGATAGTTGGTATTCTCCTTGAAGCCTTCCTTGGCCGTATCCAGCGTGATGGAATAGGTCAGGGTGAAGGTATAGGTGGTCTTGCCGCCCTCCGTGCTGGTGTCAGCCTGCGCGGGGTCCAGCGTCCAGATCAGGGTCTTGCTGACCGGATCGTAGCTGTATGTACCGCCCTGGACAGACTTCTCATCCACCGCACCGAAGTTGATGAACTGTCCCATGGGGTCGACCACCTGGGTGCCGGCGCCGGTATTTCCGTCAGACACGGAGGAGGCGATGTTCACGAACGCCGCGTTGAGCTGCTCACTGTCCTCCGCGTCATAAGCGTAGGTCACGTCATCTGCCGCAGGTGTGGCGATTTCATTTTCCAGATACTGGCTCATGGTAACGGAGCTACTCTTGTACTCCTTGCCGGAGCCGTTGCGGCAGTAGTAATGGTAATCGCCAAACGGCCACCAGCCTTCATATCTTTCGTCATGCTTTCTTCTCGGCTGACCGCAGTTGACACACTTGTCACTGCCGTAGAGGATATCCTCACCGGCGCCGTAGCAGATTGTGTAGAGCTTACTCAGTTCCTTGACCTCACCGGCCATGGCGGCAGCCTCATTCCGCTCCGCCTCGGAGCAGTCTGTGCCGCTTCCGTCGTAGGTAATGTTCTCAATAGACTCCGTGCTGTTACTTTCTTTCGTCACCCGGAAAGTAGGCTCACCGTCGGTGAACAGCACGGTATACTTGGCAGAAGCAGTGGACACAGCTTCCATACCCAGGCGGTTGCGTGCCAGCATCAGACCGGCCTCCAGGTTGGTGCCGCCCGTTTCGTTTCGGCTGCTACCTGCTTTTAAGGAACCAATCTGGCGGTTCACTTCGGAAATGCCGCCTTCAGCGGTCACATCTTCCCAATCGCAGACCTTATAGGCGTATCCGCCAAAGCCCACCACAGAGACGTAAATCTTTCCGCCATTGTTATTGGTTACCAGAGAACTCACAAAACTTTTGGCGGCTTCTTTCAAATTGTACATATGGACATCCATAGATGCAGACGTATCCAGCACCAGCACCACGGCGGCGTCGCTGGTGGTGACGGTCTCGGAGGTCTCCACCTCCAGCGTGATGTCGAACGCATTCTCGCCGGTCTGGCTGATGGTCTTGCTGACCGTGTAGCCATCTTCCGTCACGCTGGGGATCGTCCCGGTCTTCTCCGTGGACGTTCCATTCTGATCGAAGGTAAAATAGCCGTCGTCCATAACCTGATTGTCCCATGTAGCAAACGCGCTGGTGGGCAGCAGGCCCAGGATCATGATCAGCGTCAGCAGTACCGACAATACACGTTTGCTCTTTTTTGCCATGATTCATTCTCCTTTTCCTCACAAGATTTTGAGAATGAAATCCTTGGCGGCCGGGCCGGCGTGGCGGCGTGCGCCGCTTTAGCCCCCTTGCTTTGCGTCCCGCCCTTTCGGACGGTTTGCCGTTTCAGTGATTTCTATGCGCGGCCGCCCGCGCCTTTGGTTTACCGATGTCGCTGCACACCGTGCCGCGTCAGGACGCTCCCGATGAAAGGGCGCTGTCCATCAGCAGTACCAGCTCCAGCACGCTGCGAAAGCTCTCTTCTCTCCCTCCTTCCAGCCAGGTAACAGAACCCTGCCAACTGGCGTTTTGCCGGAAGAGGACCTTGAGCGCAAAGGTCGCCCGCTCCCCCTGCTGACGCTGCTCTGATACCGGCGCCGAGGCAGCCTGTCCCCTGGCAGGGGAAAAGCCCCGGCTGTCCATGAAGGGCTGCGGGAACTGAAGGGTGTCCAGCAGGTCCTCCATTTTGATCAGAAACTGCATCAAGCCGTGGAACCGTTCGCCGTTTTGCAGCCCCGGGTTGTACATCCGGCCGGTCAAAACGCCGTCATCGTAGGAGTCCACGCACACCACAGTCGTTCGGTATGCATTTTGCCACATTCGCTTCTGCATGTACGGTGTCCCCCCTTCCTCAAGTTCTGGATCCAGTATACCTGACGGCGGTTACACGATTGGTGTCATTTTACAAATTTATCTTCAAAACCGTTATGTTGTTTTGCATAAATTATCTTTGCTTCATTTGGATGTTTCATCTAAGAAAGCTGGGGATCACGCGCCTCATATCCGGTATACCTATAATAATGTAAGCAGCGCAGGAGCCCGCACAGCCGTGTCGCTCCAGTGATGTTTCGGAAAACCAGGAACGCCCCGGCGGAACATTCCGCCGGGGCGTTCTTGGTTTATTTCATGCTGGGGATTTTCTGTGCGAAGTAACTTCTTTCCCTTACGCCTCCGCGGGGCTGGCCACGATGAACAGATAGTCGTTGCCGCCCTCTTCTTCCGTGAATGCGTTGTACATGGTGAAGTTATAGAGGAAGCGCTCGGCGCCGTAGATGCCGTAGCCATCCTGATTATGGTCGGTGGTATCGTAGGGGTCCGCCACCAGGATCACGTCGTCCTGGGTGGTCTCGGTGCCCATGGTGTCATAGCCCACGATCACCTGCCAGTGGCCGCCCCAGTCGTTCCAGGCGACCATGATGGGCTTGCCTTCCGCCAGCCAGCCCTGAATATCGTCCACCCAGATGCCGTCGGGGTAATCATAGGTGGTAATCATATCGAAACCGCCTACGCCGTTGAAAATATCCATGGCCTGCTCCAGCGTGGTTCCGGGATAGCCCTCCAGCTCCGTGCCGTCCAGACTGTGGCGCAGAGCCGCCAGGGACTCCTCGTTCCAGTCGCCCAGCTTGCCGTACCACTCCAGCACCATGAGGGCGGAGGTGACGCCGCAGGACCACTCGCTGGTCTGCTGCTGGGTCTTGAAATTGTGGAGCACCGTCAGGGTATCCGTGGATTCCATGTTGTAGACGTCGGGATGGGCAAAGTAGGGGGAGTTTTCATGGTCTCCCTGCCGCTCCACCGAGTCCGCGCCGTCCTCCGGGGACAGATCCACCGCGTAGGGGATTTTCATCTCATCGCTGAAGTTTTCAGCAGCTTTGGGTTCCTCGGCATTGTCAGCCGGTGTGTCATTGGTGGCGCCGCAGCCGGTAAGCATCGCCAGCAGCATCGTGAGGGTCAGCGCCATGGTGACTGTTTTTTTCATTGTCGATCTCCTTTTCAGGGCTAGAGCCCCGTGTCCGATTTCACACGGTTTTTCCCGTGCGCTGAGTGCCATTATACGGAAATCCACCCCCCTGCGCAATGCATAGTTCTATAGAATTTCAGCCCCCCAGCGAGCCTGAATTTTCCATTTTATCTAAAAATTTTTAACCATTCTGGAGGCCGGTTCCTCCCCCGCCGGCACCGGTATTTTTTTCTTTTCCCCGCCGCCTCTTGTTCTTGTGGTCAAAGAGGTGTACACTATCAATATCTTGTGTATTTTGGAGGAACTCCCATGGAATTTTCCGGACTGCAGAAGCTGGCAATGGTGGACTATCCGGGCAAGCTGGCCGCCACCGTGTTTACCGGCGGGTGCAACCTGCGCTGCCCCTTCTGTCACAACGCCGTACTGGTGCTCCATCCGGACCAAGCTGAGCACCTGCGCCAGGCCGATGTGCTGGACTTTCTCTCCCGCCGCCGTGGGCTTTTGGACGGAGTCGTGCTCTCCGGCGGCGAGCCGCTGCTCCACGACGGCGCCGGTGACTTTCTGCGCCGGGTCCGGGATCTGGGCTTTGCTGTGAAGCTGGACACCAACGGCTGCTTTCCTGACCGGCTGGAGCAGCTCCTTCGGGACAAGCTGGTGGACTATGTGGCCATGGACATCAAAAACAGTCCGGAAAAATACCCGCAGACCGTGGGCGTCCCCAACCTCGACCTGACTCCCATCCGGGAAAGCATCGCGCTTTTGCGCAATGCCGGGGTGGAATATGAATTCCGCACCACCGTGGTGCGTGAGCTACACACCGCCGACGACATCCTTGCCATCGGCCGCTGGCTCGACGGCGCTCCCTACTATTACCTGCAAAATTTCGTGGACTCCGGGGCCCTGATCTCCCAGGGGTTTACAGGCTTCACCGCAGAAGAGCTCCACGGTTTTTTGGAGCTGGCCCGGCCGTTTTTCGGGGAGGTACAGCTGCGGGGCGTTGAGTGAGCCCTCGTTTCTGTACTGGCAAAACGCTGAAAAAAGCGCACTATATATAGTGTTTTAATCTAATTGACTTCCATAGGTCTTGTGGTACAATAAAATTCGGAACCTTTGGGCGGCGCCGTGTGCCCGCCCTGTTGTATGCACGGATATCCATACGAATCCTATACTATTTACATTTTAGAGAAAGCGGGTCGAGCCATGTATCAAGTCGTCAAACGGGACGGGAAGGTCACGGACTTCAATCTGTCCAAAATCAGCACCGCCATCACCAAGGCCTTCGAGGCCACCAACAAAGCCTACAATGCCGATATCATCGACCTGCTGGCCCTGAAGGTCACCGCCGATTATCAGGACAAGATCCACGACGGACAGATCTCCGTGGAGGACATCCAGGACAGCGTGGAGAACATCCTCTCCAAGGCCGGCTACGCGGACGTGGCCAAGGCCTACATCCTCTACCGCAAGCAGCGGGAGAAGGTACGCAACCTCAAATCCACCGTGCTGGACTACAAGGACCTGGTGGACAACTACCTGCAGATCAACGACTGGCGTGTCAAGGAAAACTCCACCGTCACCTACTCCGTGGGCGGCCTGATCCTGTCCAACTCCGGCGCCATCACCGCCAACTACTGGCTCAGTGAGATCTACGACGAGGAGATCGCCAAGGCCCACAAGGACGGCGACATCCATCTTCACGACCTGAGCATGCTCACCGGCTACTGCGCCGGATGGAGCCTCAAGCAGCTGATCCAGCAGGGTCTTGGCATCCCCGGCAAGATCAACTCCACCCCCGCAAGCCATCTTTCCACCCTGTGCAATCAGATGGTCAACTTCCTGGGCATCATGCAGAACGAGTGGGCCGGTGCCCAGGCGTTCTCCTCCTTTGATACTTACCTTGCCCCCTTCGTCAAGGTGGACAAGCTGACCCAGAAGGAGGTCAAGCAGTGCATCCAGTCCTTCGTCTTCGGCGTGAACACCCCCTCCCGCTGGGGCACCCAGGCGCCGTTTTCCAACATCACTCTGGACTGGACCGTGCCCCGTGACCTTGAAAACCTGCCCGCCATCGTGGGCGGCAAGGAACAGGACTTCACCTACGGGGACTGCAAGAAGGAAATGGACATGGTGAACAAGGCGTTCATCGAGATCATGACCGAGGGCGACGCCAACGGCCGGGGCTTCCAGTATCCCATCCCCACCTACTCCATCACCAAGGACTTTGACTGGTCCGACACGGAGAACAACCGTCTGCTCTTCGAGATGACCGCCAAGTACGGCACCCCCTACTTCTCCAACTACATCAACTCCGACATGGAGCCCTCCGATGTGCGCTCCATGTGCTGCCGTCTGCGGCTGGACCTCCGGGAGCTGCGCAAAAAGTCCGGCGGCTACTTCGGCTCCGGCGAGTCCACCGGCTCTGTGGGCGTGGTCACCATCAACCTGCCCCGGATCGCGTATCTTTCCAAGACGCCGGAGGAGTTCTATGCCCGGCTGGACAAGATCATGGACATCGCCGCCCGCTCTTTGAAGATCAAGCGCACGGTCATCACCCGGCTCATGGACGCGGGCCTCTATCCCTACACCAAGTACTATCTGGGCACCTTTGAAAACCACTTCTCCACCATCGGCCTCATCGGCATGAACGAGGTGGGCCTCAACGCCCGGTGGCTGCGCAAGGACCTGACCCATCCCGAGACCCAGGCCTTCGCCAAGGACGTGCTGGGCCACATGCGTGAGCGCCTCTCCGATTATCAGGAGCAGTACGGCGACCTCTACAATCTGGAGGCCACTCCCGCCGAGTCCACCACCTATCGCCTGGCCAAGCACGACGTGGAGAAATACCCGGACATCATCACTGCCGCCAAGAACCCCGGCGACACCCCCTACTACACCAACTCCTCCCACCTGCCCGTGGGCTGCACTGCCGACATCTTCGACGCCCTGGCCATCCAGGACGAGCTGCAGACCCTCTACACCTCCGGCACCGTGTTCCACGCCTTCCTGGGCGAGAAGCTGCCGGACTGGAAGGCTGCCGCCGACCTGGTGCGCAAGATCGCCGAGAACTTCAAGCTGCCCTACTACACCATGTCCCCCACCTACTCCATCTGCCAGGAGCACGGCTATCTCTCCGGAGAGCACACCGTCTGCCCCAAGTGCGGCAAGCCCTGCGAGGTTTGGAGCCGCATCACCGGCTACTACCGCCCTGTCCAGAACTGGAATGACGGCAAGGTACAGGAGTTCAAGGACCGCCGGGAGTACGACGTGGAAAACTCCCGTCTGGAAGGACGCCGCCTGTGCGACCGGGAAGCCACCGTCTCCGATCCCGGCACGGCCTCCGCTTCCGCCGCGCCGGGCAGCGCCGACGGACTCTACCTCTTCACCACAAAGACCTGCCCCAACTGCAAGATCGCCAAAAACGAGCTGGACAAGGCCGGCCTATCCTATGAGGTGTGCGACGTGAGCGAGCACATGGACCTGGTGAGCCAGTACGGCATCCAGCAGGCCCCCACCCTCATCGTCCGCCACGGCAGCCAGGTGGAAAAGCTGGTCAACGCCTCCGTCATCAAAAAATACGCCGCAACCCGGTAAACGGCAAAAAACAGGAGGGAGCGTCCCTCCTGTTTTTCTTCCCGCGGCAAAAGGAGCCAGTATGCGAGAGTTTTTTGACATCATCATTGTAGGCGGCGGTCCCGCCGGCCTCACCGCCGCCATCTATGCCCGCCGGGCAGGCAAGTCCGTGCTGGTGCTGGAAAAGGAGAGCTTCGGCGGGCAGATTGCCTCCGCCCCCAAGGTGGAGAACTTCCCCGGCTTTTCCGCCATCTCCGGCGCGGAGCTTGCCGATCGTCTTTTCTCCCAGGCAGAGGCCCTGGGGGCCCGGCTGGAGCTGGAGGAGGTGACGGAGATCACCGGCGGTGCGGTCAAGACCGTCACCACCGACTACGGCGCCTATGACTGCGCCGCCCTCATCCTGGCCACTGGCATGAAGCATCGCACCTTGGGTCTTGCGGGCGAGGATACCCTCTCCGGCATCTCCTACTGCGCCGTGTGCGACGGGGCCTTCTATGCGGGAAAAGACGTGGCCGTGTGCGGCGGCGGCAGCACCGCTTTGCAGGATGCCCTGTTCCTCTCCGAGGTGTGCCGCCATGTGACCGTCATCCACCGGCGCGCCGCATTCCGGGGCGATCCGATCTTAGTGGATGCCCTCCGCAAGCGGGAAAACGTATCCTTTGCCCTGGAGACCGAGGTCGTGGCCCTCACAGGCCGGGACGGCGCTCTGGAATCATTGACCATGCGCCATCTGGACGGCCGGCTGGAGACTCTGGCCGTCTCGGGCCTTTTTGAAGCCGTGGGACAGATGCCTCAGGAAGTCCTCAGCCGTCAGCTGGGCCTTGCAGACAGCAGCGGCTTTCTGCGTGCCGGCGAGGACTGCCGCACCGCCGCGGACGGCATTTTCGCCGCCGGAGACTGCCGTGCCAAGTCCGTGCGCCAGCTGACCACCGCCTGCGCCGACGGCGCCGTGGCCGCCCTGGCCGCCTGTGACTGGTGTGCCCATCTGTCATAAGGAGAGCGCCGCCGCGGAGCAATGCTCCGCGGCGGCGCTCTCTTTTTCTTTTAAAGATGGATATCCAAGGTCCGCAGCAGGCTCAGTACCTGCTGGGCCGTCTCCTCCGCACCCTCCAGGCTGACAGCGATCACGTCCGCATACTGGGCGTACAGCGGCCGGCGCTCCTCGTAGATCTGCCGCAGCGTCATGCCCGCCGGCGCGGCGATGCCCCGGTCCGTCAGGTCCTCGGGCATGCGGTCGTCGATCTGGCTCAGCGGGGTCTCCAGCCAGACGGTGACGCCGCTTTCCCTGAGGTGCTCCATGGCATCGGGATACAGCACCATGCTGCCGCCGGTGGCCACCACCGTGTCCGCCCGGTCCAGGTCCATGCCCACGGCCGACTCCAGTGCGTAAAACGCCTCCAGCCCCTCCTGGCGCAGGATCTGCGGCAGCGTTTTACCTGCCCGCTCCACGATCAAATCGTCCAGGTCCACGAAATCATAGCCGAGCCGCGCTGCCAGCGCCCGTCCTACCACGCTCTTGCCCGTGCCGGGCATGCCGATCAGTACGATGTTTTTCATTGTCTCATTCCAATCCATTTCCCATATTGCCCGGCTGTTGGCTCTCTGCGTCAAAACGCCAAGCCCGTCCGTGCCGCAGAGGCAGACGTCTCCGGTCCGTTGATTCTCTATTATACCGATTCACGGACAAATGTCCACCGTGAAATTACATAAAATTTGACGGCTCCCGCCTTTCGGCTACTCTACGAGGATGTTTTGCCCGCGAGGGGCGCAAACTGTCAAATTTGCCAATTGCGGGCACTCTCCAAATTGGATACAATAGGTATGACCTTTAATGGTAATACCATTTTTCAGAGGTGAAGCCCATGAGTACCCATCCCTCCCAGTCCAAGTCCATCCGCACCCAACTGCTGCGGGACATGAAAAGCGGCGAGTACGCCGACTGTGAGCGTCTGCCCCGGGAGAGCGTCCTGGCAGAGAAGCTGGGCATCAGCCGTACACAGCTGCGGGACATCCTGGCCTCTTTGGAGCGAGAGGGGTTCATCACCCGCCGCCACGGCGTGGGCACCATCATCAACCGCCACGTGCTCAACGCCCAGACACGCATGGACATTGAGGTGGAGTTTCTGGACATGATCCGCCAAAGCGGTTTCCAGCCGGCAGTGGCCTACGTCCACGTCAGCGACGACACGGCCGACGAGACTGTCTCCCGCCAGCTGCAGATCCCCCAGGGCACGCCGGTGATCCGGGTGGCCCGGCTGTGTACCGCCGATGGCCGCCCCGCCATCTACTGTGAGGACGTGGTGGAAAAATCCCTGGCCAAGGGCTCTTACACCATCAAGGATCTCAAGCTGCCCATCTTCCACTTCCTTCAGCAGTTCTGCGGCGTCTACCCCTACATGGACCTGACGGACCTCAAGCCCATCGTGGCGGACGGGGCCCTGTCGCAGATCTTCCAGATCCACCCGGGCACGCCGCTTTTGCAGATGGACGAGGTGGACTTCGATATTGACGGGAAGCCCGTCTTTTGTTCCCGTGAATACTTTGCCGACGGCTTTTTCCGCCATACCGTCATGCGCAAAAAGCTGTAAATCTCTACGCAGGAGGATCAACATGAAAAAAGTTGCCGTCATCATGGGCTCCGACTCCGACTGGCCGGTCGTCAAAGGAGCCTGCACCCAGCTTCAGGAGCTGGGCATCCCCTATGAGGCCCACATTCTCAGTGCCCACCGCACCCCCGCCGCCGCGGCCAACTTCGCACGCTCCGCCCGGGCCAACGGCTTCGGCGTTCTGATCTGCGCCGCCGGTATGGCCGCCCATCTGGCCGGCGCCTTTGCCGCCAACTCCACCCTCCCCGTCATCGGCATCCCCATGAAGGGCGGTGCCATGGACGGACTGGACGCCCTGCTTGCCACCGTGCAGATGCCCAGCGGCATCCCCGTGGCCACCGTGGCCATCAATGGTGCCAAAAACGCCGCCGTGCTGGCTGCCCAGATCCTGGCTGTGAGCGATGATGCCCTGGCCGCCAAGCTGGACGCCCAGCGCTCGGACATGGCCGAGCGTATCGCCGTGAAGGGAGCGGCACTGCAATCTGAGCTGGAGGCGTGAGCGCCTCATCCCATCCGGTTTTCACAAAAGCAATTTATTTTAATATGGAGGTATCCTCACATGGAAAAGAAGCTTGTTTACACCGGTAAGACCAAAAACGTCTACGCCTTGGACAACGGCCACTATCTGCTCAAGTTCAAGGACGACTGCACCGGCAAGGACGGCGTGTTTGATCCCGGTGAAAACTCTGTCGGCCTGACCATCGACGGCGTGGGCGACGTGAACCTGCGGATGTCCATCTACTTCTTCGAGAAGATCAACGCCGCCGGTATCAAGACCCACTACGTCTCCGCCAATCTGGACGACACCACCATGGAGGTCCTCCCCGCCAAGGTCTTCGGCAAGGGTCTGGAGGTCATCTGCCGCCACAAGGCCGTTGGCAGCTTCCTGCGCCGCTACGGTGAGTACATCGCCGAGGGTGCCGACCTGCCCGCCTATGTGGAGACCACTTTCAAAAACGACGAAAAGGGCGATCCCCTGGTCACCAAGGACGGCCTGGTGGTCCTGGGCGTCATGACCGAAAAGCAGTATGACGACATCAAGGATATGACCCAGAAGATCACGCAGATCGTGGCCGACGACCTGAAGGAAAAGGGCCTGGTGCTCTATGACATCAAGTTCGAGTTCGGCTACGACGCCGACGGCAACGTGATGCTCATCGATGAGGTGGCCTCCGGCAACATGCGGGTCTACAAGGACGGCCAGTACATCGATCCCATGACCCTGTCCAAGCTGTTCTTCGCCTGAGCGGCGGAGGAGACGACGATGGGTGGTTTTTTCGGCACGATCTCCAAGCGGGATTGCGTGCTTGACGTCTTTTTCGGAGTGGACTACCACTCCCATCTGGGCACCCGCCGGGGCGGCATGGCCATTTACGATCCTGCAGACGGGTTCCAGCGCCAGATCCACAACATTGAAAACGCCCCCTTCCGCACCAAGTTCGAACGGGACCTGGCCCAGTTCCACGGCACCAGCGGCATCGGCTGCATCTCCGACACCGATCCCCAGCCGCTGCTGGTGCGCTCTCACTTAGGGCTGTACGCCATCACCACCGTGGGCATCATCAACAACGCCGAGTCCCTGGTGGAAAAATACTTCTCCGACCACGGCCATCAGTTCATGGCCCAGTCCAGCGGCAAGATCAATGAGACGGAGCTGGTGGCGGCGCTCATCAACCAGTGTGACACCCTGGTGGAGGGCATCCGCCACGCCCAGGACGTGATCGACGGCTCCACCACCATCCTGATCCTCACCCCGGACGGCATCATCGCCGCCCGGGACAAGCTGGGCCGACTTCCTGTGCTGGTGGGCAAGAGCGAGGACGGCTGCTGCGTGTCCTTCGAGTCCTTCGCCTACCAGAAGCTGGGCTACCAGACCTGCTATGAGCTTGGCCCCTGGGAGATCGTACAGATCACCGCGGAGGGCTGCACCTCCCTGGCACCCGCGGGAGACAAAATGCGCATCTGCGCGTTCCTCTGGACCTACTACGGCTATCCCAACTCCAACTACGAGGGGATGAACGTGGAGGTCATGCGCTACCGCAACGGTGAGATCATGGCCCGGGACGAGGTGGCCCGCGGCATGCTCCCCAAGGTGGACTATGTGGCCGGCGTGCCGGACTCCGGCGTGCCTCACGCCATCGGCTTTGCCAACCGCAGCGGCAAGCCCTTCGCCCGGCCCTTCGTCAAATACACCCCCACCTGGCCCCGCTCCTTCATGCCTGCCAACCAGGCCGTGCGCAGCCAGGTGGCCAAGATGAAGCAGATCCCCGTCCCCGAGCTCATCGAGGGCAAGAAGCTTTTGTTCGTGGACGACTCCATCGTCCGGGGCACTCAGCTGCGGGAGACCGTGGAGTTCCTCTATGCCAGCGGCGCGGCGGAGGTCCATATGCGCTCTGCCTGCCCGCCCATCATGTACGCGTGCAAGTACCTGAACTTCTCCCGCAGCAACTCCGACATGGACCTGCTTGCCCGCCGGACCGTGCAGGAGCTGGAGGGCGACGAGGGCCAAAGCCACATCGACGAGTACGCGGACGCCTCCACGGAGCGGGGACAGTGCCTGCTCAAGACCATCTGCCAGCAGCTGGGCTTTGACTCCCTGGGCTATCAGTCCCTGGACGGACTGCTGGAAGCCATCGGCATCGACCGCGACAAGATCTGCACCTATTGCTGGACCGGGAAGGAATGATTTCTTCCCGGTTTCCAATCTTTCACTCCATAGGAGGGCATTGACATGAACGAATCCCATTCCGCGTCCTACGCTGCCGCCGGCGTCAACATTGAGGCGGGCTACGAGGGCGTCCGGCTCATGCGCAAGCATGTGGAGCGCACCATGATCCCCGGCGTGGTCTCCGACATCGGCGGATTCGGCGGATTGTTCGCCCCGGACCTTGCCGGCATGACCGAGCCGGTGCTGGTCTCCGGCACGGACGGCGTGGGCACCAAGCAGCGCATCGCCCAGCTGCTGGACAAGCACGACACCGTGGGCATTGACTGCGTGGCCATGTGCGTCAACGACATCATCTGCTGCGGCGCAAAGCCCCTTTTCTTCCTGGACTACATCGCCATCGGCAAAAACGAGGCCGAGAAGGTAGCCACGCTGGTCTCCGGCGTGGCGGAGGGCTGCTGCCAGGCCGGCTGCGCCCTCATCGGCGGCGAGACCGCCGAGCACCCCGGCGTCATGGCGCCCGACGACTATGACCTGGCGGGCTTCTCCGTGGGCCTGGTGGACAAGCCCCGGATCATCGACCACAATACCATGCATCCCGGCGACATCATCCTGGCCCTGCCCTCCTCCGGCATCCACTCCAACGGCTACTCCCTGGTACGCAAGGTGTTCGACGTGGAGCACGCGGACCTGGGCGTCTACTCCGACGAGCTTGGCATGACGCTGGGCGAGGCCCTGCTCACCCCCACGAAGATCTATGTCAAGCCGGTGCTCCGGTGCATGGAGGCCGTGACCGTCAAGGGCGTCAGCCACATCACCGGCGGCGGCTTCTTTGAAAACATCCCCCGGTGCCTTCCCGAGGGCCTGGGCGCCCGCATCCGGCTGGACGCCGTGAAAACGCCCCCCATCTTTACCATGCTCCAGTCCGCCGGCTCCATCCCCCAGCGGGACATGTTCAACACCTTCAACATGGGTGTGGGCATGACCGTGGTGGTCTCTCCCGAGGACGCGGACGCCGCCATCGCCGCGCTGGACTGCGGCGCCTATGTGATCGGCGAGATCGCCAAGAGTGAAGAGCGGGTGGTGCTATGCTGAAGCGCGCCCGCATCGCCGTGTTCGTCTCCGGCGGCGGCACCAACTTGGAGGCGCTGCTCCAGGCCCAGGAGCGGGGGGACATCCCCCACGGCCAGATCGTGCTGGTGTGCGCCAGCAATCCCAATGCCTACGCCCTTACCCGGGCGGCCAATCATGGCGTGGACGCCGCGGCATTTTCCAAAAAGCAGATGTCCCAGGCGGACTTCGAGTCCGCCCTTACCGAAAAGCTTGAAGCATATCACATCGACCTCATCACCCTGGCAGGCTTTTTGTCCATCCTCTCGGCGGAGTTCACCGCCCGCTGGGATGGCCGTATCCTCAACGTCCATCCCTCCCTCATCCCCGCATTCTGCGGCAAGGGCTTCTACGGCCTCAAGGTCCACGAAGCTGCCCTGGAGCGGGGCGTGAAAGTCACCGGCGCCACCGTCCATCTGGTCAACGAGATCCCGGACGGCGGCCGCATTTTGCTGCAAAAAGCCGTGGAGGTCCTGCCCGGCGACACACCGGAAACGCTGCAGCGCCGGGTCATGGAGCAGGCCGAATGGGTGCTGCTTCCCCAGGCTGCCGAGCTTTTGAGCGCGGAACTTACAAAGGAGAACTGATATGAACGATTTCTACACGCCGCTGGATCTTTGCCAGCTGCTCGCAACCAACCCCTACCCCGGCCGGGGCATCGTGCTGGGCAAGACCCCCGACGGGAAAACTTCCGTGGCCGCCTACTTCATCATGGGCCGCAGTGCCAACAGCCGCAACCGGGTCTTCGTGAAAGAGAGCGACGGCATCCGCACCCAGGCCTATGACCCCAGCAAGGTGGAGGACCCCAGCCTTATCATCTACCATCCCGTCCGCCAGCTGGGCCGGGGCCTCATCGTCACCAACGGCGACCAGACCGACACCATCCGGGACTTCCTGGAGCGGGGCCTTCCCATGGAGCAGGCTCTGCGCACCCGGGAGTTCGAGCCCGACGGCCCCAACTGGACGCCCCGCATCTCCGGCCTTCTCAGCCCCGACGGAAGCTACAAGCTCTCCATTTTGAAGTCCGCCGACGCCGCCGGCTCTGCCTGCCTGCGTCAGACCTTTGAATATCCCGGTCAGGCGGGCCTGGGCCACTTCCTCCACACCTACGTCACCGACGGCAGCCCCATCCCCACCTTCCACGGCGAGCCCGAGCTGGTGGCCATCGACGGGGATATCGATGCCTTCACCGCCGCACTCTGGGAGAACCTGAACGAGGACAACAAGATCTCCCTGTTCGTCCGGTTCACAGACCTTGCCAGCGGCACGTTCACCCAGCGCATCATCAACAAGTATCAGTAAAGGAGCGGGAATCATGACAGAACTGGAACTGAAATACGGCTGCAACCCCAACCAAAAGCCCTCCCGCATCTTCATGCGCGACGGGTCCGACCTGCCCATCACCGTTTTGAACGGCAAGCCCGGCTACATCAACTTTCTCGACGCCCTGAACTCCTGGCAGCTGGTCCGCGAACTCAAGGCTGCCACCGGCCTGCCCGCCGCCGCCAGCTTCAAGCACGTCTCCCCCGCCGGCGCCGCCGTGGGCCTGCCCCTGACCGACGTGGACAAGAAGATCTACTTTGTGGATGAGACGGCGGAGCTCTCCCCCATCGCCTGCGCCTACATCCGGGCCCGCGGCGCCGACCGGCTTTGCTCCTACGGCGACTGGGCGGCCCTCTCCGACGTGTGCGACGCCGCCACCGCCCGGTACCTGAAGTACGAGGTCTCCGACGGCGTCATCGCCCCCGGCTACACCGACGAGGCCCTGGAGATCCTGAAAACCAAGAAAAAGGGCAACTACAATGTAGTTCAAATCGACCCGGACTACGTGCCCGCCGAGCAGGAGTACAAGGACGTGTTCGGCGTCACCTTCCAGCAGGGCCGCAACAACTTCAAGATCGACGAGGACCTGCTGGGCAACATCGTCACCAAGAACCACGACCTGCCCCGCGAGGCCAAGATCGACATGATCGTCTCCCTCATCACCCTCAAGTATACCCAGTCCAACTCCGTGTGCTACGTGAAAAACGGCCAGGCCATCGGCGTGGGCGCCGGCCAGCAAAGCCGCATCCACTGCACGCGCCTGGCCGGCAACAAGGCCGACAACTGGTACCTCAGACAGCATCCCAAGGTACTGGGCCTCCAGTTCGTGGAGGGCATCCGCCGCCCCGACCGGGACAACGCCATCGACATCTACACCTCCGACGAATATGAGGATATCCTGGCTGACGGCGTGTGGCAGCAGACCTTCACCGTCAAGCCCGAGGTGCTGACGGCCCAGGAGAAAAAGGAGTGGATCGCCACCCAGTCCGGCGTCACCGTTGGCTCCGACGCCTTCTTCCCCTTCGGCGACAACGTGGAGCGGGCCCGCAAGTCCGGCGTGCAGTACATCGCCGAGCCCGGCGGCTCCATCCGGGACGACCACGTCATCGAGACGGCCGACAAGTACGGTATGACCATGTGCTTTACCGGCATGCGGCTGTTCCACCACTAAGATCGAGGGGGAGTATCTCCCCCTCGATCTCCCCCACCACCAGTGACAGCGGTCACTGGTGATCGCCGCCCAGGGCGGCTGGGTCAAGGTATTTTCGCCACGTACACGCCGCGGCGAAAATCAGTGCAAAACGGATTTGTTTCCAGCAAATCTTTCCGGCATCATTTTCCCGGCCTCCCGGGCCGGTAAGCAGGATAGCAGGAGGAGTGAACTATGAAACTTCTGGTCGTGGGCGGCGGTGGCCGCGAGCACGCCATTATCAAAAAGCTCCGGGAAAACCCGGAGGTGGAGACCATCTACGCTCTGCCCGGCAACGGCGGCATTGCCGCCGACGCCGTGTGCGTGCCCCAGATCGGGGCCAAGGATATCAGCGCCATTGTGGATTTTGCCGTGGAGCACCAGGTGGACTTCGCCGTGGTGGCCCCGGACGATCCTCTGGCCCTGGGCTGCGTGGACGCCCTCCACGAGGCGGGCATTCCCTGCTTCGGTCCCGACGCCAAGGCCGCCCGCATCGAGTCCAGCAAGGTCTTTTCCAAAAACCTCATGAAAAAATACGGCATCCCCACCGCCGACTACCAGGTGTTCCATGATCCCAAGGAGGCCATGGTCTATCTGGAGGGCGCCTCCTTCCCCATCGTCATCAAGGCCGACGGCCTGGCCCTGGGCAAGGGCGTACTGATCCCCCAGAACCTGGACGAGGCCCGTGACGCCGTGAAGACCATCATGGAGGACAAGGCTTTCGGCGACTCCGGCAATGAGATCGTCATCGAGCAGTTCCTCACCGGTCCGGAGGTCAGCGTCCTGGCCTTCACCGACGGCACCGCCATCCGTCCCATGGTCTCCTCCATGGACCACAAGCGCGCCGGGGACGGCGACACCGGCCTCAACACCGGCGGCATGGGCACGGTGGCCCCCAACCCCTGCTACACCCCGGAGATCGCCCAGGTCTGCATGGACACCATCTTCCTGCCCACCCTGGCGGCCATGCGCGCCGAGGGCTGCCCCTTCAAGGGCTGCCTGTACTTCGGCCTTATGCTCACCCCCGACGGTCCCAGAGTCATCGAGTACAACTGCCGCTTCGGCGACCCGGAGACCCAGGTGGTGCTGCCCCTTTTGAAGACCGATCTTCTCACCATCATGCAGGCGGTGGAGAACGAGACCCTGGGTAAGCTGGACGTGGAGTGGAGCGACGGCGCCGCCGCCTGCGTCATCCTGGCCTCCGGCGGCTACCCCGCCCACTATGAAAAAGGCAAGCCCATCACACTGCCCGCCGCGTTCCCGGCAAATGTCACCTGCTACCATGCCGGCGACAAGCTGGAGGGCGATACCCTGGTCACCAGCGGCGGCCGGGTACTGGGCATCACCGCCGCGGCGCCCACGCTGCGTCAGGCTCTTGCCGATGCCTACGCCGCCGCGGACACCGTCACATTCGATGGAAAATATCTGCGCCATGACATCGGCCGCCGGGCTCTGGCGGCATTGGAGGGACAGTAAATGGTACGACGTGTGTATGTTGAAAAAAAGCCCCATCTGCGGCAGGAGGCCGCGGGGCTTTATCAGGAGCTGCAGACCCTGCTGGGCATCACCCGATTGACCGAGGTGCGGCTTTTGAACCGCTATGACGTGGAGGGTCTGGACGAGGAGACCTTTGCACGGGCTGTGCGCACCGTGTTCTCCGAGCCCCAGGTGGACGACGTGTCCGCCGCCCTGCCCGCTCAGGACGCCGTGGCGTTCGCTGTGGAATACCTGCCCGGCCAGTTTGACCAGCGGGCAGACTCGGCCCGGGCCTGCATCCAGCTGATGACCCAGGGCGAGCGGCCCACCGTCCGCACCGCCAGGGTGTACCTGCTCTCCGGCGAGCTGACGCCGGAGGACGTGGAGAAGATCAAGCGCTATGTGATCAACCCCGTGGAAGCCCGGGAAGCCAGCCTGGAGCCTGCCGTGTCCCTTGCCATGGAGGTGACGGCACCGGAGCCCCCCGATGTGCTGCGGGGCTTCATGGCCATGGGCGACCGGACGCTGGAGGACCTGATCTCCTCGCTGAACCTCGCCATGGACGTGGACGATCTCAAGTGCTGCCGGGCCTACTTCGCCAAGGAGGGCCGGGACCCCACCATCACGGAGCTGCGGATCCTGGACACCTACTGGTCCGACCACTGCCGCCACACCACCTTCTCCACAGTGCTCACCGATCTGACCTTTGAAGACCCCGCCGTAAAG
Organism: Clostridiales bacterium; assembly: GCA_019418625.1. Classification (GTDB taxonomy): domain Bacteria; phylum Bacillota; class Clostridia; order Oscillospirales; family Oscillospiraceae; genus Oscillibacter. The sequence continues at coordinate 2,195 of DYBL01000047.1, read as the reverse complement.
GCCGCCTACGACCGCTACCTGGCCGTCCGGGAGGCCACGAACGCCGGGGAAAAGCCCATCACCCTCATGGACATGGGCACCCGGGGCGCCAAGTACCTGAAAAAGACCGGCGCCCTGACGGATCTGGACGAATCCGAGGAGATCAACGCCTGCACGGTAAAGATCGATGTGGACGAGGACGGAGAGAAAAAGCCCTGGCTGCTGCTCTTCAAAAACGAGACCCACAACCATCCCACGGAGATTGAGCCCTTCGGCGGCGCGGCCACCTGCATCGGCGGCGCCATCCGTGACCCCCTGGCGGGCCGGGGCTACGTCTATCAGGCCATGCGCGTCACCGGCGCGGCGGACCCCCGCACGCCTTTGTCCGAGACGCTGCCCGGCAAGCTCCCCCAGCGCAAGATCGTCACCGCCGCCGCCAACGGCTACAGCTCCTACGGCAACCAGATCGGCCTTGCCACCGGATTGGTGGACGAGATCTACCACAAGGGCTACGCCGCCAAGCGCATGGAGATCGGCGCCGTGGTGGGCGCCGTGCCTGCGGGCAACGTCCGCCGGGAGGTCCCCGTCCCCGGCGACGTGGTGATCCTCCTGGGCGGCCGCACCGGCCGGGACGGCATCGGCGGTGCCACCGGCTCTTCCAAGCGCCACGACACGGCGTCCGTTTCCACCTGCTCGGCAGAAGTCCAGAAGGGCAATGCTCCTGAAGAGCGCAAGCTCCAGCGGCTGTTCCGCTGCGGCGAGGCCGTGCGCCTCATCAAGCGGTGCAACGACTTCGGCGCCGGCGGCGTCAGTGTGGCCGTGGGCGAGCTGGCCGACTCTCTGGACATCGATCTGAACAAGGTCACCAAGAAGTATGAGGGCCTGGACGCCACGGAGCTTGCTATCTCCGAATCCCAGGAGCGCATGGCCGTGGTGGTGGCCCCCGGCGACGCCGACCGCTTCATCGACCTGGCTCACCAGGAGAACCTGGAGGCCACCGTGGTGGCCGTGGTCACCGACACGGGCCGCATGGTCATGCACTGGAACGGCCGCACGGTGGCAGACCTCTCCCGCGCCTTCCTCAATACCAACGGCGCGGCCAAGCGGGCCGCCGCTGTCGTGGACGCCCCCCGTGCGCCCAAGTCCATCCCCGTCACCAACTTCCACGACACCCTCCTGACCCTCGCCGGCGACCTGAATCTCTGCTCCCGGCAGGGCCTTTGCGAACGCTTTGACTCCACCATCGGCGCAGGCTCCGTAGTGATGCCCTTCGGCGGCAAGTACCAGAAGACTCCCACCCAGTCCATGGTGGCCAAGCTCCCGGTGCTGGACCACGACACCACCACCTGCTCCATCATGGCCTGGGGCGGCGACCCCCACGTCATGGAGGAGAGTCCCTACCGGGGCGCGTATCTGGCCGTGGCCGAGTCCGTGGCCAAGGTCATCGCCGCCGGCGGCTCCCGCCGCAAGTGCTGGCTCTCCTTCCAGGAGTACTTTGAAAAGCTGGGCACCGCGCCCAGCCGCTGGGGCAAGCCTGTGGCCGCCCTGCTGGGCGCTCTCTCTGCCCAGCTGGATCTCCAGTGCGCCGCCATCGGCGGCAAGGACTCCATGTCCGGCTCCTTCAACGATCTGGATGTGCCCCCCACGCTGGTGTCTTTCGCCGTGTCCCTGGGACACACGAGCCGCATCCTCTCCAATGAGTTCAAGGCCCCCGGCCACAAGGTCTATCTCCTGGCTCCCCAGGTGGGCGAGGACGGCAATCTGATCCCCGGGAGCCTGGTGGAGACGCTGGACGCGGCCGAGGCGGCCATCGCCTCCGGCAAGGTAGTCTCCGCCTCCGTGGTGGGCTACGGCGGCATCGCCGTGTCCATTATGAAGTCCTGCCTTGGCAACGGCCTGGGCTTCTCCTTCACCGACGCATTCCTCCCCGCCGGCCTCTTTGCCCGCCGTCCGGCTGCCCTGCTGCTGGAGGTGGCGGAGGATCTTCCCACCGGCGTCTGCGTGGGCGTCACCAATGCCAGCGGCTCCATCTGCTGCGAGTGCGAGTCTGTGACTCTCTCCGAGCTGTCCGGACCCTATGACCAGACCCTGGAGTCCATCTTCCCCATGCGGACCCCCACCGTGCCTGAGGCTGTACCCGTGCTGGAGGCCCCGGCCTTCTCCCGTGCCGCCCCCAAGGCAGGCGTGGCCCGCCCCCGGGTGCTCATCCCCGTGTT